>CAZRUZ010000267.1:0-1508 GCA_964603275.1 uncultured Anaerolineaceae bacterium | reverse complement strand
TTGTTCGCCGGGGTGTCACCCCGCCACTGCACTTCGTGGAAGTACCACCCAATGGGGGTTTGGCGGCCAGTGCGGGCGGCAATGCGGCCCGCATCGGAATAGTCCACGCCCGCGTTCACGATCACCGGTCCTGCCCCCGCGCCACTATTCCAGCGCCGGCCCGTTGCTTCGACGATGACATCGCCGGGCGCGGTGTTTTCCTGGATCCAGCGCATCAGAGCGTAGTCGTTGGGGTCGCTCCGTGCGACCGAAGTCAGCCCATAGACCGAGGTCTCGCGGGTGAAACCCTCGGTGCGGTTGAAGGAGGCGGTCAGCGGGTAGGCGAGCCCGGCGACCGCCAGGAGCGCGGCCGGGATGCCGAGATATCCGATGACGGCACGCTCGGCGGCTGCCCGCCTGAGCGCCAGGGCGATCCCGGCGCCGCCGGCGAGAGACAGGAGCACCCACGCCTGGTACGAGAGCTTGAAGACGGTGTTGAGACGCGGGACTGAGCCGTAAAAGACGTCACGGATGAAGTACAGTTCGCCGCCGTAAAGGAGCAGGGCCCCGGTTGCCGCGAGGGCTGCGAGGGGGGCGCCCGCATGCCGGGTTGCGGCGAGGAGGACCGCGGCGGTCGCGAGGACCCAGACGGCAAGGGCATAGGCGCCAAGCGTGACCCAGCCGCCGCCGGTGCGCGCGTCAAATGCCTCGGACATGTCGCCTCGGACCCCGGCAAGGAGCAGCCAGCCGACGAAGGGCAGGAGCGGCAACCATGCTGTCGCCAGGACCGCATCGGCGAGCCAGGGCCGTGAGCGGCCGCGTGCGGCAAGGACGGTGGTGAGGAGCCCGGCGGCGAGGAGCGGCCCGAACTGGAGGAAGGCGTGAGCGGGCCGGGTCCCCGCGCCGATGTACGCGTAGAGCCCATCAGCCTGGGAGCCAAAGGTCAGCCACCACGGGGCGTAGGCGATGAGCGCCAGGGCCACGACCGGCCCCAGGTACCCGGCGGTTGCGGCCGTGGCGGCCGGGAGCGGCAGCCGGCGCAGGTTCCGGGCCCAGGCGGCCAGGCCGAGCAGCGCGGTAAAAGTGATAACGTCCCACGCGTTCTGGAAGGCGAGTCCGCCGACGACCAGCGCCAGGATGATGGCGAAGAACGGCTCACGGCGGTGCCGGCGCCAGTCGAGTACACCTCGGCCCCTCCAGAACGCGGCCGTCACCGCAAGCGAAAGTACGACGAGCGGGAGCGACATCACGTGGGGGTGCAGGTCCCCGAGGAGGAAGCTGAAGAAGGGGAACTCGGTGATGGTGCCGGGAATGATGCGGGTGCCACGCCACCAGAACCAGTACTCGCTCGGGTACCAGCGGTCGGTCCGGGGCGAGAGCTGGCCTGAGTAGCAGTTCTCGGTCTGGCCGGGCTCGCAGGGGATCGCCCACTCGACCCCGAGCGTTTCGAACAGCGTGCGATTGGTATGGCCGTGTGCGGCGGCCCACTCAAACACCGCGGAGAGCGAGCCGACGAAGAGGAGCAGCCC
>CAZRUZ010000266.1:0-1521 GCA_964603275.1 uncultured Anaerolineaceae bacterium | reverse complement strand
TCCCAGCCGGCCTTCGATGGCCGCGCCCAGCGGGCCCCAGATCGGGAAGAACTGCCACTCCAACAGTTCGCCGGTGAACCCGAAGCGCTCGGCGCCGTCTTCGGACTCCCACTCGTAGCGGTAGGTCCCGCCGGCGGAGGTTGCGACTTCGCAGACGGGCATCGTCCAGCCGTCCGGGCCCAGCAGCCAGCGCTGAAGAAGGGCGGGATCGTGGTGGGCATCCCACACCTGCTGCGCGCTGCCTCGAATCACCCGGCTGACGCGGACAAGGGTGTCGCTCAGGAGCTGCGCCTCGGTGGCGCGGCCGGCGGCGAACGACGCGAGGTCGGCAACAACGGCGTCGATCTGGCCCATGGCGGCAGTCATGCCCTCCTCCATGCCCATTTCGATCAGCTGTTCGAGGGTCTGGAGCGAGGGGAAGTAGGTGGTGGCGGTGAGACGCGACCCGGCAGCGGTGGCTTCGAAGGCGTAGACCATGCGCATCGAGGGCATGTCCGGGTCCGGCGAGCCATCGGGGTGGGCGAAGCCGTCGCGCACTTCGAACGAGCGTGGGGCATCGACCGACAGGAACTCCCAATAGCCGTTGGACTGTTCGCCGGCGGGGCCAGTCATGGCGTAGACCGAACGGCCGCCGGCGGCCATATCGTGCCTGGTGAAGGTGGCGGGCCATTCGGGCGGGCCCCAGAACTTCTCGATCTGGCGCGGGTCGGCGTAGGCATCCCAGAGCCGGCGAACCGGCACGGGGAAGTCGGCGACGACCGTCATGGTGAGCGTGGCGGGGTCCTTAACGACGGAGGTGATGGGCATGGTGGGGCCTTTCGTGGGTGAGAGTCAGTCGGCGGCGAGGAGGGCGTCGAGGCGCGCGACGCGGCCACGCCAGATCTGTTCGTAGCCGTCCAGCAGGGACTGGGCACGGCGGATGGCGTCAGGATTGCCTCCGACGATGCGCTCGCGGCCACTGGCGTGCTTCGTCACGAGTCCGGCGCCTTCGAGGACCGCAACGTGCTTCTGGACCGCCGCGAACGACATGTCGTAGGCGGCGGCGAGCTCGGAGACGGTGGCCTCGCGCGCGAGGGTGCGCCGGATGATGTCGCGGCGGGTCGGGTCGGCGAGCGCCCGGAAGATCCGGTTGACCTGTTCATCGCGTGCGGGGGGGAGCGGGGCGCTTCGTACAACCATTTGGTTGTATGTTGACTTCCAGTGTGGCCTGGTGTCAAGCATTCCTGGCGCAAGACATGGGCCCGGCCGGGGACTACTCGCGCTCGAGCCTCTGGAGGCCGCGCCCGGGTGTCCACCACTCGACCACGAGCATGGTGCCTTCGGGGTTGAGGCCGGTGATCACGACCTCGGTGATGTCGGCGATGAACGTCTCCCCGGCCGGCTGACCCTCTGCCTCGTCCGTGGCCACGAGGGTGGCCCTCCCGGCGATCTTCGCCTCGCCCGGCCAGTCGCGCTCCTTACCCTCCTCGGGGTGGAAGGTTGGGCCGTGCAGGGCGAAGCGCGGGTCGCGCTTGAGGTCCG
>CAZRUZ010000265.1:0-1525 GCA_964603275.1 uncultured Anaerolineaceae bacterium | reverse complement strand
AGCGCGACTGGCACGGCACCTACGGTAGCTGCATCATGTGCGGCTACGTCCACGAGGTGCTCACCAGCCCCCCCATCGACCTCGCCGCCGAAGAGGCCGCACTCCCCCAGCGCCAGCGCCGCCGCCAGCCGTCTCACGGCAAGCTCCGGCTCTGATTCTTCCCGCCACACATTCGAAAACCCCCGCCCAACAGCGGGGGTTTTCGCTTTCCTTCCCGCACGCCACTCTCTATGATTCGCGCACACAGGGGGCGTAACGTTCATGCCATACATCCGGCTTTCCATCGCGAAACCTCGCCGCGGCGAGGAGGTCCGTCTCGAAGAACTCATGCGCAAGCTCGCTGAGGTTGTCGGCGCGCAGCCCGGCTGCCTCGCCAGCCACGTCCTCAAACCCCACGATGACAGCGGCGAGATCGCCCGCATCGCCATCTACGAAAACGAGAACGTCGCCGAGGCAGCCGCCAACAGCCAGACCGTCATGTCCCTGCGCTCCGAAATCCACCTCGCCAGCGAACCAGGCCACGCCGAACGCGCCTTTTTCACCGACTGAACCACGCCTACTGGTCGTGCCACTCCGGGCCCGGGATTACACCCCGGGCCCTACTGCGTTCCCCCTCCGCAACCGCCCCCGGCCGATCACCGCGTTCTGCCGCCCCAACCCGTCGGGGTTCGCCCGAACACTATTCGGGTTTCTCCCAATACGCCCCGCGCACGCCCTGCCTAGACTTCTCGTTGTCCTGGGGGAATCACCACAGCACCATCCCCCGGGCCCATCAGGGAACCACCTGCCCCCCAGCGGCGGCAGGCCGCAACCCCGCCGATGGGAACCAACCAGAGGAGCATCCCCGTGAATAGCGTCCGCACGAATGGCCGAACCCCAATGCCTGTCCGGTCCACTTCAAGCCAGGCATCGTCCCCAAATTCCGGCCGCGCGCAGAACCCCATCCGCATCCTCCTTGTCGATGACCACGCCGTCATCCGCCAGGCCCTCCGGATGCTCCTCGAAAGCCAGCCAGAGCTCCAGGTCATCGGCGATGTCGAAAACGGCCGCGAAGCCGTCCAAACCGTCGAACGCCTCCAGCCCGATGTCGTCCTCATGGATGTCGTCATGCCAGGCCTCAACGGCCTCGAAGCCACCCGCCAGATCCGCCGCAGCAGCCCCGGCACCCGCGTCGTCATGCTCAGCGGCTTTGTGGATGAGGATCAGCTCCTCGATTCCATCCGCTCCGGCGCCTCCGGCTACATCATCAAGAAGTCCGATGTCAGCGAGCTCGTCCTCGCCATCCAGACCGTCCATCGCGGCAACAGCTACTTCTCCAGCGCCCTCAGCGAAGGCTTCGACCTCGCCGAGGTCCTCTACCAGGCCAAGCGCTCTGACCAGCGCGCCGGCGTCGATGCCCTCACCAGCCGCGAACGCGAAGTCCTCCAACTCATCGCCGAAGGCTTCACCAACCAGGGCATCGCCAACGAACTCTACATCAGCGTCAAGACCGTCGAAGCCCACAAGGCCCACATCATGGCCAAGC
>CAZRUZ010000264.1:0-1532 GCA_964603275.1 uncultured Anaerolineaceae bacterium | reverse complement strand
GAAGCACTGAGGGCGTCGGTGCTGCTCCGCATGCGGTCGGCGTCGTCGGCTTCGATGGCGGCGCGGACGTCCTTCACCTTCGCCTCGACATCGTCCTTGAGCTCCGCCGGGACCTTGTCGGCGTTGTCGCGGAGGGTCTTTTCGGCCTGGTAGGCCATCGAGTCGGCGGTGTTCTTGAGCTCGATCGACTCGCGCTTCTTGCGGTCCTCATCGGCGAAGAGCTCGGCCTCGCGCTGCATCTTCTCGATCTCGTCCTTCGAAAGGCCGCTCGAGGACTGGATCGTGATCTTCTGCTCGCGTCCGCTGCCCTTGTCCTTGGCCGAGACGTTCACGATGCCGTTCGCGTCGATATCGAACGTGACCTCGATCTGGGGGATGCCGCGCGGCGCCGGGAGGATGCCATCGAGGATGAAGCGGCCGAGCGACTTGTTGTCGCCCGACATCGGCCGTTCGCCCTGGAGGACGTGGATCTCGACGCTGGGCTGGTTATCGGCCGCGGTGCTGAAGGTCTGGCTCTTCGCGGTCGGGATGGTGGTGTTGCGCTGGATGATCGGGGTCATCACGCCGCCGAGGGTCTCGATGCCGAGGGTCAGCGGGGTGACGTCGAGGAGGAGGACATCCTTCACTTCGCCCTTGAGCACGCCGGCCTGCACCGCCGCGCCGATGGCGACCACTTCATCCGGGTTGACGCCTTTGTGCGGGTCCTTGCCGAAGAAGTCGGCGACGATCTTCTGGACCGCGGGCATGCGGGTCTGGCCGCCGACGAGGACGATTTCGTCGATGTCGGCGCCCTTCTTGCCGGCGTCGGCGAGGGCCTTCTTCACCGGTTCGAGGGTGCCGGTCAGGAGGTCGCCGACGAGCTGTTCGAGCTTCGAGCGGGTGAGCGTGATGTTGAGGTGCTTGGGCCCGCTGGCATCCGCCGTGATGAACGGGAGGTTGATCTCGGTCTGCTGGGCGCTGGAAAGCTCGATCTTCGCCTTTTCGGCTTCGGCCTTGAGGCGCTGGAGGGCCTGGCGGTCCTGGCGGAGGTCGATGCCCTCGGCCTTCTTGAACTCCTCGATGAGCCAGTCGATGACGCGCTGGTCGAAGTCGTCTCCGCCGAGGTGGGTATCACCGTTGGTGCTGAGCACCTGGAAGGTGCCCTCGCCGAGCTCGAGGATGGAGATATCGAAGGTGCCGCCGCCAAGGTCATACACGGCGATGAGCTCGTCGTGCTTCTTATCGAGGCCGTAGGCGAGCGCGGCGGCCGTCGGCTCGTTGATGATGCGCAGCACCTCGAGGCCGGCGATCTTGCCGGCATCCTTGGTGGCCTGGCGCTGGGCATCGTTGAAGTAGGCGGGGACGGTGATGACCGCCTCGGTGACCGGTTCACCCAGGTAGGCCTCCGCGTCGGCCTTGAGCTTCTGGAGGATCATGGCGCTGATCTCGGGCGGGCTGTAGCTGCGGTCGCCGAGTTTCACGCTGGAGTCGCCATTGGCGGCAGCCGCGACGCTGTAGGGGACGAGCTTGAGGTCGCGCTGGACCTCGGGGTC
>CAZRUZ010000263.1:0-1539 GCA_964603275.1 uncultured Anaerolineaceae bacterium | reverse complement strand
GCCGCCGCCTATAAGCACGTGCCCATGCTCGAATCCAACCCCGACGAGGCGTTCCGGGCGAACGTCCTGGGGACGCTCAACGTCGCGACAGCCGCGCGTACCTACCAGGCCGGTACCTTCGTCCTCATCTCCACCGATAAGGCCGTGCGCCCCACCAGCATCATGGGCGCCACGAAGCGCATCGCGGAACTCATGGTCCTCGCCCTGGCCCGGGAAAGCGAGCACACCCGCTTCGTCGCCGTCCGCTTTGGCAACGTCATGGGAAGCCGGGGCTCGGCGCCGCTGACCTTCATGCGCCAGATTGAGCGCGGCGGCCCAGTTACCGTCACCCACCCCGACATGATGCGCTACTTCATCAGCATCCCCGAGGCCGTGAGCCTCGTCATCCAGGCCGGCACCTTCGGCGGCAGCGGGAACATCTACATGCTGGACATGGGCCAGGAGATCAACATGCTCGAACTGGCCGAGCGCATGATCCGCCTTCGCGGCCTGCGCCCCGGTGATGACATCGAGGTGGTCATTACCGGTACCCGCCCTGGCGAGAAGCTGCGCGAGGAACTCGTCGCCGACTTCGAACACCTCGAACCCACCGACCACCCCAAGGTCATGCGCCTGACCGCCCTCGTCGAGATTACCGAGGCAGAAATCCGCCGCCTCGTCGATGAGGTCGATGCGGTCCTCTGGGATGACCAGGAAGAGCTGCGCCGCCGCATCCACCTCGTCGCCCGCATGTACTCCGAGGACCGTGACCCGGCCGAACTCGACACTCCCAGCCCGGCCTCCGGGAATCCGGCCACGCCGTGAGCGGTTACCGCGTCCATCCCACCGCCGAGGTCAGTGACCAGGCCTCGATCGGCGACGGCGCCAGCATCTGGCACCAGGCCCAGGTGCGCGAACGCGCCACGATCGGTCCCGGCTGCATCATCGGCAAGGGCGTCTACATCGGCGCCGATGTCTCCCTCGGCGCCAACTGTAAGGTCCAGAACTACTCCTGCGTCTACGAGGGCAACACCCTCGAGGATGGCGTGTTCGTCGGGCCCGAGGTGGTTTTCACCAACGACCGCTACCCCCGCGCGATCAACCCGGATGGTTCGCTCAAAGCCGCCAGTGACTGGGAGCTCCAGGGTTCGGTCGCCCGCTTTGGCGCCGCCATCGGCTCCCGGTCGGTCATCCTCCCCGGGCTGACCATCGGCCGCTGGGCGCTGGTCGCCGCTGGCTCCGTGGTCACAAAGGATGTCCCCGACCATGCAGTCGTCGCCGGGAATCCCGCCCGCCAGCGCGGCTGGGCCTGCATGTGCGCCCACCCACTATCCGAGGAATTGATCTGTCCCGAATGCGGCCGCCGTTACCAGCGCACAGCCGCCGGCCTTGGTACTCTCGAAACCTAGCGTCCCCCGCGAAGGAGCACCGCATGACCACCGTCGACCGCCCGTTCATCCCGGTCGCAAAGCCCCTCGTTGGCGATGCCGAAAAGCGCGCCGTGATGGAAGTCCTCGATAGCGGCCAGCTGGCCATGGGCAGCCGCACCGAGGCGTTCGA
>CAZRUZ010000262.1:0-1541 GCA_964603275.1 uncultured Anaerolineaceae bacterium | reverse complement strand
CGACCACCGCCGAAGGCGGCACGATCAACGGCCAGGCGATCGAACGCCACCAGACCGGCGCCCCGGTCATCAGCGCCGCTCCCGCCTTCGTCGAAGGCAAAATGGTCGGCGAGGTCGACCTCGGCGACCACAGCTGCGTGGTCGGCGAAGTCACCAACGCGGTCCTCAAGCGGGAAGCAAAGGTCCTGACCCTGGACGAGCTCGGCGTGAAGTACGGCGGCTAATCGAACCAGCGCATCTCGCCCGATTCCATGTCCACCTCCCACGCCTGCCCCCGGTGCTGGATGGCGATCGTGCGCGCCCTGCGCCCATCGTTTCGCACCTGCAGCCGCCCGCTGACCTGCCGTTGGTAGAGCCCCTCGTACGCCAGGTGGCCGGTATCGCCCACGACCCGCGGCGTCTTGCCCGGTCCGGTCACCTGCCACAGCGCACCTTCGTGCGGGCGGAGGTACACGTCGCCCATCGGCAGCATCCGCCCGTTCCAGACGTCGAACGCGACTTCGCCGGGCTTCAGCAGCTCTCCCCAGGGAACCCACACCGCCGTGTCGTCCCAGTTCAAGATGCCGATGAGCGCCCGCCCTTCGCCGAGGTCGGCCCGCCAGGCGCGCGGCACCGGAGCATCAGCGGGCTCGAACGGCCGCGCGGCCACCCCCGGCGGAGGGAAGAGCGCGAGCGCGATCTCCTGCCGGTCCTGCCCTACCTTCGGCAGGTCGTCGCTCGCCACGACCATGCCCCCGCTGAGCGCGATGCCGGTGGCGAGGAAGCGTGTCTCGGCCTCGCCCAGCTCCGTGTCCGTCTCCCGCACGATCAGGCAGTCGGGGTCGTTCGCCCACCAGCGGTTGTGCATCCAGTTGCGCTGCAGCGTCAGTCGCATCGCGTGTTTCACCGAGGGGTTCGGGCCCGCCGCCCAGGTCTCTTTCACATCCGGGCCCACCCGCATCGCGTCGACCAGCCCGATCGCCGGGCCGAAGTGGCAGGTGCATCCGAGGATGAACGTCTCGTCGCCCGCTTCTTCCCGGATGATCTCGAGGCCGCGCCGCAGGTTCATCGCGGCCGTCGTGCCCGTTGCGTGGTAGCGCACGCGTGAAGCGGGGCTCGCGGCGTAGGCCAGCGCGTCGAGCTTCAGGTACATGTACCCCCACTCCCGCACCACGGTCCGGATCACGTTCCGCAGCCACCCCTCGGATTCCGGGTTCGTGCAATCGAGGACCGCACAGCGCCCCAGCCACGTCTGCACGAACACGGTTTCGCCCGCGGATGTCTTCAGCGCCATCTCCGGGTGCTCGCGCAGGGCGGCGGAGTCCTCGTTCAGGACGAACGGCGCCAGCCAGAGCCCGGGCCGGTAGCCAGCTTCGCGGATGCGGTCCGCTAGCGCCTTCATGCCCGATGGGAATTTTGCGTTCGGCGTGAGCCAGTCGCCGGTGTGCGCCTGGAAGCCGTCATCAATCTGGACGTACTCGGCGGGATGGCCCTCGCGCACCATGGCGTCCAGGTTCGCCACCACGTCGGCCTCGCTCACGCGGTTGTAGAAGTAGTACCAG
>CAZRUZ010000261.1:0-1567 GCA_964603275.1 uncultured Anaerolineaceae bacterium | reverse complement strand
ACCGGAACCGGGCGGCTGACGGCGTTTATTCCTCCGCCAGCCGCCGCAGGAGGATTTCCGCGATCTCGGGCCCATGGGATTCCTGAAGGAAGTGCCCGGCATCGAGGCCGTCGTAGGTCGCCTGCGGATAGCGGGATGCCCATGCGCGCCCCCACGCGGGAGTGAAGATCTCGTCGCGTTCGCCCCAGACGAAATGGATGGGCTTGGCCCAGAACCTGAGCGTATCGAAGGTGCGCTCCTGGGTGGCAGCTTCAGGCCCGCCATCCAGAGGTATGGAAAGCGGGAAGCGGCGCGGTCCGGCCTTCGATTCGCGGTCAGGGAAGGGCGCTTCATAGGCCGCGAACGCACCCTCCGGGGTCAGGGGGGTTGAGCCAGCCGGGAAGTTGCCAAGGTACATCTGCATGACGAGGCCGCAACCCTGGGCCTGCTCCATCGCACCGCCAGGCAACCACGCCGCGTGCCAGCGCCTCACCGCCGCGGTGTATTCGAACGCCGCATGGTGCAGCCAGGTGTTCATGATCACCAGCCGTTCGAAGCGGGCGGGCGCGGCAGTGGCCTGGCTGAGACCGATGGGGCCGCCCCAATCCTGGCAGACGAGCGTGACGCGCCCGAGGTCCAGGGCGGTGATGAGCTGACCGAGGTGCTGACGGTGGCGGTCGATCGAATACCAACCGTCATCGAGGACTTTGTCGCTCTTCCCGAAGCCGATGTGGTCGGGGACGATGCAGCGGAAGCCAGCTTCAACCAACGGCGGGATCATGCGGCGGTAGAGGTACGACCAGGTCGGCATACCGTGGACCATGAGCATCACGGGCCCGGCGGGGTCGCCCTCATCGAGGTAGTGCATGCGGACTGACGGGCCATCAAGCAGCGGGATTTCGAGGTAATTGGGCACGAACGGGTAGCCGTGGAGCCCGGCAAAGCGATCCTCGGGCGTTCTGAAAACGGTGACCATGGAGTACCTCCCCCCGTCCGGCGCGATGACGCGGCGTGGGATCGGTAGGATAACGGCAAATGCGCGGGGGAGAGGCGATGGAACAGCCTGACCTGTTCGACCTGACCGGGAAGGTTGCGCTCGTGACCGGCGGGAGCCGGGGGCTTGGGCGAGAGATGGTACTGGCCTTCGCGCGGCACGGCGCCGACGTGGTCATCGCGAGCCGGAAGCTCGATGCATGCGAGGCGCTGGCGGCCGAAGTCCGGCGCGAAACCGGCCGGCGGGCCCTGGCGGTCGCCGCCCACGCCGGTGAATGGCAGCAGGTGGAGCAGCTCGCGGAACGCGCCTACGGGGAGTTCGGGAAGGTCGACATACTGGTGAACAACGCCGGGATGTCGCCGGTGTACGAGCGGGTGGCGGACGTCAGCGAGGCGCTGTACGACAAGGTGCTCGACGTGAACCTGAAGGGGCCGTTCCGGCTGACGTCGATCGTCGGGACACGGATGGCGGAAGGGGATGGCGGCTCGATCATCATGGTCTCGAGCACGGCATCGCAGAACCCGGGGGCGAACGTGATCCCCTATGCGGCGGCGAAGGCGGGGCTGAACGCGATGACGGTGGGGTTCGCGCGGG
>CAZRUZ010000260.1:0-1574 GCA_964603275.1 uncultured Anaerolineaceae bacterium | reverse complement strand
CGCCGCCATCAGCATCATGGATGCATCCGGCCTCCACGAGGTCCACGAGACCATCGTCCTGGACAAGACGATCCCGGCGACGGCGCGGACAACCGCCCTGCGCCTGGAGACGCTTGCCCGCCTGACCGATTGGCCCACCGACGACCTCGATAAGCAGGCGCTGGCCCTCGCCGGCCTCCTCCGCGACATGTCCCACGCGCTCGATAGCGACACCCCGGATATGGCGCGGGTCGAAGAGACCGCCGGTAAGGCCCACACCGCCTGGCACGAATTCTCGCAGTCCGTCTGGGGCTACCTTTACGAGGCTGGGGGCGTGCACCACGATTCCGCCGGGGCGGAACATGCCCACTGACCGCCCCCTTCCGGCCCCCGTTGGGTCCACCGGAGCCGCCCTTTGGGCCATCCGGACCTCACCGGCCGCCGTATGCTCTGTGAAGATCATCACGAGCGGTGGTTCCCTCTGGCCGCCCGCGCCGCGGGGCACGGGCCGCCACCACACCTGGAGTTAGTCATGCGCAATTCCGTCCGCTTCGCGGCAACCCTGCTCGGCGTCCTCCTGGCCGCATTCGCGCTCGCCGCCTGCGGTGGAGACGACGACGATGACGACAACGGCGGCGAGAGCGGCGGCGATACCTACATGGGCGCCAAAGTCCAGCCGCCCTTCGAAAAACCCGACGCCATCCTCCTCGATGAGAACGGCGAGAAGTTCGACCTGCGGAAAGAGACCGAGGGCTACATCACCCTGCTCTACGTGGGGTATACCCACTGCCCCGATATCTGCCCGACACACCTCTACGAAATGAGCGAGGCCATCGCCCAGCTCCCCGATGACATCAGCAAAAAGGTCAAGGTCGTCTTCGCGACTGCCGACCCCGAGCGTGATACCTCCGAGGTGCTCAAGAGCTACCTCGATACCTTCGATGAGAACTTCATCGGCCTCACCGGCCCGCGCGAACTCATGGATGACTTCCAGCGCGCACTCGGCATCGAGCCCGCATCACGCACCGACCTCGGCGGCGGCAACTACGCCGTCAACCACGCGGCCTACGTGATCGCGTTCACCACCGACAACAACGGCTACCTGGTCTACCCGTCCGGCATGGGTCAGACCGAGTGGCTCAACGACCTCCCACTACTCGTGAAGAAGGGATACACCCCCGAATGACTCGCATCCTCCGCCGCGGCCCGTTCGCCGCGCTGCTCCTCCTCCTGACCCTTGCCATCGCTTTCACCACCGTCGCCTGCGGCGACGACGACGATGATGACGATGCCACCCCCGGTACCACCCCGGCCGTCACCGATGGCACGAAGGCCGGCGACCTCACCATCTCCGGTGAATGGGTCCGCCCCACCACCAACGAAGTCTCGGCCGCCTACATGATGGTCCACAACTCCGGCGCCGCCGATACCCTGGTCAAGGCCACCACCCCGCTGACCGGCACCGTCCAGCTCCACGAAGTCATCACGGAAGGCTCAAGCTCGAAGATGCAGGAGAAGGCCGGCGGCTTCCCCGTCCCGGCCAACGGCATGCTCGAACTCAAGCCCGGCGGCTTCCACATCATGCTCATGGACCT
>CAZRUZ010000259.1:0-1579 GCA_964603275.1 uncultured Anaerolineaceae bacterium | reverse complement strand
GAAATCCTCAACCTGCTTGCCGAGCGGAGCCGCATCGCCGCGCTCCGCGATGCCTTCGGCGCGGGAGTCTCTCCCGGCGATCGCTGAACCTGCCCTGGCAGGCCCGCTAGCGGAAGTTCCCGAACTTCAGCTCGATCCCGTAGTCCTCCTGCTTCAGGTCCGTGATGACCTGCTGCAGTTCATCGCGGCTGGGGCTGCTCACCCGCACGGCATCCCCCTGGATCTGCGCCTGCGCCTTCTTGTACTTCTGGTCCTTCACGAACTTCACGATCTTCTTCGCGATGTCCTGTTCGATGCCCTGTACCAGCGTCACATCCTGCCGGATGGTCCCGGCGGAAGCCTTCTGCGCCGTCCCCCGCACCAGGTTCTTCACCGGCACGTTCCGCGCGATCAGCCGCTGCATGAGCACCTGCCACATCGCCTCAAGCTTGTAGTCGTCCGCGGCGTGTAGCCCCATCTTCGTCGCGCCGTGCTCATAGTCGATCTCCGCGACGACGTTCTTGAAATCGAACCGCGTGGAGATCTCCTTGCGCGCCTGGTTGACCGCGTTCGCAACCTCCTGGAGGTCGCATCCGGTGGTGATGTCGAAGGATTCGTCTTTCGCCATGGCGCCTAGCGTACAGCCCCGCGCCCCCATGGGCATCGCCCGCCGCGATCCGTGCGCTTCCGGATACACTGACTCCACCAGTCCAGTCCGGGAGGCCGCACATGGATACCGACCGCGCGAAACAACTCCGGGCCGAGTACGACGAGGCTGTCCTGAACGAAGGCAAAGAGCAGGCAGGCCCCTTCATGACCGTCTCCGGCCGCCCGATCGAGCGCCTCTACGACCCCACAGACATCGCCAGCATCGACTACGAACGCGACATTAATCTCCCCGGCGCCTACCCCTTCACTCGTGGTATCCACCGCACCGGCTATCGCGGCAAGCCCTGGACCATCCGCATGTTCAGCGGCTTTGGCTCGGTCGAAGAGACCAACCAGCGCTACAAGGACCTCCTCGCCACCGGCAACAACGGCCTCAGCATCGCCTTCGACATGCCCACCCTCATGGGATACGACCACGACGAACCGTGGGCCGAAGGCGAGTTCGGCAGCTGCGGCGTCGCCGTCGACTCCCTGAGCGACATGGAGATCCTCCTGGGCGGCCTCCCGCTCGAGAAGATCACCACCTCCATGACCATCAACAGCCCGGCCCCGGTGGTCTGGGCGCTCTTCATCGCCGCCGCCGAGAAGCGCGGCATCCCGAGGGCGAAGCTCGCAGGCACCCTTCAGAACGACATCCTGAAGGAGTACATCGCCCAGAACGAGTTCATCTACCCGCCGGACCACTCGATGCGGCTCGTGACCGACACGATCGAGTTCGCCGCGAACGAGATGCCGCTCTGGAACCCGGTGAGCGTGAGCGGCTACCACATCCGCGAAGCCGGGGCGACGGCCGCCCAGGAGCTCGCCTTCACCCTCGCCGATGGTATCGAGTACGTGAAGTGGGGCCTCTCCCGTGGGCTCGATATCGACAGCTTCGCCCCCCGCATCAGCTTCTTTTTCAACAGCCACAATGACTTCTTCGAAGAGGTCG
>CAZRUZ010000258.1:0-1610 GCA_964603275.1 uncultured Anaerolineaceae bacterium | reverse complement strand
CGGAGGCCCGCGCAGGCTTCTTCGACCGAGGCGACTTCGCAGCAGATGTGGTGCATGCCGGCGCGGCGGGTATCGATGAACTTCTGGACAAAGCTATCGGGGCGCGATGGCTGGATCATTTCGAATTTCAGCAGGCTGCCGGGGATGGTCATGATGGCGCCGTGGTAACCGAGGCGCTCTTCACTCCAACGGCCTTCGACTTCGCCACCGAAGACGCGCTGCTGCCATTCGATCTGCCGTTCGAGATCCGTCACCGCCATGGAGACGTGGTCGACGCGCTGGAGGTTGACGGCTCCGCCGCCGGCGCTGCGGTCGAACTCGCCGGGCGAGCGGTGGGGTTCGAAGAGCTGCCAGAGGATGCCGCCGCTGTCCTTCGGATGGATGTAGGTGAGGTTCCACATGCCGTCATCGACGATGCCCCCGAACGGCTTCATGCCCAGGCGTTCGATCCCGGCGGCGGCCTCCTGGATGCTGTGAACTTCGACCGTGATGTGGTGGAGCCCCGGGCCCTGCTCGCTCAGGAACTTCTGGAGGACGGAGCGTTCGCCGGCCGGGGAGATAACCTCGAACTCGATTTCGGTGCCGCGGACCTGGGAGACGGAGCCATCGAAATCGGAGTTGGGGCCGGCCTGCCAGGAGTGGAGGAACTTGAAGCCGAGGAGCCGCTCGAGGCGGTCGGCCTGCTCCTTCCACGCGGGCGCGGCCATGCTGATGTGGTCAACACGTTTGATGGGAAGCACAGGGGACTCCGGGGAGAATGTGTCCGTATGGTACGTTTGCGGGAGAGGGGCTCGCAATGACACGCCTGCGCCGCGGGACGGTGCTCATCAACCAGGCGGCGCGCGGCGTTGGGCGCGATTTCGATGCGGGGCGCATCACGCGCTACCTCGCGCGGAAGGGCGTCGAGGCATCACTCGTGGCCCCGGGCTCAGCGAGCGAGGCGACGGCAGCGGCGCGGGCAACGGCCGAGCGCGGCGAGGACATCCTCTTCGTGATCGGCGGCGATGGCTCCGTGCGCGATGCGGCGCTGGGACTCGCGGGTTCGGAGACCGCGCTTGCCGCCGTGCCTGCGGGGACGGTGAATATCTGGGCGCGAGAGTCGGGCATCCCGCAGGGGATCCGGGCCGCGATTGACGCCCACCTGGATGGCCAGAGCGTGCACATGGACCTGGGGCGGGCGGGGGAGCACTGCTTCCTGTTGATGGCAGGGGTCGGCTGGGATGCAGCGGTGACCGCGCGCGTAAACCCGCGCCTGAAGCGCGCCGCCGGCGACATCGCCTACATGATGCAGGCGGCCTGGATGGCGCCGGGACTGCGGACCCGGCGGTCCCGCTGGACCACACCGGAGTCTGCCTTCGAAGACGACCTGGCGTGGATGGTGCTGGGGAACACGCGGCTCTACGGCGGAAAGGTCCACCTGACGCCGGGGGCGGTCATCGATGACGGCCGGCTCGATGTGATCGCGTTCTGCCCGCACGGTTTCGGCGAAACGCTGCGGCTCGCGCGAAAGGTGGCCTTCGGGCGGCGCGATGACCCACGCATCGTGCACCTGCGCACGCCGGAACTGGCGATCGAGACACCCGGGCTGGCGGTCCAGCTCGATGGCGACT
>CAZRUZ010000257.1:0-1623 GCA_964603275.1 uncultured Anaerolineaceae bacterium | reverse complement strand
ATGAACATCTATGTCGGTAACCTGAGTTACGACGCCACAGACAACGACCTCCAGACTGCATTTGCTGCGTTCGGTAACGTCCGCAGCGCACAGGTGGTGAAGGACCGGGAGACCGGCCGCTCGCGCGGCTTTGGTTTCGTGGAGATGGACGACCAGGCTGAGGCGGAATCCGCCATTCGCGGCCTCAACGGCACGGACCTCCGCGGCCGCAGCCTCACCGTCAACCAGGCCAAGCCCCCGGCCGAGCGTGGCGAGCGCCGCGGCGGCGGCGGCTACGGCGGTGGTGGCGGCTACGGTGGTGGCGGCGGCCGCCGCTACTAGGAGCCGGGTCAGCACAACCCCCGGGCCCGCCGGCGTCATCCGTCCGGCGGGCCCGGAACCATTCGGCCGCGCCTGACCGTGCGCCGCGGACGTTGAAGAAAGGATGAGACTGCCTTTGCCACCGGGAACTGCCATGGGAAACGAAACAGACGCATCCGGAGCGGACCATACACATCGCTGGCGCATCGAGGCGCAGGGCGGTCCCACCTCGGTGGGGAGCTGCGCATGCGGGGCGGAAAAACAGTTCAGCAATTCCTGGGACCGCGAGGCGAGCGCATGGGCGCTGGCGCGCGGACGTGGGAGCCGCAACGCGAGCGGCCTCCGGGAGTAATGGCGGGGCACACAGGCAGCTATTGAAACGCCGGGGCGGAGGGCGCACCATGCAGGCACTCTCGATGGAGGTGCGGCAATGGCAGACGATCTGAGCAGGGTCCTGCGCGAGGCACAGGAGGCGGCATCCGGCCCGGCGGACGACATCCTTGAACGGCTGGCGCAACGGGTGGGCGCGCGCGCCGGGGCCCATGCCGCATTCGGTGAACCGGTCGAGCGTGATGAGATCACCGTGATCCCCGTGGCCAAGGTACGCTTCGCGTTCGGCGGCGGTTCGGGCCGCGGAATCGATGGCAAGGAAGACGCAGGCGAAATCGGCGAGGGCTCGGGGGGTGGCGGCGGCGCCATGACTTCGCCCCTGGGGTTCATCGAAATCAAGGATGGCCACGCCGAATTCAAGCGGACGCACGACCCGGTCTCGGCGGTGCCGGTGATCCTCGCCTCAGGCGTCACGGCGTGGCTGGTGCTGCGTGCGCTGAAGCGCATCGTGCGCGGGTAGACCACCGGACCAGCCTGCGCAAACGAGAACGGCCCGGACGAAACCGTCCGGGCCGTTGCTGTACTGGCTGAGCCGGGTGGCTCAGGCGAGGCGGAAGCGCGAGGTGGCCTCGGTGAGGGTCTCGGCCATCTGGCGCATCTGGTTGGCGGTGGCGGCGAGCTCCTCGGACTGAGCGGAGAGCTCTTCGGTGGAAGCGGAGACGTCCTGGACGGCGGCGCTGGTCTGGGTGCTGGTGGCGGAGACCTGGGTGATGGCCTCAGTCACGCGGGTGGTGCCGGCTGCCATCTGGTTGGCGCTCCCGGCCGATTCCTGCGCCATGGCCGCGATCTGCTCGGTGCTGGTGACGATCCGCTCCGCGCCCGAGGCCAGACCCTGGACGTCGCGGGCGATCTCCTGCATCCGCGAGGCGGACAGTTCAACCGTGCCGATGATCGAGGTCAGGGCGCGGCCCGCTTCCTCGGTGATCTGCTGGC
>CAZRUZ010000256.1:0-1651 GCA_964603275.1 uncultured Anaerolineaceae bacterium | reverse complement strand
TCGACGAGCTGCGCGATATCGCGAAGCGCGTCCGCAAGCACATCGTCACCATGGTGTACCAGGCCCAGAGCGGCCACCCCGGCGGCTCGCTTTCCTCCGTCGAGCTCGGCGTCTCGCTCTTCTGGAACCACCTGCGCTGTGACCCGGCCGACCCCACCGCGCCCGGCCGTGACCGCTTCTTCCTCTCGAAAGGGCACGCCACGCCCTTCTACTACAGCATCCTCGCCGAACGCGGCTTCTTCAGTACCGAGCTCCTCGGCAGCTTCCGCACGCTGGGCAGCCCCCTCCAGGGCCACCCCTCAATGGGCGCGCTCCCCGGCATCGAGATGTCCGGCGGCTCGCTGGGGCAGGGACTCAGCTTCGCCATCGGCCAGTCGCTCGCCGGCCGCCTCGATAAGCGTGACTACCGCTGCTGGGTGCTCATGGGTGACGGCGAGCTCAACGAGGGCCAGGTCTGGGAGGCCGCCATGGCCGTCCCCCACTTCGGCCTGGGCGACCGCATCATCGCCCTCATCGACCGCAACGGCATCCAGAACGATGGCTTCGCCGACAACATCATGAAGACCAACCCCGCCGGCATGTGGGCCGGCTTCGGCTGGCACGTCATCGAATGCGACGGCCACGATATGGCCGCCGTTGACCAGGCCCTCGCCGAGGCCGAAAAGCCCCACGACCGGCCGCGCGTCGTTATCGCCCATACCGTCAAGGGCCGCGGTGTCAGCTTCATGGAGAACAACCCCGGCTTCCACGGCAAGGCCCCCACGAAAGACCAGCTCGAGCAGGCGCTCGCCCAGATCGACGGAGGCCTCTCTTGACCAGCGCAGCTCCCGCCGCCGCCACCCGCGAAGCCTACCCCTTCGGCCTCATCGACCTCGTCGAGCAGGGCGTCGATGTGGTCGCCATCGATGCCGACCTTTCCGTCTCCACCATGGGTTACCAGTTCGGCGAAAAGTACCCCGAACGCTGGCTCTCCGTCGGCGTCGCTGAACAGAACATGGTCGGCATCGCCGCCGGGTTCGCTGCCGCCGGCAAGACCGCCTTCATCGCCAGCTTTGCCGCCTTCCTCCCGGGGCGCTGCTTTGACCAGCTCCGCACCTCCGTCGCCCAGCCGCGCGGCGGCCTCAACGTGAAGTGCGTCGCCAGTCACGGTGGCGTTACCGTCGGCGAAGACGGCATGAGCGCCCAGGCCATCGAAGACCTCGCCCTCGCCACCTCGCTCATCCCCTTCGATGTCGTCGTCCCCGCCGATTTCGAATCGGCCCGCCAGGCCATCGTCGCCGTCGGCAAGACCACTCGCCCCGCCTACGTGCGTACCGGCCGCCCGAAGGTCCCGGCCATCCATGATTCGGCGTACCGCTTTGAGCTCGGGCGGGCCGTCACCCTCCGTACCGGCGCAGAGGTGACCCTGATCGGGTGCGGGATCATGGTCTCGGTCGCCCTCCAGGCGGCGGAGCTGCTCGCCGCCGAGGGTATCTCGGCTCGCGTCCTCGATATGGCCACGATCAAGCCCGTTGACCGCGAAGCCGTGCTCGCCGCCGCCCGCGAAACCGGAGCCATCGTCACCGCCGAGGAGCACCAGACACACGGTGGCCTCGGTACCCAGGTCGCACGCGTACTCGCCGAAGCGCTGCCCACCCCGATCGCGTTTGTC
>CAZRUZ010000255.1:0-1667 GCA_964603275.1 uncultured Anaerolineaceae bacterium | reverse complement strand
GAACAGGAAGGCGAGATCATCGAGCAGTTCGTGAAGACGGGCCGCGTCCAGCTCGAGTATCAGCACTTCCCCATCCTCGGCACCGAGTCGGTCAAGGCCGCACTTGCCAGCCAGTGTGCCGCTGACCAGGGCAAGTTCTGGCAGTACCACAACCGCCTCTTCGTTGAACAGGCGAAGGCGGGCCAGGTCGAGGATGAGAAGCTGAACGTCGGCCGCTACACCGACGACAAGCTGAAGAGTTTCGCGAGTGAGCTCGGGCTCGATTCCGCGAAGTTCAACGCCTGCCTTGATTCCGGCGAGCACCTCGATGCCGTCACCGACCAGCAGCGCGTCGCCCGCCAGTTCGGCATTACCGGCACACCCGGCTTCATCGTCAACGGCCAGCCGCTTGGCGCGGGCACGCCGTCCGATATCGACGCCTGGCGCCAGCTCGTCGAAAACGTGGAGAACGCCCTCGCCACGGCGACGGCCGAAGCGAGCGCCTCGCCCTCGGCGAGCGCCACCGCGGAGACCACTCCCAGCCCGGCAGCAAGCCCAACCGCGGCCGCGACCAAGGCGCCC
This sequence comes from uncultured Anaerolineaceae bacterium, assembly GCA_964603275.1. Classification (GTDB taxonomy): domain Bacteria; phylum Chloroflexota; class Dehalococcoidia; order Tepidiformales; family Tepidiformaceae; genus Amarobacter. Next base: position 1,106 of record CAZRUZ010000255.1, on the reverse strand, counting down.
TGACCCCCGGTTCTGAGTTCCAGGTCTGAGAGGACGCACGCTGGTGCGTCCTCTCGTTGATTTCCGGGCAGATTTCTTCCGGGAATGGACCACCTCCGCGTCTGCGCATGGTAGCCTCCACCCATGCGGTTGCGGTCCGCCACACCAGGTCATCCCTCGTGGCCTCACGCGCTGAGCGTCGCCTCGCGCGAACTCGGCATGATGTTCGCCGCGGTCATCGCCTATTTCGCCATCCGTGGCCTAGTCGAAGGCGCGGGTGATACAGCGGTGGCCAACGCCCGGCGCGTGATCGATTTTGAGCGCGCCATCGGCATCTTCGCCGAGGAACGGTTCCAGCGGCCGTTCACCGATTCGGACCTGCTGACGACGCTTGCCAACTGGGTCTACATCTACGGCCACTGGCCGTTCATCGCGCTGGTGGCTCTCTGGCTGGTCGTCTGCCATCCCGCCGAATACCGGGTGATCCGTAACGCCTTCCTCATTTCCGGGAGCGTCGGCCTGGTCATCTTCCTCTTCTTCCCGGTCGCGCCTCCGCGCCTGGTGGAGGGCCTCGATGTGGTTGATACCGTGACCGAACAGTCCCGCGCCTATCGCGTGCTGCAGCCGCCGGCGCTGGTGAACCAGTACGCCGCGCTCCCCAGCTTCCACTTCGGCTGGAACATGCTCATCGGGCTGGGGATCGTCCGCTGTTCCCGCGTCTGGTTCGTCCGGATTGCGGGCTTCGCTGCCCCGCTGGCCATGGGCGTTTCCACCGTTGCCACCGCCAACCACTACATCGTCGACCCGCTCCTCGGCGGAGCGATTGCCCTCGCCGCGCTCTACCTGGCCGAATGGTCGCGCGGGCGCCGCCTCTCCCCGTTCTCGCGCGAACTCTGGTTCTCTCCGGTGCCACCACCGCCGCGGAGCGTCTCCGGTGCTGGCTGACCTGCGGAACCCCGAGCGCCCGGTCGCCGTCGCGCACCGCGCGGGCAACACCATCGCCACGCTGCGGGCCGCGGAAGAAGCGGGGGCGGCAATCGTCGAAGCTGACCTCTGGCTCCGGCGTGGCCGCCTCGAAGTCCGCCACCTGAAGACACTCGGCCCGATTCCCGTCTTCTGGGACCGCT
>CAZRUZ010000254.1:0-1685 GCA_964603275.1 uncultured Anaerolineaceae bacterium | reverse complement strand
TCCCGATAACCGTCCCCCTGTCACCTTCGAGGGCATCCAGGAAGGGCGCATTGGCCACGCGCCCCGCGGTGAGCGCGGCTTCGGCTACGACCCCGTCTTCCTTCTCGAAGATGGCCGCACCCAGGCCGAGGCCTCCGATGATGAGAAGGACCGCATCAGCCATCGCGCCCGGGCTGTCCGCGCGGCTGCCGGGTACCTGCTGGAGCACGGCGGATGAGCCGGACGGGCGCCCTTGCCATCATCGTCGCGGCAATCATCCTCCCCGCCTGCGGCTCCCCGGAAAGCGCAATCCCGGCCGAGGTGGTGTGTGGCACTCCCGCGCCCCTCCCTACGTCCCGCTCCGCGCCGGGCGTTGTCTCCACGCGCGCCTACTGGACCCGGCTCCAGGAAGGCTCCTCGCGGCTCTACCAGCTCCGCGAAGACCTCCGGAAGAAGTACCCGGAAGACACGTTCTACCGCCGCGATGCCTTCCGCCCCGACTTCGTCGCCTACGCCGACACGAGCATCTGCCTCGCGCGCGAGCTGCTCGCCGTCGCCCAGCTTCCCGCCCAGGGCGATGCCTTCACGGCCAACCTCATCGGCGCCCTCGACGCCTTCATCGCCCATTCCGAGGCCGGCCGCGAAGCCATCCGCACCCGCAACGTCTCCGCCTATCGCGACTGGCATGCCGCGGTTGATGGCCACCTGGCCGCGGTCGTCGCGACCGCCCGCAGGCAGAGCCCGTCGACATCCCCCTGAGCAGCGCCCACAATCGAAGCATGCCCGTACGCTTCCCCGACCGACCGCCCTGGCTCAAGGTCCGCTTCCCGGCCAGCCCCGCGTTGGTCGAACTCCAACAGCTCATGCGCGACGCGGACCTGCATACGGTCTGCGAGGAAGCGCGCTGCCCCAATATCGGCGAATGCTGGAGCCGCGGCACCGCCACTTTCATGATCCTCGGCGATACCTGCACCCGCTCGTGCGGCTTCTGCGCGGTCAAGACGGGCCGCCCCGGCCTGCTCGATACCGCCGAGCCCCGCCGGGTGGCGCGCGCCGTCCAGCGCATGGGCCTGCGCCACGCCGTCATCACCAGCGTCAACCGCGATGAGCTTCCGGATGGCGGCGCGGCCATCTTCGCCAGCACCATCGAGTGGGTGCGCCGCCTCTCCCCCGGCACCACCATCGAAGTCCTTATCCCCGACTTCAAGGGCGACCGCGATGCCCTCGCTACCGTCCTCGCCGCGCGGCCCGAGATCCTCAACCACAATACCGAGACCGTCCCCCGCCTCTACCGCCAGGTCCGCCCCCGGGCCATCTACGAACGCTCCCTCGAACTGCTCCGGCGGGCCAAGGAGCTTGACCCCGGCACGGTCACCAAGAGTGGGCTCATGGCCGGTCTCGGTGAGACCGAACCCGAACTGCTCCAGGTCTGCCGCGACCTGGCGGCCCATGGCGTCGACGTCCTGACCGTGGGGCAGTACCTGCAGCCCACGCCCGCGCACCTCCCCATCGCCCGTTACTGGCGCCCGGAGGAATTCGATCGCATCCGCGAGCAGGCGCTGACGATGGGCTTCACCCACGTTGAGGCGGGCCCGCTGGTCCGGAGCTCGTACCATGCCGAAGAACAGGCCGCATCGTCGCGCCTCGGCCTCGTCCCCCGTACGGGTGTGCCCCGCGCACTGCGCGAAGCTGAAGACCGCCGCTAG
>CAZRUZ010000253.1:0-1759 GCA_964603275.1 uncultured Anaerolineaceae bacterium | reverse complement strand
AAAAGGAGAGCCAGGGCTACCAGTACGAAGGCGCCGAAGCCAGCTTCGAGATGCTGGTCCGCCGCAGCCTCCCCGGATACAAGCCCCCCTTCGAACTCGAAGACTTCGTGATCGTTGAGCGCCGCCGCCGCAGCCATTCCGCCGATGAGCAGAACGAGATGCTCGCCGAGGCCATGGTAAAGGTCACCATTAATGGCAGGCTGATGCACACCGCTCACGAAGGCAATGGGCCGGTCAACGCCCTCGATGGCGCCACCCGCAAGGCACTCGCCGGGGACTTCCCCCAGCTCGAAGACGTCAAGCTGATCGACTACAAGGTCCGCATCCTCGATAGCCAGTCCGCCACCGGTGCCCGCGTCCGTGTCCTCATCGAAAGCACCGATGGGAACCGCTACTGGACCACCGTCGGCTCCTCGACTGACATCATCGAGGCCTCATGGCTGGCCCTTGCCGATGCGCTCGAGTTCGCCCTCAACGTCGAGCGCTGACCCCCGCCATCGGCTACCCTTGCGGCCATGATCCTCATCCTCTTCGGCGCCAACGAGCTCGCCATGCGCCGCCGCATCCAGCAACTCAAGGATGAGGCCGACGGCGGCACGGGCATGTTGCTGACCAACCTCGTCGAGGTCGACGGGCGCGATGCGAAGCCGCACGAGATCCTTGGACCGGTCATGTCCCCGCCGTTCCTCGCGCCGAAACGCCTCGTTATCGTCGAGCACCTGCTCGAACGGTTCGAGGCCCGGGGTGGCGCGCGCGGCGCCCGGACCCTCGGCCCATGGGACCAGTTCGCCGCCGGGCTCGCTTCGGGCATCCCCGAAACCACCGTCCTGGTTTTCCTCGGGCAGCCCTTCCTCGCCCAGGGGCAACCTCGCCAGGTCACCAGGTCCAACCCGCTCATCGCCCGTCTCAAGGACCTCCCCGGCGCATCGATCGAAGAGCACCCCGCGATGAAGGGGAAAGAACTCGAACGCTACATCCGTGACGAGGCCGGACTTCGCGGCATCCACTTCCGGTCCGGCCAGCCGGCGCGTGACCGCCTCGAACCGTGGGAGGAGCTCCCCCCGGAGAACGACCCCGCCGTGCTCCTCGCCGCCATCCTCAAAGGCGATACCCTGGCCATCGCCAACGAGCTCGACAAGCTCGCTCTCTGGGCGAGCGGCGCGCCCGTCGATGCTCTCGATGTGCAGCGCGTCTGCGCCGGCGATCGCGAGCCCAACCGTTTCAGCCTCATCGATTCGCTCATGGATGGCAATCTCGCCGTGGCACTCGAGATGCTTGCCCGGCTGCGGCGCGATGGCGAGAACCCCCAGGCGCTGCTCGCAACCATCACCGACCGCTACCGGGTGCTCGCCCAGCTCGTCGACTTGCTCGAGGAAGGCGCCCCGGACGAGGCAATCGCGAAGGCGCTCGGCAATGCTGGCAAGTACGAAAACCTCCGCCGCGCCGCTATTGACCGCGCCCGCCGGCACGGCTCAGCGGGGCTCAGGGTGGCCTATCACCACCTTGTTGAAGCCGACCGCACGAACAAGCTCGGCGAAGTCGATGAGGACCTCACCATCGAGATCCTGATGATGAAGCTCAGCGCGCTCGCTCCGGCCGGCGCCCGGCGCTGAGCCCCTATTTCGCGGTGGGTTCGCGCCAGATTGGGTTGTAGCACGCCACCCGGTGCGTGGCGCTCTCCGGTCGCATCAGCTCCGGCGGTTCCGTATTCCGGCAGACGTTCATCACCTTCCCGCACCGCGGGATGAAGGGACACCGC
>CAZRUZ010000252.1:0-1765 GCA_964603275.1 uncultured Anaerolineaceae bacterium | reverse complement strand
GTGCTCGGGATGGCCGAGACCCACGTCTTCCGCCTTGATGTGGCAAACTGCGCCCTCACCGAGATCGAGGAGCGCCGGGGACGCATGTACGTGGTCAGGCTCAACGACACCGCCCACCTCGCGGGGATCGCGTGACGCTGCCTGTCGGTGCCCCGCCAGTGGCCGGAGGGCGCCCGTGATCCCCGTCGGCGATAGCCCGCGGGCCGGGCGCACCCCGTGGGTGAACTACGCGCTCATTGTCCTCAACCTGGTGGTCTTCTTCTTCATGGTCAGCCGCTCGACGGCCATCGCCCGGCCCGATGCGGTCGCCTACCGCGAGTTCGTCGAGCAGACCCGCGGCGTCTGCTACGGCTTCGAGACCGCCCCAACCGATGCCGACCGTTTTGTCTGCACCTGGGCGTTTCAGCCGAAGGAGTTCTTCGATACGGTCAGCGGCGATTCGGGCCTGACCGGCGAGGCACGCTGGCAGGTGCTCGTCTCGATCCTCGCGGCGATGTTCATGCACGGCGGCTGGCTGCACATCCTCGGGAACATGCTCTTCCTCTGGGTCTTCGGCGATAACATCGAAGACCGGCTCGGCCACCTGGGCTACCTGCTCTTCTTCCTCGCCGCGGGGGTCGTTGCCTCGCTCATCCAGGGGGCCATCGAGCCATCAAGCACTGTCCCGGTCCTCGGCGCGAGCGGCGCAGTCGCGGGTGTGCTGGGGGCCTACATCGTGCGCTACCCGCGCGCCACAGTGAACGTCGTCATCCCGTTCTTCATCCTCATCTTCATCCCCATCCCGATCCCGGCTTACATCATGATTGGCCTCTGGTTCCTCCAGAATTTGCTTTCCGGGTACGCCACCATCGCCGATGCCGCTGACGTTTCCGGTGGCGTCGCGTGGTTCGCCCACATCGGCGGGTTCCTCTTCGGCGCGCTCGTGGCGCTGCTCCTGGGCGAGTCGGCCCGCAGCCGCCGCGAACCGCCCCGCTGGTGACGCCCGCTACCCGCTATCCGCCGCCCGCTCTACCCTGCGATCCATGGCCGAACAGCGCATCCCCTTCGTCCGCGTCGAATTGGACGAATCCGATATCGCCGCCGTCGAAGGCGTCCTCCGAAGCGGCTGGCTGACAACCGCCAGCCAGGTCAAGGCGCTCGAGGATGAGCTTGCCGCCTACACGGGCGCGCGCTTCGTCAACGCCGTGAACTCCGCCACTGCCGCAATGCACCTCGCGCTCGCCGCCTGGGACCTCGGCCCCGGCGATGAAGTGATCACCACGCCCTACACGTTCACCGCCACCGCTAACGTGGTCATCCATTGCGGCGCCGAACCCGTCCTCGTCGACGTCCGCGAAGACGACGCGAATATCGACCCGGAGCTCATCGAACGCGCGATAACGCCGCGCACGAAGGTCATCCTGCCCGTCCACATCGCCGGGGCTCCCTGTGACATGGACGCGATCATGGATATCGCCCGCCACCACAACCTCAAGGTGCTCGAAGATGCCGCCCACGCCATCGGCACGCTCTACAGCGGCCGTCCCGTGGGCAGCGTCAGCGATGCCGCGGCCTTCAGCTTCTACGCGAACAAGACCATGACCACCGGCGAAGGCGGCGCCCTTGCCACCGATGACGAAGAGCTCAGCGCGCGAGTCCGCCGCCTCACGCTCCACGGCATGTCCCGCGACGCATGGAACCGCTACGACGCCGGCGGGAGCTGGCGTTACGACATCCAGGAGTTCGGCTTCAAGGACAACCTGACCGATATCGCCGCCGCGCTCGG
>CAZRUZ010000251.1:0-1786 GCA_964603275.1 uncultured Anaerolineaceae bacterium | reverse complement strand
TCGAAGACGTACTTGTCCTGGCCGGTGAGGACGGTGGTCTTCTCGGTGATGATGGGCCGCAGGAGGACGGCGTAGGGGTGGAGTTCCTTTGGCATTAGACGGCTTCCTTCACGCGGCCGCGCTGCGGCTTGATGTTGGCGCCGCCCCAGAGGGCCTCGCACTTGCGGACCGCATCCTCGGAGAGAACGAGCCTGTGGGCGTTGACGAGGTCGACAACGTTGAGGTTCTGCGCGGGGAGGGCCTTCGCGATGTCGATGTTGCGCGCGGCGCGGGTCAGTTCGGGCGCGTATTCGCCGGTGACGACCAGGGCGGTGCGGTCGACGCCGAGAGCATCGAAGGCGGCCTTGACGGTGCGGGTCTTGCCATCGGTGGCGGTGAGGCCTTCGACAACAAGGAGGGAGCCCGCCGCGGCATGGCTGCTGAGAGCCGAGCGAAGGGCGAGGCGGCGCATGGTGCGAGGCAGGTCCTTGGCGAAGCTGTGCGGCTTGGGACCGAAGGCAACGCCACCACCGACGTGGTGGGACGCGCGGATGGAACCCTGGCGGGAGCGGCCGAGGCCTTTCTGCTTCCGGATCTTGATGGTCGAGCCCCGGACTTCACCGCGGCCCTTGGTGTTGGCGTTGCCGGCCCGGCGATTGGCCATCTGGGCAACGTAGGCCTGGTGGAGGACGGCGCGGTTGGGCTCGATGCCGAAGACTTCATCGGCGGCATCGATCTCGCGGAGCCTGGCGCCAGCGGTATCGAAGACAGTCAACTTCATTTCGATACCTTCCTTGCCTTGCGGATGCGGACGAGGCCGCCGGTGGGGCCGGGGACGGAGCCAGCGACGAAGATGACGCTGCGGTCATCATTGCGGGCGACGACTTCGAGGCTCATCACGGTGACGCGCTCGGCGCCCATGTGCCCGGCCATGCGGGTGCCCTTGTAGACGCGGCCGGGAGTGGTGCCGGAGCCGATGGAGCCGGGGGCGCGATGGCGGTCGCTCTGGCCGTGGGTCTTGGGGCCGCCACTGAAGTTATGGCGGCGGACACCACCCTGGAAGCCGCGCCCTTTGGAGGTAGCGGTGACATCCACGCGGGCGCCGGTCTCGAAGAGCTCGGCGCCAAGCTGGTCGCCGAGGGCGTAGGTGGCGCTGCCATCGGTCCGGAATTCGGCGAGGTGGCGCAGCTTCAGGTTGCCGGCGGCCTTGAGGTGGCCGGCTTCGGGCTTGTTGAGCTTGCGGTCATCCTGGAAGCCGATCTGGACGGCGGTGTAGCCATCGGTCTCGGGGGTGCGGATCTGGGTCACAAAGCACGGCCCCACTTCGACGGCGGTCACGCCACGGAGGCGCCCTTTTTCATCGAAGACCTGGGTCGTGCCCAGTTTGCGGCCAAGCAGTCCTTCAATACTCATGGCGTCACAGCTTGATCTCGATATCCACGCCGCTGGGCAGCTGAAGCCGCATGAGCGTGTCTACCGTTTTTGAAGTCGGCTCCATGATGTCGATGAGCCGCTTATGGGTGCGGATTTCGAATTGCTCGCGGGCATCCTTGTGGATGTGCGGGCTCTTCAGGACGGTGAACTTGTCGATGCTCGTGGGAAGCGGCACCGGGCCGGCGACGGCCGCGCCCGTGCGCTCTGCGGCCTCGACGATCTGCCGCGCGGACTGGTCCAGGAGGCGGTGATCGTAAGCCTTGAGCTTGATGCGTATCTGTTGTCGTGCCATGGCGCCGTTCCCTCGGTGCTTTCTGTTCGCCTAGGCGAGGATTTTGGTGACGACGCCCGCGCCGACGGTGCGGCCGCCTTC
>CAZRUZ010000250.1:0-1794 GCA_964603275.1 uncultured Anaerolineaceae bacterium | reverse complement strand
AACCCGGATACCGATCCTCTTCCGCCAGAGCCGACGTTCGACCTGGTGCTGACCCTGGACTGCCTGCACGACATGGCCCGGCCAGACCTCGTGGCCGCCGCCATCCGCCGGGCAATCAAGCCGGACGGGGCGTGGTTCATCGTCGACTTCGATGCCGCGCCAACGGCGGTGGAGAACCTGGAGAACCCCATGGCGGCGATGATCTTCGGCGCCTCCATCCTTGCCTGCCTCCAGTCGTCCGCATCCACTCCCGACGGGCTGGCACTCGGCCCGACCGGTCTGCCTGAGCCGAAGATGCGCGAATTGGTGACGAACGCCGGTTTCACCCGCTTCAGCCGCGTCGAGGGTCTGGCCCACCCGATGAACGCCTACTACGAGGTGCGGCCATAGACCCGGCCCGACCAGAAAGGACCATTCCTGATGACTGCCCTAGCGACAGACCGCGCGATGGCGCTCCAGGCCGTGCAGATTACGACATTACGGGGCGTGGTCACGGCGTACTGTGTGCGGATGGGGACGCGCCTCGGCCTGTACGAGGCGATGGCACAACGTGGCCCAATGACCGCTGCGGATGTTGCGGTCGCCGCCGGCCTCAGCGAACGCTTCGTGCTCGAGTGGCTTCGCCAGCAGGTAGCCACCGGCATCCTCGTTTTCACCGAAGACGGCCAGTTCGAACTCGACGACCAAGCGCGCGCGATGTACGCGGATAGCAGCAGCCCCTCCTATATCGCAGGGATGTGGGATAACCCGCAGCGGATGATTGACCTGTTCGACAACGCCGAAGAGGCTTTCCGGACGGGGATCGGCAAGTCGTTCTCTGACGTTCAGGGCGACCGCCCGAGGGCCGAGATGGCGCGTCAACCCCTTCAGGTCTGGGCACGGAATGCACTCGTCCCGCAGGCGCTGCCGCGGCTTCCCGGGGTCATCGAGAAACTCACCGCTGGTGGAACGGCCTGCGATATCGGTTGCGGCGCGGGCGCCGCACCCCTGGCCATCGCGGCCGCGTTCCCGCGCACCCGGGTCACCGGCTACGACACCTGGGACGCCGTGCTGGAGTACGCGGAGGCGTCACGGGCAGAAGCCGGGCTCACCAACGTCGCCTTCTACAACCCGGAGCGGACCCCGCTCCCGGAGACGCCGGAGTTCGACCTCGTGATCACCGCCGACATGCTTCATGACCTGCCGCGGCCGGACCTGATGGCGGCCTCGGTCAGGAAGCTGATCAAGCCGGGCGGAAGCTGGTTTATCATCGATCCGGACTCGCAGCCGGACTTCAACACGGACCGGCACCTGCCCCTGGCGGCCAGCCTGTACGGGTTCTCGTTGGCGGTGTGCCTGCAGTCCGGGGCCTCGACGCCGGATGGTTGGGGTCTTGGCTTGAGGGGTCTGCCCGAATCAGCGATGCGCGACCTGGTGATGAACGCCGGGTTCAGCGAGTTCAGCCGGGTGCAGGGAATCAGCCACCCGATGAACGCGTACTATGTCGCGCGCCCATGAGACTCGCTGCAACCATCGGGTCCACGCAGCTTGACTGGGATGACCTGCGAAGCTTCGCCCTCGAGTGCGAACGCATCGGTATCGACTCCCTCTGGTCGGCCGAGCACCTCGGCCATGACGCCTTCACGCCCCTCGCTCGTCTTCAGCGGATCGTGGCGGAAGTGGCCGCCGAAGCCGTGATCCCAGCCGCCGGCAACTGACCCCCTCTCCGCCGGAACATTTCGCGCATCGTTTACGTCCTCGTGATGGTAACGGGTACGCAATTGTGGTATGACGAGAATGCTCCCCCGTGAGAGC
>CAZRUZ010000249.1:0-1828 GCA_964603275.1 uncultured Anaerolineaceae bacterium | reverse complement strand
CGAGCTGGTCTCCCTGGCGCACCGAAACCGTAGCTGGACTGACGGCGACCTCGTTGTGGATGCCGCGGGGCCCGAAGGGGAGGGTGAAGTCGGAGAGGTCCCAGCGCATGCCGGTGGTGGTGACCCCGTGGCACAGACCAATGGCCACGAGCGAGATGAGCGTGCCAGGCTCGGCCTCGATGGTAGCGGAGTCATTGACGAGGGAGATCTCGAACTGGTCGTCGTGGATGCGGAGGTCGGCCCGGCCGCGGAAGGTGACGAGCACGGAGAGGTTGGCGAGGGCGTGGTCGGCGCGGCCACCACCGGCGGCGACGATATCGACCTCCCGGGCGCCCCGCTCAATCGCGAAGGCGACGGACTTCTGGAGGTCGGTCGTGGCAGGATCAGGGACGCGGTGGAGGATCGCGGGCGGGAGCGAGAGCTCCGGGTGTTCGGTGATGGAATCGAGGTCGCCAACCACCGCATGAGGGGTGATGCCGGCGGCCAGCGCAGCGGCGGCCCCTCCATCGGCCGCGACAACCAGGTCCGCGTCCCCGGCAAGACGGCGCAGGAGGGCGAGCGACGGGGGCTGACCGTTGGCGACGACGAGCGCGCGCATGGCGACAGTAAACTCGCTGGGGAAGGTTTGGGCCACCACCATCACCACTGATTGCAGCCGCAACTTCTCATTGGTAAGGTCGAGGGGCAATACGGGCATCGCAACCCTGAAGGAGCACGACGATGGTTTCTCTGCCGGAATCGCACCGGGACCTGCTAACGGGGCCGAACTTCGCTCACCTGACGACGCTGATGGCGGATGGCTCGCCGCAGGTCACGCCAGTGTGGATCGATGCTGAGGGCGACCTGGTGCTCTTCAATACGGCGGAGGGCCGGGTGAAGACGCGGAACCTGGACCGGGACGGGCGCGTGGCGCTTTCGATCCAGGACGCGCAGAACCCGTACCGGTACCTGCAGATCCGTGGGCGCGTCATCGAGAAGACGCACGCGGGGGCCGACGCGCACATCGACCGGATGGCGCAGAAGTATCTCGGGCAAGAGACGTATCCCTGGCGGTCACCTTCGGAACAGCGGGTGGTCTACAAGATCGAGGCGACATCGGTGCAGGCGTATCCGTAGGGATCGGGTCGCGCCGTAGGGCCGGCGACGCTAGGATGGCGAGCCATGCGAGTGTTGCTTTTCGGCGCGAACGGCCAGCTTGGTTCGGACATCACGAGGCTATGGAAAGACGGTGACATCGCCCTGACGGCGGCGACCCGCCAGGATGCGGATGTGACGGATGCCGCGGCGGTCGGGGCGCTGGTCGAACGCGCGCGGCCGGATGTCGTCATCAACACGACGGCCTTCCACAACCTCCCGGTCTGCGAACAGGAGCCGGAGACGTGCTTCCGCGTCAACGTCATCGGCGGCTGGAACGTGGCCCGGGCGGCGGCGGCGGCAGGCGCGGCGGTCGTGCAGTTCAGTACGGACTACGTATTCGAAGGCACGAAAGGGAGCCCGTACCTCGAAGAGGATGCGCGGCGCTCGGTGAACGTGTACGGCGCGGCGAAGGTCGCGACCGAGGACGTGGTGCGGCAGGCGAACCCGGAGCACCTGGTGGCGCGCGTTTCGGGTCTGTACGGGCTGGCCGGTTCGGCGGGCAAGGGCGGCAACTTCGTCGAAACGATGCTGCGCCTCGCGCGCGAAGGGAACCCGATCAACGTCGTGGCGGACCAGACGACCGCCCCGACGAACACCGCGGAGATCGCGGAAGCGCTGCTGCCGCTCGTGCGGGAGGGCGCCCGGGGGACGGTGCACCTCGCGGCGGGCGAGGGGTGTTCGTGGCACACCT
>CAZRUZ010000248.1:0-1835 GCA_964603275.1 uncultured Anaerolineaceae bacterium | reverse complement strand
GTCAACAACCGCAAGCAGGGGCGCAGCAAGTACGGCACTCGCAAGAATGCCCAGCCCGCTGGCCGCAAGAAGTAGCCACAGCACCATTCGAAATCCGGAGTCCTGATCCATGGCCCGACGCAACCGACCCGAACGGCGACCAACCCCGCCCGACGCGCGCTACAACAACTCCACTGTCCAGGTCCTCATCAACAAGGTGATGACCCGCGGCAAGAAGAGCACCGCCGAGCGCGTGGTCTACGGCGCCTTCAGCCGCATCCAGGACCAGACTGGCCGCGACCCGCTCGATGTCTTCCAGCAGGCCGTCCGCCAGACCACCCCGGTCCTCGAAGTTAAGCCCCGCCGCGTCGGTGGCGCCACCTACCAGGTCCCCGTCGAGATCCGCCCCGATAGGCGCCTCGCCCTGTCCATGCGCTGGCTGCTCACCGCCGCCCGCAACCGCAACGGCCGCTCGATGAGTGAAAAGCTCGCCGGAGAGCTGCTCGATGCCGCCAACGGCACCGGCGCCGCCATCAAGCGCAAAGACGACACCCACCGAATGGCCGAGGCCAACCGCGCCTTCGTCCATTACCGCTGGTAAAGCGAAAGCTGCAGGAGATCCATGCCCCGCACTGTTGAGATCGAGCGCATCCGGAACATCGGCATTATTGCCCACATCGACGCGGGCAAGACCACCGTGTCCGAACGCGTCCTCTTCTACACCGGGAAGACCTACAAGATCGGCGAAACCCACGAAGGCGCCGCCGTCATGGACTGGATGGAGCAGGAGCGCGAACGCGGCATCACCATCACCTCCGCCGCCACCACCTGCGAATGGAACGACCACCAGGTCAACCTCATCGATACCCCCGGCCACGTCGACTTCACCGCCGAGGTTGAGCGCAGCCTCCGCGTCCTCGATGGCGGCGTCGTCGTCTTCGATGCCGTCGCCGGCGTCGAACCCCAGTCCGAGACCGTCTGGCGCCAGGCCGACCGCTACGCCGTCCCTCGCGTCGCCTTCGTCAACAAGATGGACCGCACCGGCGCCGACTTCTGGCGCACCGTCGACATGATGGTCGACCGCCTCGGCGCAAACCCGGTCCCCCTCCAGATCCCCGTCGGCGCTGAAGCCGACTTCGATGGCTGCATTGACCTCATCGAGCAATGCTGGTGGTGGTTTGGCGGCGAAAAGGGCGACAAGCCCGAGCGCCGCGAGATCCCCGGGCACCTCGCCCAGGCAGCCGCCGAAGCTCGCGACAAGCTCATCGAAGGCATCGGCAACGTCGACGACCAGATCGCCATCAGCTACCTCGAAGGCCACGAGATCGGCACCCACGAGCTCAAGACCGCCATCCGCCGCGCCACCCTGAACAACCTCGCCCACCCCGTCCTCTGCGGCTCGGCCCTCAAGAACAAGGGCGTCCAGCTCATGCTCGACGCCGTCGTCGATTACCTCCCGAGCCCGATCGATGTCCCGGCCGTCAAGGGCGTCGACCCCAAGCACGGCGGCGACGTTGAGCGCCGCCCGGCCGATGAAGAGCCGCTCTCGGCCATCGCCTTCAAGATTGTCACTGACCCCTACGTCGGCCGCCTCGCCTACATCCGTGTCTACAGCGGCGTGCTCAAGGCCGGCGAATCCCTCTACAACTCCACCAAGGGCGAACGCGAGCGCATCGGCCGCCTCCTCCTCATGCACGCCAACCAGCGCGAGGAGATCCAGGACATGGGCGCCGGCGGCATCGCCGCCGCTGTCGGCCTCAAGCAGACCTTCACCGGCGATACCCTCTGCGCCCAGGACAACCCGATCATCCTCGAGAACATCCAGTTCCCCGAGCCGGTCATCCGCGTCGCCCTCG
>CAZRUZ010000247.1:0-1899 GCA_964603275.1 uncultured Anaerolineaceae bacterium | reverse complement strand
TGATGAAGTCCGGCCGCAACTCCACGATCGATTGCAGGCTCGATGGCCCCGCCCCTGCATCGTCAATCGCCAGCAGGAAACCCCGGCCGCGGAACCCTCCCAGCACCCCCCGCATGCGGCCGAAGTCATCGATGCTCTCCCCCTCCGTCACCTCGATAACGACCTGCTCGGGGACGAGGCCGTTCTCCCGGGCCGCCCGCTCCAGGTTTAGGGCCGTCAGCCGGCCAGCCTGGAGTGAAGCCGGCGTTACGTTCAGGAACAACAGTTTCTCGGCCAGGAGTTGCGGGCCCAGCCGCTCCAGCGAAGCCTGCCGCCACGCATGGTCCGTCTCCGTGAGCAGCCCAACTTCTCCCGCCGCCGCGAGGAACCGGTCCGGTGCGTTCAGCGGCGCCGCCCCCGCCGGTCTCGTCAGTGCCTCGTACCCCAGCTCCAGTCCCGATGTCAGCGAGACGATGACCTGGCAGTCGGATCGGAACGCCCGCTCGCCGAGCGCCGCTTCGATGTCCCGCCGCAGTTGGGCCTTGTTCGCAAGCGTTGCCAGTGACACCGCCGGCGCCTGGGAGTTCATGTTCACCATCCACCTCCACCCAACTCATCGGGAGCGCCGGCCCGCCTGTGAACACCTTTTGTCGAGCGTTCAACGTCCGTTAAATAGACTGTAACCGGGCGTACCCTCCCGGGAGCTGTTGCCATGCCGTTGCCCAGCAACCCCGCACTCTCTGACATCCAGCTTGCCGGCCGCGCCCTCGCGCCCCAGGTCCGGCTGACTCCCCTCTGGCCGCTCACCGTCCCCGCCCCCGGCCTCGATGTCCCGCTCCTGCTCAAGTGCGAAAACCTCCAGCTCACCGGCTCCTTCAAGGTCCGCGGCGCGCTCAACTTCGTCCGCCAGCTCGATGACGCCACCGCCCGCCGCGGCCTCGTCGCCATGAGCGCCGGCAACCACGCCCAGGGCGTTGCCCTCGCTGGCGCGGCCCGCGGCATCCCGGTCACCATCGTCATGCCCGAATCGGCGCCCCTCGCCAAGGTCAACGCCACCCGCGCCCTCGGCGCCCGCGTCGTGGTCCACGGCGCGGCACTCGATGATGCCCGCGCCGAGGCCCAGACGATTGCGACCCGCGAAGGCCGCATCTTCGTGCCCCCGTTCGACGACGACGCGGTCATCGCCGGGCAGGGCACCGTCGGCCTCGAACTGCTCGACCAGGCGCCGGACGTCGAAGAGGTCCTTGTCCCCGCCGGCGGTGGCGGCCTGCTCGCGGGCATCGCCGTAGCCGTGAAGTCCCTCCGCCCGGATGTCCGCGTCGTCGGTGTCCAGGCCGCCGCCATGGATGGCATCCGCCGCTCGGTCTCTGCCGGGCGCCTGGTCACCACACCCCCCGCCCGGACCATCGCCGACGGCGTTGCGGTCGCCGGCCCCTCCGAGCGCACCTTCGCGCTCATCCAGCGTTACGTCGACGAAGTCATCGCCGTCCCCGACGACGCTATCGCGCACGCCATCGTCCTCCTCATCGAGCGGGCCAAGCTCGTCGTCGAAGGCGCGGGCGCGCTCGCCGTCGCCGCCGTCCAGTCCGGTCTCTACCGCCCGCGTGGCAAAGCCGTCGCCGTCCTCTCCGGCGGCAATATCGATATCAACCTGCTCGGCTCCATCGTGCGCCGCGGCCTGGTCGATGCGGGCCGCTACCAGCACCTGGCGATCGAAGTGAGCGACACCCCCGGCCAGCTCGCCCTCGTCTCGGCCGTGGTTGCCGGCGCGGGTGGAAACATCCTCGAGGTCGACCACAACCGCGAGGCCCCCGGCATGCCCGTCGGCGTCGCCGTCCTCGAACTCCTGATCGAGGTCAACGGCATCCAGCACTTCAACGAGATCGTGCAGGCGCTCCGCGATACCGGCCTCCGCGGCGT
>CAZRUZ010000246.1:0-1968 GCA_964603275.1 uncultured Anaerolineaceae bacterium | reverse complement strand
GTGAGTCCCGCCGGGCCGGTGGTCATGGTTGGTGCGGGTACGCGCGGGGCGCTTCGCGCCAGGCAGCTGGTAGCGGGCGACCGCATCCGGTACCACGGACTCGACCGCAAGGTCTCGGACCTGCTGGTGAACGCGAAGGTGCCGCTGTGGGACCGGCGGGAGCTGGTGGCCATCGCCGATGCGGACCGCGCCGTCGGGCTGATCGGGCCCCGGGTCTCGTTTTCGGCAGACACGGAAGGCGACCCGGTGCTCTGGGTCCAGGTGACGTCCGCTCCGGCCTGATCAGCGCCGCCGGAATTGCTGGAAGTGCGCTTCGAGCCGGCCGTGCAGTCCGGGTTCGGCGGCGAGCAGTCCCCGGATATACGGATCGGGCTGGTTGAACTCGAGCAGATCCCCGAGCACGCCGGTCACCCGCAGCCCGGCGGCGAGGCAGAGCGCGGCGCCGGCAGCCACATCCCATTCCGAGCGGCCGTAGCCGGTGAGAGTCGCGTCGCCCTTTCCCTCGGACAGCAGCGCCAGCCGGTAGGCTACGCTCCCGACTCCCCGGGTCGCGGCGCCCGGCGGCAGGGTTGGCACCTCGTCGTGCGCCTGCTCGCCCCGGCCGACGAGGACCTCGAACGGCATCCCGGTGGGCTCGGTGGGCGGACGTTCGGGCGCCTCGGTGCAGGTCGCCGCGAACAGCTCACCGGTCGCCGGGTTGTGCACCACGCCGAGCACGGGGCGCCCCTCGATTGCCAGCCCGACCGAGATCGCGTACTCGGGCACGCCCTGGAGGTACTCCCGGGTGCCATCGATGGGGTCGACGATCCAGACCCGGTCGCGCCCGAGCCTGCGGGCGGTATCGGCGTGTTCCTCGCTCAGCCAGCCGTCCAGCGGGAAGGCGCGGGTCAGTTTTTCGTGCAGGATCTCGGCGGCGCGGATGTCTGCTTCGGAGACGAGCTCCCAGCCTTCCTTACGGCCGTAGCGGACACCCTCACGGCGCAGCCGGGCGACTTCTTCACCCGCGACCCGCGCGGCCTCGACCGCGATCCGGAGTTCGTCGGTCAGCATGGATCCATTGTGCCTGTCCCGGGCCGGGCCGACACCCTAGCTGAAGGCGGCAAACAGCTCCTCAAAGGCCTTCACCTGGCCACCGCTGGTGGAGGACGGCACCAGCATCGGCGTCTTCACACCGGCGGCGAACCAAGCCTCGACACCCTCGAGCACCTGCTTCCTTGTCCCGAACAGGGTCGCATCGGCGAGCCAGCGGTCGGTCATCAGGCCGGGGAGGGCGTCACGGTCGCCCCGGGCGAGGGCGGCCTCGAGGGCCTCCATCTCTTCGACATAACCGGCTTCTTTCCAGTAGTTCCGGTAGTTGGGCAGCATGACGTAGCCGGTGAGGGTGCGCTTCATGACGTTCGCGGCGGCGGCCGGGTCGTTGTCATCGATGCAGGTCGGGATCATGTCGCCGATGAAGAAGTCGCCGTTGCGCTTCTCTTCCGGGATGAGCTTCAGCGAGTCGGGGACGTGCGAACGCGAGGCGTTGGCCCAGACCGCGCCCTCGGCGATCTCCACGGAGAGCTGCACCATCTTCTTGCGGAGGGTGGCGAGGACGATGGGAGGAAGGGGGCCAAACTGTTGCGAACCGGCGCGCATCTTCGCGACATAATCGCGCATATCGCTGAGCGGCTTGCCGGTCTGGACGCCGAGGCGGGCGTTGGCCGGCGCATGGCTGACACCGATGCCGAGGTAGAAGCGTCCATCGCTGATCTCGTGGATGTAGGCGGCCGACTGGCCGAGGTCAAACGGGACGCGGTAGTAGATTGGCAGGATCGAGGTGCCGAACTTGATCTCGTTGGTAGCGTGGGCGATGGAGAGACAAAGCCCCATGCCATCGCCGAAGCTGGCGCAGTAGATGCCCTGGAAGCCGGCTTTTTCGAGCTTCTGGGCGGTTTCGACGGTCCACTTGCGGCGGCCGGGGGCCGCGGC
>CAZRUZ010000245.1:0-1972 GCA_964603275.1 uncultured Anaerolineaceae bacterium | reverse complement strand
GCCGCGCAGCCGCGGTGGTGTGCCGGAGTGCCGCTCCCTGCCGGTCGCGGTTCGGAGAGCGGCGCACTTCGCACTTCGTCCTTCGAACTTCTCGCGGCTCCTAATCGCTATCGCCTGAGGCCTACCGCCTACTCCCTACCGCCGCCGCTCCCCGTAATCCCCGAACGGCGCGTCCCGGCGGCTGATCGTCTCCCGGAACCCGATCTCCCCGAAGCTCTCCTGCCAGCGGAGCGCTTCCTCCGTGTGCCGCGTGATCCCATCGAAGAGCGTCCCGAACATCTGGCTCGTGCGCAGGCCCATGTTTTCGTACGCCTGGTTGATCAACAGCTTGTTCAAGGCCAGCTGGTTCCCCGGGATGTGCTGGAAGCGCTTCGCGTACGCCTCCGTCTCGTCCTGCAGCCGCTCGAGCGGGTACACCTTCGAGACCAGCCCGATCCGCAGCGCCGTCGCCGCGTCGATCTGGTCGCCTGAAAGCAGGAACTGCTTGGCGTGCTCCAGCCCCAGCCGGTAGACCCACAGCATCGTCGTCGGGGTGCCATACACCCGTGACGGCGGGTAGCCAATGATCGCGTCCTCGGCCATGAAGATCAGGTCCGCGCAGAGCAGCAGGTCGGTCCCGCCCCCGAGCGCGTACCCGTGCATCTGCGCGATTACCGGTTTCGGGCACTCCCACAGCTTCATGAAGCGCTTCATGTTGTGGCCCATGAACTGGTAATCGCGGACCGGGTCCCACGCGCCCGGCCGGTGCTCCACCTCTTTCGCGCCGTAGCGCCGCGCCCACGGAGTCCGCCGTTCACCGGGGTTCAGGTCGTACCCCGCGGTGAAGGTCCGCCCCGCGCCGCGCAGGATGATCGCCGAGACCTCGGCTGATGCCGCCGCCGCGTCGATCCCGTCGGCGATCCCCTGGATCACCGCGTCGTTCAGGGTGTTCAGCCGCTCCGGCCGGTTGATCGTGATGATCGCCAGCGAATCCCGCTCCTCATACAGTACCGGGCTCTCGTCCACGTTGATCCCCTCCTCGTATCGTCCCGTGCAGTCTACCCGCGCCGCCCTGCTGCTGACGCCCCCGCCGCGACCTCGTAGCATGCGCTCACCACCCCGCCACGGAGCCAGCCATGACCTACGGGAACATCCTCTACGAGACCGATGGCCGCCTTGCCTTTATCACCCTCAACCGGCCCGAAAAGCTCAACGCGCTTTCGAACGACCTCCGCGGCGAGCTCTTCCACGCACTCAAGGAAGCCGAGGCCGACCGCTCCGTCGGTGTGATCGTCCTCCGAGCCAACGGACGAGCCTTCAGCGCCGGGTACGATCTCTCCCCGTCCCGCGCCGCAGCCGATGACTCCCGCTTCGTCCACCCCCGTTCGCGCCTGCCCGATACCGGCACCACCCACCCGGCGCACTACGACTGGTCGCGCCACGTCCTCCTCGCGAACTGGACCATCTGGGAGCTGGCCAAGCCCGTCGTCGCCCAGGTCCACGGCTACTGCCTGGCCGGTGGCACCGAGCTCGCCAGCTTCTGCGATTTCCGCATCGTCGCCGATGACGCCCAGGTCGGGTACCCGCCCGTCCGCGCATTGGGCACCATGGACATCATGTGGGCGCCCTGGCACCTGCCGATGACCAAGGCCCGCGAGTTCGCCTACGTTGGCGATTCGTTCTCCGGGCGCGATATGGCCGCCATGGGCTGGGCCACCTACGCCGTGCCCGCCACTGACCTGGCCGCCTTCACCGAGCGCTTCGCCCGCCGCATGGCCAATATCGACAACGACCTCCTCATGTACTCCAAGCGCTCCGTGAACCGCCAGTACGAGGCGATGGGCATCCGCTCCGGGCTCATGTCCGGCACCGATGTCGAAGCGATGAGCAAGCACCGGCCCGCCGCCCAGGAGTGGAACCGCCGTCTCCGCGATGAGGGCCTGAAAGCGGCGCTCGAATGGCGCGATGGCCCCTTCCGCGATTTCCGGGGCGC
>CAZRUZ010000244.1:0-2041 GCA_964603275.1 uncultured Anaerolineaceae bacterium | reverse complement strand
TCTCGGCGAACATCACCTGCACCAGCGAAAGGCCGAAGGCGGCATCGGTCGCGCCTTCGAGGTTGACCTGGTAATCGGCATGCGTATGCGACGGGTTCACATCCGGGGAGACGTTGATGATCTCCGTGCCTTTGTACCGCGCCTCGCTGATGAAGTGGTAGAACGGCACACGGGTGTAGACCGGGTTGCTGTTCCAGATGACGAACAGCTCAGACTCGAACCAGTCATCAGCCGAGCCCTCGACATGGCTCTTGCCGAAAGTCACATACACGCCGCTGTTGAAGTCACTGATGACCGCGTTGAGGTCCATGGTCTGCCCACCAATCAGGCCGAAGAACCGGGAAACAGGCCCGCCGACCACGATCTCCGGGGTGCCTTCGCGGACGATCGAGCGCGGGCCGTGGTCTTCGATTGCATCGAGCAGCGAATCCGCGATCTCCGCGAGCGCCTGGTCCCACGTTATCCGCTCCCACTTGCCTTCGCCGCGCTCACCGGCGCGCTTCAGCGGGTACTGCACACGGTCGGGGCCATCGAGCGACTGGCTCCAGCAGGTGCCCTGCATGCAGCCCATCGGGTTGTAGTCCGGCACCTGCGGGTTGATCACCGGCATGCTGCCGGCCGGCTCCTCCCGCACGATGACACCGTCCTTGACGAAGACGCGCATCGGGCAACCGCCCGGATAGCAGTCGACGCAGTGCGTCCCCCAGCCCACGGAATCCCAGGTGAACTTGTTCGCGTACGTGTTCATCGCGGTCGTCCCATCTGCCCGGGCATTCACCCGCGCGCCTGCCTGCGATTGTGCCATCAGAGGCAATGACCGCGGTCATACGGGCAGGAGCAGGAGCAGGAGCAGGAGCGGCAGCGGCCCCACGACCCGTTACGGACTCCCGAAGCCGTACTTGGCCAGGATCGCCTGGCCCGCATCGGAAAGGACGAACGCGACGAACGCCCGGGCGGCCGCGACATTGCTGCCGCCTTTGATGGCGCCGATCGGGTACCGCGCGATGATGTTGTACGTGCCGGGGATGGCGATCGTCTTCACCTGGTTGCCCGCGACCGCCGCATCGGTCGCGTAGACAATGCCGGCATCGGCTTCACCGAGCTGGACCTTCGCCAGCACCGACTTCACGTTGGTCTCGTCACTCTTGAGGTTGGCAAGCACCTTCGTCCCGAAGTCCGCACCCGCTCCACCGGCCGTCGAGGCGTTCGCCAGGATCTGGCGCGAGTAGTTCCCAATCGGGACAGACGGGCCAGCGAGCACCAGCTTCACGCCGCTCTTCGCCAGGTCTTCGAACACGTTGACCGGAGAGCCGCTCGACGGCACGACAACGACGGGCACGTTCGTCGCGAAGATCGCGGGCGCGTCGATCGTGCCCTTTTCGGCGACCCGCTGGTAGGTCGCATCATCCGCGGAGGCGAACACGTCGGCGGGGGCGCCTTCGTTGATCTGGGTTGCCAGCGCTGACGATGCCGCGAAGTTGAAGGTGACGGAGGCCGTCGGGTTCTCTGCCGTAAAGGCGGCGCCAAGCTCCTTGAACGCATCGCTCAGCGAAGACGCGGCGAAGACGGTGATCTTGCCCTCCACCGAGGTCTCCGAAGGCGCCGGACCTGCGTCACCGTCATCCCCCCCGCAGGCCGCGAGGGCGAGCGGAAGCACCAGGGCGATGATTGCCGCCCCGGCAGCGAATACCCGGCCCGGCCTGCGCCGGGGGGGACTCATTTCGTGGCCCCTGGTTTGGCGAATTTGGCGGTGACGGGCAGACCCAGCTCATTCGCGTACGCCCGCAGCCAGGCCAGCGTCGCTTCCGCGGCCGTCACCTTCGACCCCAGGACCAGCCGCTCGAACCCCTGCGCCGGCGCCACTGAAAGCCGCGCCGCCACACGGTCGATATACGCCTCGACCGCTTCAATCTGCTCGCCAAGCAGGACCTTCTCCGCCCCGGCATCGAGCTGGTGCAGGAAGTACAGCTTGAGCATGAACTCGAGCCGGACCTCGCGCAGGCGGTGGACCGCTCGCCTGAGCCAGCCATCGACCGCCGCG
>CAZRUZ010000243.1:0-2046 GCA_964603275.1 uncultured Anaerolineaceae bacterium | reverse complement strand
CGCGGAGGACGGTGCCATCGCCGCCAATGCAGACGACCAGCCCGGCCGCCTCGATCGCCTCGTGGGGGGGCGGGCCCCAGACATCGCCCACGGTGGAACCGACGCCCCGGCGCTCGAGCTCCTGGGCGAGCTGGTTCGCGAACGCGGCGGCGCCTTCACTGCGGGGCGCGTGGAAGACCACGGCGCGCTTCAGCATGGTTCGGTCTGGCCGTTGGGCGAAATCAGGTGCACGAGGAACTCCGTATTGCCATCGCCTCCGCGGATGGGCGAAGGAATGATGCCACAGACGCGCCACCCCTCGCTCGCGGCCCAGCTTACAAACTCGTCACAGACGCGCTGCAGGACGGCCTCATCGCGGATGACGCCGCCGCGTGGCACGTCTTTCGGGCCCGCTTCGAACTGGGGCTTGAGCAGCACCACGCCCGGTGTCTCCGGCGCCACCCGCGCGGCCACGGAGGGCAGCACCTTGCGCAGCGAGATGAAGGAGAGGTCGGCAACGAAGAGGTCGACGGGTGAAAGTTCGGGGAGGTCGCGCGCGTTGGTGCCTTCGAGGAGGGTCACGCGGGAGTCATCGCGCAGGCGCTGGTGCAGCTGCGCGCGGCCAACGTCCACTGCGAGGACCGTGGCGGCCCCGTGCTGGAGCAGGCAATCGGTGAACCCCCCGGTGGAGGCGCCGAGGTCGAGGCAGCGCAGCCCGGTGACGTCGATACCGAACCCCGAGAGCGCGCCTTCGAGCTTGTGGCCCCCGCGCGAGACGTAGCGTTCGGGCTCGGTGACCTCGAGCTCAGCGTCATCGGCGAGCAGCTGGGAGGGTTTGACCAGCACGAGCGTGCCGAACCGCACGCGCCCGGCGAGGATGAGCCGCTGCGCGGCCTCGCGCGTGGGGGCGAGGTTGCGCTGGAGGAGAAGGAGGTCGGCGCGGAGGCGGGGCATGGGGGGATTGTACGGGGCGGGGGTTGGGGGAGGGGGGCCTACGTACCCTCGGGGAAGACGTCCTGGCGCGAACTGACCACACCGCAGACTTCGACATGATCGGGGAACACTTCGTACAGGATCCGGTACCCCTGCTCCAGGACCTCTCGAAGGTGTTCCATCTGGAATTCAGGAATCATGCGCCCAGATCGGGGGAAATCGGCCATCTGATCCGCCCGCGCGATGATGGCAGCGGCAAGGCGCAACGCCGAATCCTCCGACCAAGCCCCTCGGCTTCCAACAATTGCCTCGATGTCAGCCACCGCTTCTGGCTGCCAGATCACGATCAAGGCGTGATGCCGAGCCGACGGCGCAATTCGGCCGACGTGATCCCGAGACCGGCGGCACTATCCTGGCGTGCACGAGCGAGCCGTTCGTGCATGGCCACCAGATGAGCTACGTCGGCCCAGGTCGCATCATCTGGCAGCCGCTCGATTGCCTTCCGAATCTCTTCCTTCACAGAGCCATCCGCCATATCCGAAGTATATCGCACCGGAGCGTGCCGGAGCGCATATGCCCGGCGAGGATGAGTCGCTGCGAGGCCTCACCCGTGGGGGCGAGGTGGCGCTGGAGGAGGAGGAGGTCGGCGCGGAGGCGGGGCATGGCTGGATTGTACGGGGCGAAGTCGACATGAATTTGGCGCGAAAAACTGTTGACTTGGCCTAGCGGTATGCGGACACTGGACTTTAGAACATCGGTTCTGGAGGTTCCGACATGGCAGCAAGGTTCCAGGTCTACGAGGATGCCGCGGGCAAGTACCGGTGGCGGCTCTACGCCAACAACAACGAAATCGTCGCGTCGTCCGGTGAGAGCTTCTCATCGAAGGCCGCGGACAGGGGTGGAGCGGAGGCTGTAAAGCGCGCCGCTGCCATCGCACCTATCGAGGAATAGTTCAGGAAAGGCGTATTGAGATGGCTAACGAACAAACAGGCAAGAAGGCCGGGAGCGCCGCCTCGCGGACGCTGAAGGGATCCGGCAGCAACAAGGACGCGAAGTCCGCCGCGGGGAGCGCACTCACGCAGCGCCCGAACCGCAAGAAGTAGCCCGGGGCCGCCCGCTACGGCTGCCCGTCCA
>CAZRUZ010000242.1:0-2051 GCA_964603275.1 uncultured Anaerolineaceae bacterium | reverse complement strand
CTGGGCATGCTCAACCGAATCATCGGCGGCAATATCGTCCTCGAGTTCGAACCCGCCGAACAAGCGGCCCGAGTGGTCGCCGACCGCGGGCAGGTCGAGCAGGTCGTCATCAACCTCGTCATCAACGCACGCGATGCGATGCCTGCCGGAGGGACCATCACCATCGCGACCCGCGAGGCCAATGCCCACGCCTTTTCCGGGATGCACAAGCCGGGTGGCCGCACCGGCCCGTGGGTTGTGCTTTCAGTTACCGATACCGGCCTGGGCATGGACGAAGAGACCCGCAGTCACATCTTCGAGCCGTTCTTCACCACCAAGGATGTCGGGAAGGGCACAGGCCTCGGCCTCTCCACGGTCTACGGAATCGTCGACCAGAGTGGCGGCGCCATCCAGGTCCAGAGCGAGGTCAACTGCGGTTCGACCTTTGAGATCTACCTACCCCGGGCCGACGGCCCCGATCCCCGTAGCCGCGTTGAGCAGGCGTCCACTGCGGCCACCGGCAACGAAACAGTCCTCCTGGTTGAGGCGGACGACGTCCTCCGCTTCGTGGCAACCCGGGTGCTCCAGGGCGCCGGCTACCAGGTCCTACCTGCCCGGGATGCCGATGACGCCCGGGGGCTGGCGGACGGTGTCCGCGGCGCCATCAGGCTCGTCATCCTCAGTACGGGGGCGGCGGAAGGCGAACGCACGAGCCTCCTGGAAAAGGTTGAGGAGGCCAACCCCGGCACCGGAGTCATCCTCACTTCAGGCGCAGAAGCAGGGCCTCCACCATCTGTCCCTGGCCCGCAGACGCGGTCGCTCAGCAAGCCCTTCACGGCGGACCAGCTGCTCCGCACCGTCCGTTCCGTCCTCGATAACGCCTCCCCGTAGTCATCCGGTGGGTGCGGGATCGCGGCGGCTCCGGATGTTCTGCGCGCCTGCCACTACGCCGGCCCCGCCCCGTCAGCGGGGCGGTCAATTCCGGTGGGCAAGTACCCCTCGGTTGTCGGAGTGCGGAGGAGTTCGTCCAGGCAGAAGTAATCGCCGGGCCGCCCTTCGCGGCTCAACCGGCCACGCTGTCTCAACCTGTTCACCTCGTGCGCGGCCTTGACCAGTGCATCTAACAACGCACCGAGTGAATCGGCGCCCGTCGGTGGTTTGTACTCCCGGCGCTGGTCCCCGACAGTGATGATCACTTTCACAGTCCATTCTGGCAACGACGACTCGTTCAGCCGCTCGATTGGCCGGCCGATGGAAACCGAGACCGGCAGGGCCTCTCCGCCGGTGTGCAACAGGGCCATTCCTTCGGCTAAGACAACATCTTCCACCGTCACCCCTCCAGGTAGATGCCCTTCACGCAAAGCTCCCCATCCGGGTCATCCCACGGCATCGGGGGCCAGTGCTTGTCGCTTGATGAGCACGCCCTCAACGCGGCGGCGCCAGCGTACAACTAATCGAGCGCCGGCAACCCGGAGCCGGGGCCACCGGCCCACTCGATGTGTGTTGCCCCCTCGCGTTCCGACGGCATCGAATCAAGCCAGGCGTGAAGGATGTGCATTGCGGACCGCATGGCCTGTATCGCATCGATACCGAAGGCATCGTGCGATCGGTCGGCGCGGCCGATCTCGCACAGGCGCAGCCGGCAACGCCATGTGCCAGGGACGGCCTTGGGCGAATTGTCGAGTCTCGGTGGCCAGAGGTACGCAACAACGGTCGAGTCTCGCTGTGGGTCGGCGTATCGAAGCTTGTACTCTCGGGAGGCCACCCATCGGGATTCGTTCATGGGTTCAGACATGCGCGATAGTCAGCCAATACAGATTGTTTGCACTTCCTGAGCCACGCTCTACTCCTCTGATATTGCTTGCCGATTGTATTCTGTCGAGCGCAATCATTATACCCGGAGCGGATGATCCCTTTGCAAACATTGTGCCGTGGATGAGACGAATCACCATCGCGGTCTTCAATGAGCCTGTCGTCCTCCTGAACCGCCTGCCAGATATCCACCAACACCCACGCGCCGCTGAGGACCAGCCCGAGGTAGGTCAGCGCGTCCCGGATCTTCAGGCCAAGCC
>CAZRUZ010000241.1:0-2085 GCA_964603275.1 uncultured Anaerolineaceae bacterium | reverse complement strand
GCATCCTGCACCACGGGCAGGAGCTCGATCCCGAGCGTGCCGCCATCCACCGGCACCACGCCTGGCGGCAACGGCTCTGCCCGAGTCTCGAGTTCCCGGATCACGTGGACCCCAACGCCCTCGTCTCCAAGGAGGACGTTGCCGATGCCAAGGATCACCACCCGGGAGCCTCCATCGATCATGGTCAGACCACCTGGATCTCGACGGATGCCCGCCCGGCTGGGTCGAATACGTGCACAGCACAGGCCATGCACGGGTCAAACGAGTGGACGGTCCGGAGTACCTCCAGCGGTTGCTCCGGGTCCGCGATCGGCGTGCCCAGGAGAGCCTCTTCCCATGCCCCGCGCTGCCCGGCGCCATCGCGCGGAGACCCGTTCCACGTGCTCGGCACAACCATCTGGTAGTTCTGTACCTTCCCGTCCCGCACCACTACCCAGTGGCCCAGTGCCCCACGCGGCGCTTCTTCGTATCCCCAGCCCTTCGCCTCGGCCGGCCACGAAGATGGGTCCCACCGGGATGTGTCCGCGACCACCAGCTTCCCCGCATCCATGTTCGCGATGAGCCGGTCGAGCCAGCCCTGCAGCCGGTCCGCAAGGAGCTTCGTCTCCAGTGCCCTCGCCGCGATCCTTCCAAGCGTGCTGAACAACGCCTCCTTGCCAAGCCCGGACGCCCGGAGGAACCCGTCCACCGCGTCGATGACCGGCTGCTTCCCCGCTGCATAGGCCACCAGCACACGGGCCAGCGGCCCGACTTCGTACGCGCCGCCGTCGTACCGCGGAGCCTTCAGCCACGAATATTGCTCGTGCCCCTCCAGTGTCTCGAAGGGTGGGTTCGGCCCCGTGTACCTTGGCTCGGTTTCGCCCTCGAATGGGTGCAGCGCGTCGCCCTTCGTATAGGTGTACCAGGAGTGCGCGACCGTCTCCGCGATCCGCTGCTGGTCGACCGGCTCCACCTTCCCGAGGTTCCTCCCGACGATCCGGCCCGGGGGAAAGAGCAGAGACGCTGTGTCTCCCGGCGAATCGGAGAAGTCGCCGTAGGCGAGGTAATTGCCGATCCCGCTCCCGAACTTCGCCCAGTCGCTGTACTGCTTCGCCACATACGTCACGTCCGGGATGAGGACCCTGTCAACGAACTCGCGCGCCGTGGTGATCGCGCTGGCAATCTGGCCCGCCGTGGTCCGGTTCAGGCCCGTCGGTGAATCCGGCGCCATCCTCAACGCCATTCCTCCCACCGCATAGGTCTGGGGGTGGGGGTTCTTCCCGCCCAGGATGGCGTGGATCCGCACGATCCCGCGCTGCCATTCGAGTGCCTCCAGGTAATGCGCGACCGCCATCAGGTTCGCCTCGGGGGAGAGCCGGTATGCCGGGTGCCCCCAGTAGCCGAAGGCAAACGGGCCGAGCTGCCCGGTCCCGACGAACGCCCTCAGCCGGTCGAGGACGCCCTGGAAGTACTCGGGAGAGTTGTTCTTCCAGTCGCTCAGCGACTTCTGCAGGGTCGAGGTCTTTGCCGGGTCGGCCGTCGTCGCCGAAACCACATCCACCCAGTCCAGCGCGTGCAGGTGGTAGAAATGCACCACGTGGTCATGGACGAACTGCGACCCCGCGATGATGTTCCGGACCAGGTGCGCGTTCTCCGGGATTTCCACACCAAGGGCGGACTCGACTGCCCGTACCGAAGCCAGGGCGTGGACCGTGGTGCAAACCCCGCAAGCGCGCTGCGCGAATACCCATGCCTCCCGCGGGTCGCGCCCGCGGATGATGTTCTCCAGCCCGCGGAACATGGTGCCCGTGCTCCATGCGTCCTTCACCGTCCCACCGTCCACCTCGACTTCGATGCGAAGGTGGCCTTCGATGCGCGTGATCGGGTCAATGGCGATCCGTGTCATTTCGCGTCCCCCCCGGTATCCGGCGAGTCACCGCCTGCTGGCGCTCCCGAATCCCGCCGCCGTCCGCGTGCGGCCACCAGGCCGGCGGCCCCGGCGGCCGCAGCCACCCCCACCGCCCCCAGCGCGATATACAGGCCGGTATCGCCGCCGCCGTCTCCTCCGTCTCCCCCCTCCGGACCGGGTGGCGGGGTCTCTCCCGG
>CAZRUZ010000240.1:0-2103 GCA_964603275.1 uncultured Anaerolineaceae bacterium | reverse complement strand
CTCGGCTAACCTTCCCGGAGTTCCTGGAAACCAAATGAGGCGGGGGATGTATCCCCCGCCTCGTTGTTTTCTCCCGGCCGGCGCCCGGCTCGTTGCAGAATGTTAACGCCCCGGCAGGGCTCAGCGCCGCGGCGATGCGCTACACTGGAAGTACATTGCTCAGGGTGCACCACCACCACGTCCGCCGGGTTGAAACGCCCATTCCGCCGCCACCCATGCTCCTCGCGCTCCTGCCATCTTCCGCGCCCGGGACTTGCCGCCCATGAACCCCTCCACCACCGGCACGGGCCGGAAGACCGTCGGCGTCCTCGCCCTCCAGGGCGACTTCCGGGAACACCGCGAGGTGCTCGAAGCGATGGGCCACGAGGTGCGCGAGGTCCGCAAGCCGGCCCAGCTGGACGGGCTCGATGCGCTCATCATCCCCGGGGGCGAAAGCACCACCATCGCCCGGCTCATCCTCAGCAACGGCTTCCAGCAGCCGCTGCGCGATTTCTGCGCCAGCGGCAGGCCCGTCTGGGGCACCTGCGCCGGCGCGATCCTCCTCGCCCGCGAGGTCGACCGTCTCGACCGGCCCGGCATCGAGACCATGGAGATCTCCGTCCACCGCAACGCCTTCGGCCGCCAGATCGACAGCTTCGAGGCCGACCTCGACATCGCCGGGCTCGAAGGCGGCCCGTTCCACGCCGTCTTCATCCGCGCGCCGAGGATCGAGAGCGTCCGCTTCCCCGCGCAGGCCATTGCCACCCTCGATGACGGCACGATCGTCGCCGCCCGCCAGGACAACCTGCTCGCCACCTCGTTCCACCCGGAACTGACCGGTGATGCGCGTCTCCACGCCTTCTTCCTCACCATCGGCAGACCGCCGGGAGGGCCGGCAAAGTGAGTGAGCTGCGGGCAGAAACGCTCAGTCCTATCGACGCGGCGACGCTCTGGCCGCAGCTCCACCGGCTCGATACCGAGGTCATCGCGACCCGCGGCGGCGAGAACCTGCTGGTTTCATCGGGGCTCGCGGCGACGGGTATCGCCCGCCTGCCAAAGGTGCCGCGGACCTCGGTTGTCGGCCTCCGGCGGGGGCTCTCCTACCGCGGTGTCGCGGCCGCCCGCCAGCTCGCCGGGGGCGCCGGCTGGGAAGTGGTCTCCCTCCGTATCGCCCGCCCGAAGGATGACGAGGCGGTCACCGCGCTCCTCGAATGCCTTGGCCGCGAAGTGGCAATCCGCAACGGCCGCACACTCTACCTGCGCTACGCGGAGGGTTCGCCCCACGCGCCGGCGCTGCGCCAGGCGGGGTTCTTCGCCTACCGCCTCGAACGGCTTTACGCGCTGCCACATGCCCGTCCCGGTGAATCCGGGTTCAGGGCCGCCACCCGCGCGGATCGGCAGGCGATCTTCCGCCTCTACTGCCGCGCCGTGCCCGAAATGGTGCGCCGCCATGAAGCGCCAACCCAGCAGGAGTTCCGCGCGGTGCTCGATTCGCTCGATACCAGCCGCCAGTACGTGCTCGATGGGCCCGGGCGGCTGTTCGCCTGGGCGGGAATCGGCGAGCGCGAGGCGTACGTACTGGTGGATGGGGAAACCGGGTGTGTCGGCGCGGCCCTCGATTGCATCGAAGTCCACGCGCCCCGGCATGGTGCGCTCGTCATCACCGAGCACCAGCCCGATATCGAAAGCGCTGCCGCCGGGCGCGACTACCCCGCGCTCGGCGTGCGGCTCATGTGCGCGAAGAGGCTCGCGCTGCTCAATCCCTTGAAGGAGGTGGTCGCGGTACCGGGGGACTCGTACCCTGTGCCGCAATAGCCGTGTCCCAAGAACTCTCCACCACGCCGCCCTCCACCGAACAGATCGTCACCGACGACCTCGACCTCCTGCTCGATGCGCTCCCACCGCGCATCGTCGAAGCGCTGCGCGGCGAAGACCGCCGCACAGGCCTGCTCGAAGTCGTGATGGACCTCGGCCGCCTTCCCGAGGCCCGCTACCCCGGCCGCGAAGTTGTCCTCAGCCGGGAGGAAATCACGGAGGACGACCTCCAGTACGTCACCGAACGCATCGGTGACTTCGGTGATGACAACCGCGCCGGGATCGAGCGCACGCTCCACCGCATCTCCT
>CAZRUZ010000239.1:0-2228 GCA_964603275.1 uncultured Anaerolineaceae bacterium | reverse complement strand
CGCCAGGCCGAGTGGTCCGAGCTCCGCTAACGGCCGTCCCTGCCTGGCTCGCCGTGACTAGCTCGCTGCCTCGCCGTTCGCGCCCGCCGCATCGAGCCGCGCGAGGATGAAGTTCACCACCCGGCCGGTCCGGTCCATCCCGGCGCTGCAGTGCACCAGCACCGGCTTGGGCAGCCGCAGGAACGCATCCCACGCCATCTCGTACTGCGCCGGGCTGAACGGGTGCGTCTGCTGGTCGGCTGTCGGCAGGTGAAACACGTCGAAACCTGAAGACCGGTACCGCTCGATCAGCCCCTCCGGCGTGGCCTTGCGGTAGAGCCATAGCTGGTCGTCGCCGATCAGGCACATCACCGAGCGGATCCCGAAGCGTTGCGCCTCAGCGACCCACTCCTCGACAGCTTCATCCCGTACCGTCAGCTCCGGTCCCGGCCGGAACCCCGGCCGTGGGCTGGTCGCCAGCACGCCATTCACAACCCAGTTCGGCATCTGTCCTGTAGTCTACCGCCTGCATCAAACCGGCTCACGCTATGAACCCCGGGGGACCCATGACTGCCAACTACGAGCACCTTCTCGTCGACCTCGCCGACGGCATCGCCACCGTCACTATCAACCGGCCCGAGGTCTTCAACGCCACCAACAACGTCCTCCACGCCGAGCTCACCCGCATCTGGCGCGACCTCGACGCCGACCCCGCCGTCCGCGTGATCGTCGTTACCGGCGCCGGCGACCAGGCCTTCTCCGCGGGCGGCGACCTGAACGACATCGGCTTCCGCTCCGGTCTCTCAACCCAGGAGCGCTTCGAAGCCACGATGCGTGTGATGAAGGAGGCCGAGGCCATCGTCTACGAGATGGTCAACTGCGAGAAGGTGATCATCTCCGCGATCAACGGCGTGGCCGTAGGCGCCGGGCTTGCCGTCGCGCTCATGGCCGATATCTCGATCATCGCCGAGGAAGCCCGCCTGACTGACGGCCACGCCCGCCTCGGCGTCGCCGCCGGTGACCACGCGGCCATGATCTGGCCCCTCCTCTGCGGCATGGCGAAAGCCAAGTACTACCTGCTCACCTGTGATTTCATCGATGGCCGCGAGGCCGAGCGCATCGGCCTCGTGAGCAAGGCTGTCCCCCGGTCCGAACTGATGCCCACCGCTACGGATATCGCCCGCCGCCTGGCCGACGGTCCCCAGCAAGCACTCCGGTTCACCAAGAAAGCGCTGAACCAGTGGCTCCGCCTCGGCGGCATCACCGCCTTCGACTATTCCCTTGCGCTGGAGATGCTGGGTTTCTTCAGTTCCGCCCCGGGCGAAGGCGCGCGCGCCATCATGGAAAAGCGCCCGCCGAAGTTCGATTGACCGGCAGGTCCGGGGCGCGCTCGTGCGAGTCCGTCATACCCGCGCGGTTTCGCCCGGCCTGTTTCAGGATGCCTTCGTGTCGCCGATGATCCCTTCGCGCTTCTCTTCCTCGTACAGTCGTTCGACGATGAATTCCTTCGCGAGCGTCTGGTACCCCTTGTTGCGGCGGCGGGCGAGATCCTTCAGCCGCCTCATGGTTGAGGTGTCGAAGCGTAGAGAGACCGGGGCCGTCCGCGGGCGGGGAGCGGGTAGGACGTCCTCGAAGCTGAGGGCACCCGCCTCGGCCTCCGTGGTCATCCCTGGTCCGAAGCTGTGGCTCGACCAGAACTCGGCCTCTTCGGCCTCGGAAGAGAATGGCGGGACTTCGTCCCACGAGTTGACTTCGATCAGATCGTTCACCGGCTGTGGTTTCACGTTCGATTCCTCCTGTACAGCCGAACTTCGCGCAGCGATGCGTCTCGCGCACTGATAACCCGGGCCCTCTTGCCTCGCCGCGTGAACACGACCGTCAGCGTGCGACCGGATTCAGTCCGGCCCACCACGGCATACCGGTATTCGCCGCCAAGGACAGCGCGCGATAGCGGCCGGCACCGGGGATCGAGCATGGCCTCTTCAGCTTCCCAGCACTCAACACCGTGACGTTCGATGTGCCCCGCATTTGACTCATCCCAGTCAAAGTCATCGTTTGAAGTATACACGATGGTAGCTACCGCCGGTAGCGCCGCCCACGGTCCCGTCCGCCCGCCTGGCTCCGCCCGAAGCGCAACGGCCCGCTGCGCCCCGCTGCCTCCGCGAACGCCGCGAGCTCCTCCGCATCGGTCCCAACCAGCTCCCGCCGCAGCTCCACTACCCGGTCGCGCAGGGCTGCTGCCTTCTCGA
>CAZRUZ010000238.1:0-2234 GCA_964603275.1 uncultured Anaerolineaceae bacterium | reverse complement strand
TGTGGAAGGCAGACCGTGCGGACTCGATAACCTCGGCCTTGCCACGGAGCACAAGGATGAGCGCGCGCCGCACATTGCAGACATTGAGCGGCTCGTAGTTCTGGTTGAGCACGAGGACGGATGCAGCATCCATATCCGGGCCCGCCTTTTCGCGATCCTAACAAAGGCGAAAGCGGATAGGCAATTGCTGCGCGTTAACGTGCAGAGCGCGCGTTATGCAGTGGTTACCCGGTGGACATCGACGCCGCCGGGGACATCGAGCCGGATGTGGAGCGGGTTTCCGGGCTCGTAGTCCGCGGAGAGCGGGATGGTGACCTCGGTCCACTTGCCCTGGGGGGCATCAAACTTGACCGAGCCGAGAGAGACGAGCGCACCACCGTTGTCGTGCCAGGCCTGGGCCTCGCCCTTGCCGTTCGAAAGCATGACCGTGGCCGAGGTGAGGCGGTCCTTGCTGACGACGTAGATGTCGCCGACATCGGCGGAGCGGCGGCACTTGCGGCCCTCGGGGCCGGACTTGAGGTCGTGCCAGCCCATCGCGGTGTGCAGCACCTCGTTTTCGCCGAAGACGACGTTGGCGTGCCGGGGGGCCATGTAGAAGGCGAGGTGGCCGCCATCGAAGAGGCGGTCGGGGAAGTAGTAGCGGAACGGCGCCGAAGTCTTGCGGGCGCGGACGAAGAGGTGGAAGCGGTAGTTGCCTTTCGTAACGCGGGCGACAACCTTCTGCATGAGCCAGCGGAAGGCCCGGCGGTTGCGGCCCTCCGGGGGGTAGATATCGATGTCTTCGGCGACATCGATGCTGTAGCCGCAGCCTTCGAGAAGCTCCTTGAGCTCAGAGAGGGTGTACTCGCGGCTGTGGCGCGAACCCTTGAGCGGGGAGCCAAGGTGATAGGGGTCGTAGATGTTGCGGCCGAGGAGGAAGTTGACGATCGAGTCGGCGCGGCTGGCGTTGGGGGTGGAGAGGACGAGCGCGCCGCCGGGCTTGAGGACGCGGTGGATCTCGGCGAGCGTGTGCACGGGGTTCTCGGTCAGGTGCTCGATGACCT
The DNA here is from genome assembly GCA_964603275.1 of uncultured Anaerolineaceae bacterium. Taxonomy (GTDB): domain Bacteria; phylum Chloroflexota; class Dehalococcoidia; order Tepidiformales; family Tepidiformaceae; genus Amarobacter. Next base: position 1,191 of record CAZRUZ010000238.1, on the reverse strand, counting down.
CGCACCAGGTGACCACATCGAAGGAGTTATCGGGGTAGGGGAAATCATCCTGTTCGGCATTGAAGCAGGTGCAGGCGAAGTCGTACTGCTCGTCGTAGTCCGGGCTGGTAAGGGTCTGGCGGATCTCCGGGCGTCCATCGGAGGCGTACCCGGTGAGCGACAGGTCGTAATTGCGGAACTTTCGCAGCATGAGGGTGATGTGGAAGGGCGGGCTGCCCAGCTCGAGGAGGCGGCCGCGGTCTTTGGGCTGCGGGACGATCCGGAGGACCTGGCGCCAGAGGGGGAGGCCGCCATCAATGAGGATCTTGTGGACGGTCTCGTTGCGGTAATCCCAGCGGAAGCTGAGGAGGTAGCGGGCGATGGATTCCTTATCGCTCTCGTTCACGGGTGCAGCAGTCATGTGGGGGCATTGTGCATCACCGGGGCGGTGTCGTTCAAAGCGAAGGCGGATACGCTTCTCCTGTGGACCCTGTGGTGGCGCTCAAGCGAATTGCGTTCCTGCTCGAACGGGCGGATGAGCCGACGTTTCGCGTGAAGGCGTTCCGGAACGCCGCGAGTGTGCTGGACGGGCTGCCGCAGGGCGAACTGGCACACCGCCTGGGGGCGGGCGCGCTCCAACAATTGAAGGGTATCGGCGAGGTGACGGCCACGGTCATCGCCGAGGCGGCGTCCGGCGCCACCCCTGGGTACCTGGCGCAACTCGAGGCTGCGGCGGAAGGATCATGGCCACCGGAAGCCGGCCGGGCGCTGCGAGCGCAGTTGCGGGGCGACTGCCACGTGCACTCGGACTGGTCGGACGGAGGCAGCCCGATCCGGGAGATGGCGGAGGCGGCGATCGGGCTGGGGCACGAGTACATGGTGCTGACCGACCATTCGCCGCGGCTGAATGTGGCGCGGGGGCTGACCGCGGAGCGGCTGCGGCGCCAGCTGGAGGTGGTGCGCGGGCTGAACCGGGAGCTGGCGCCGTTCCGCATCCTGACCGGGATCGAGGTGGATATCCTGGACGACGGGTCGCTGGACCAGGAGGCGGACCTGCTAGCGGAGCTGGACGTGGTGGTCGCGAGCGTGCACAGCAAGCTGCGGATGCCGTCGGAGGAGATGACGCCGCGGATGGTGGCGGCGGTGGCCAACCCGAACGTGGACATCCTGGGGCACTGCACGGGGCGGTACATCGCGGGGAAACAGCGGCCG
>CAZRUZ010000237.1:0-2253 GCA_964603275.1 uncultured Anaerolineaceae bacterium | reverse complement strand
TCGGTCTGTTTCGTGACCACGAAGTGGCGGTCGCCGTAGGCGGCTACCTGGGGCAGGTGGGTGATGCAGAGCACCTGGTGGCGCGCGGCCAGCCGAAGCAACGCTTCGCCAACGACCGCGCCGGTCCGCCCGCCGACGCCCTCATCGACTTCGTCGAGCACCTCGATGCGCCCCTCGCCGCTCTTGCCGAGGGCCGTGGTGAGCGCTAGCAAGAAGCGCGAGGTCTCGCCACCGCTCGCAACCGCGGAAAGCGGCCGGGGGCTCTCGCCGGGGTTGAACGACACCAGGAACTCGATGCGGTCGACACCGGTCTCGGTGAAGGCGCGCGGATGCGGCTCGCCCTCGCCGGCGAGCGGGCTCTGGGTGATAACGATCTCATAGTCAGGAACGGGTACTGCCGGACCAGTTTCGTCGTCTTCGCACGAGAAGCCGACTGAGAGCGTCGCGCCGGCCATGCCCAGGTGTCCGAGCTCCATGGCGATGGCGTGGACGAGGTCGCCTGCGGCCCCCCGCCGGGAGCGGGAGAGCGCGGTCGCCTGTTCGCCCAGCTTCGCGACCAGCGTTGCTTCGCGCTCCTGCAGCGCCTCCAGGGACGTGCCCGCACCCGTTAGCGCCTCCAGCTTCCCGGCTGCCTCGACCCCGTAGGCGATAACCTCCGCGACCGTGTCACCGTACTTGCGGCAGAGCCGGGCGATGCGGTCGAGGCGTTCGCCGACATCGGCGAGGCGTTCCGGGTCTTCTTCGACACGGTCGCGGTACTGTCGCAGCGCCCGCCCGAGATCGCCGGCGGTGGACTCGAGTGTGGAGGCGAGTTCGGCGAGGTCCGCCGCGGAGGGGTCGCGCCCCGCGAGGTCGTTCACGGCGCGGACGGCCTCGCCGAGCGGGGCCGCATCGAGCGCGTCCAGCGCAACGGCTGCGTCCTCCAGCAAGCGCCCCGCGTTCGCGAGCACGGCCTGTTCCTGGCGAAGTTCCTCATCCTCGCCCGGGCGCAGTCCGGCGCTTTCGATCTCGTCGACCTCGAACCGCAGCTGCTCGACCAGGCGCTCCCGTTCGCGAGTCCCCGTGGTGAGCGCCTGGAGCTGGCGCCGCAATTCGCGCAGTTCGCGCACGGTCGTGGCCACAGCCTCGCGCTGCGGGCCCAGCCCGGCGAACTCATCGAGCACGGCCAGCTGCACCTGGGGGCGGAGAATGGCGAGCTGCTCGGACTGGCCGTGGATATCGACCAGTCCCGCCGCAAGCTCGCGCAGGTCATCCACCGTCGCCGGGGCGTCATCGACCTTCGCGGCGGTACGGCCGCTCAGCGCGATCGAGCGTTCGATAACCCTCCGGCCGCCGGGCAGGGCTACCGTGGCGCGGACGGTGGCACGGTCGGCCCCGGTCGCGATGACTTCTCGGCCGCGACGGGCGCCGAACACGAAGGCAAGGGCATCGACCACCAGCGACTTGCCCGCGCCGGTCTCGCCCGTGAAGACGGTGAGCCCCGGCCCGGTTTCGATGACGACCGAGCGGGCGACGGCGAAACCGGTGATTTCGAGACGCTCAAGCACGCGGGGTCATGGCGCTCGAGAGCTGCATCTCGAGTTTCTCGGCGAGTTCGGCGTAGAAGGTGGCTGGCTCGCGGAAGCGGACAAAGCGGGTGACGTGCTGGCTGGGGCGGACGACGACGCGGACGCCCGAGGCGATGGGGGTGTCTTCCTGGCCGTCGACGCTAACGATGGCCCCCTGCTCGGAGGTCACTTCCATCTCAACGGTCGAATCGGGCTGGAGGACGAGGGAGCGGCCGAGCGCCATGTGCGCGGAAACGGGGGTGAGCACCAGGTGGTGTTCGGTAGGCGCGAGGATGGGCCCGCCCGCGCTAAGCGAATACCCGGTGCTGCCGGTGGGCGTCGCGACGATGATGCCGTCGCAGCGGTAAATGGCCAGGCGGGCGCCATCGACGTGGACATCGACGTAGACCGGGCGGCCGGGCGACGTGCGGCTGACGACGATGTCGTTCAGCGCTTCGTAGGTGTGGAGGGTGCGACCGTTGTCCATCACGTCGCAGCGCGCCATGAGGCGTTCTTCGATACGCCAGTCTTCGGCGACGATGCGTTCGACGTGGTTGAAACAGTCGCGCGGGCTCATATCGGTGAGGAAGCCGAGCCGGCCCATGTTGATGCCGAGGATGGGCGTTCCATGCGGCACAGTGACCCGGCTGGCGCGGAGGACGGTGCCATCGCCGCCAATGCAGACGACCAGCCCGGCCGCCTCGAT
>CAZRUZ010000236.1:0-2254 GCA_964603275.1 uncultured Anaerolineaceae bacterium | reverse complement strand
CTGCCTGCCGCCCGATGCGCGCACGAAGGGCGTCGTGGCCGCATCGTCCGGCAACCACGCGCAGGGTGTCGCCCTGTCCGCCCGGATCCTGGGCATCCCCGCGACCATTGTGATGCCGACCGACGCACCGGCACTGAAGGTCCAGGCCACGAAGGGCTATGGCGCTCGGGTAGAGTCGTTCGACCGGCAAAACGAGACCCCGGAGTCCGCGGTGCGGGCGATCCAGGCGCGGACCGGGGCATACCTTGTCCCCAGCTTCGATGACCCGCTGATCATGGCGGGGCAGGGCACCGCCGCGCTCGAACTCATCCAGGAGGTTGGCGAACTCGACCTGGTGGTGGCACCACTGGGAGGGGGAGGCCTGCTCTCGGGCACCGCGACCGCCGTCCGGGCCCTCTCCCCGGGGGCACGGGTCATCGGAGTGGAGCCCGAAGGTGCGGACGACTGGGTGCGCAGCCTGGCTGCCGGCGAGCGGGTCATGATCGACCCACCGGTGACGATCGCCGACGGCGTGCGGACGCGCCAGCCGGGAGTACTGACGTTCGCCACCGTCCGGGCGCTCGCCGATGGCGCGGTAACGGTGAGCGACGACCAGATCCGGGAGGCGGTCCGGTTCATGGTGCTGAGGATGAAGGTCGTTGTGGAGCCAACGGGCGCCATCCCTGCGGCGGCGCTTATGAGTGGCGCGCTCGGCCCCCTGGACGGGCTGCGGGTCGGGGCGATCATCTCGGGCGGCAACGTTGACCCGGACGTGCTCTGCGGCATCCTCAACGAGTGACCCGGGCGGCGGCGAGTATGCTCGCTAGATGCGGCTGATTGGCCCGCGTATTATCGCCAACTGCCCGTGGGGCAGGAGTGGAATGCCGAGGAAAATGCCTCACGGGCGCGCGGGACCGCCGCGCCGAGGGGGACAGCCGGGATGACACCAACATGCGCCTCGTGCGGGAACGCCGGGGAAGAAGGACAGCGCTTCTGCGAGGAGTGCGGCGGGGAGATGGTGCTCCCCGCGCCAGAGCCACCACCGGGGGAGATGTGCGCCAACTGCGGCACACCGCTTCGGAGCGGAGCGCGGTTCTGCGCCGCATGCGGGACGGCAGCCGGCCCTGCCCGGTGCCACGCCTGCAGGGCCGAGCTCCGGCCCAACGCGCGCTTCTGCGGCTCGTGCGGGGCGACGACGAGTCCGGCGCCTTCGCCGGTCCCTGCGGGCGCCCCGGCTCAACCCGCCACACCTGCCCCGACCCCGGTGCAGGCGCCCGCGCCAGGGCCGAGGAGCAGCCCGTTCGGGCGTCCAGCCGCGCGGACCGCGCCACCGCGAGTGCCGCAGCGACCACGGGCGCCGCGGACACCGGGAGCCGCGCCAGCCCTCGCCTGGGGCACACTCACGGCGGCAGCCGGCTTCGCCCTGGCCATCCTGGGGACGTTCACCGACTGGATTTCCGCACGCGGCCAAGGGTTTGGCGCATTCGAAGAGGACGCAGCCTACCGGATTGGCGACTGGCTCGACTACAACGACCTTCCCGTCGATGGCCTGCTCGTGCTGGCGGCCGCGGCGGCGGGGCTTGCGGTCGCGGTGGCCGCCATGGCCGGGAAGATGGCGGCGGGCCCGGCGCGGACCGTCATCACCATACTCGGACCCGCACTGACCACGCTCGGCATCCTGCAGATGCAGTTCATCAGCTCGGAGTTCGACGGGACGGGAATCGATGTGGACTGGGGGATGGGGCTCTGGCTCATCGTGATCGGGGGAATTGCCGCCTCGGTCTCCGGGTTCATCCCGCAACAACGCCGGCCCTGAGCCGATGCCCTGGTGATCCGGGGCCAAGGAGTACCTTATGTTGACCTGTAACTCATGCGGCGCCGAGCTTGCCGAAGGCGCAAGGTTCTGCGATGGATGCGGCGCCGCCGTACCACCACCCGAAGATGCGGTGGCCGAAAGCGGGCTCTGCCCGAACTGTGGCACGCAGAACGCGCCGGGCAGCCGGTTCTGCGATTCCTGCGGCTCGAATCTCGGAGACGCCGGGGCCCTGCCGGCGAACTGTCCTTCCTGTGGCGCGGAACGCATCGAGGGGTCCGCGTTCTGCGACTCGTGCGGGACACCGTTCGTCCAACCGGGCGGCAGCCTCGGTTCGGCCGCGGCGAAGGCGGCAGGGGCCGGAGCGGCGCTCGGGGCTGGTGGTCTCGGCGCGATGGCGGCGATGGGCGGCGGCGCCGGTACCGCGGCAAGCGCGGGGACCGCTGGCGCAGGGGCGGCAGC
>CAZRUZ010000235.1:0-2324 GCA_964603275.1 uncultured Anaerolineaceae bacterium | reverse complement strand
ATCAAGCGCGGCGAACCGGCGGTTTAGGCGGGGCCGGCGAAGGGCGCGATGTCCGCCTACGCAGTCACGGCAACGGAACGTATTGTGGCCGCGCTGAGCGCCCACGGTGACCAGGAACGCGCGCGATGGATGTCAGCCTACATGCGCGGCGAGTTCCCCTTTCTGGGCATCCAGACAGCCGAGCGCCGGGCACTCCAGAAGGCGGCGCTGGCCGACCTTCCCGAGCCGTCCCAGGCGGACCTCGGGGCGTTCGCCCGGGCCCTTTACGCGCTGTCCGAGCGCGAGTACCAGTACGTGGCCGTCGACCACCTGGTGCGCCGCGTAGGCGTCTGCAGCGCCGCGTTTCTCCCCGTCGCGCGTGAGCTCATCACGACCAAATCATGGTGGGACACCGTCGACGGACTTGCCGCGCAGGTTGTCGGACCGCTGGTCATGGCCGCCCCGGAACTGGTCGCCGAGATGGACCACTGGGTCGAAGACCCGAACCTCTGGGTCGCCCGGACGGCCATCCTCCATCAGCTCAAGTATCGCGACAGGACCGACGCGGCCCGGCTCTTCCGTTACTGCGAGTTGCGGGCCGGCGATACCGATTTCTTCATTCGCAAGGCGATCGGCTGGGCGCTGCGCGAATACTCGAAGACCGAACCGGCCGCGGTGCGCACATTCATCGAGATCAACGAGACAAAGCTGAGCGGCCTCTCGAAGCGCGAAGGGATGCTCTGGATCACCGGCCGCAAGAAGCGGCCGCCTGTAAAGCCTTAACGCTGGTCCGGCGATGGGAAGAGCCCGACCAGGTTCTCTTCCTCGGTCGGCAGGCTCCGCTTAATCACGTCCAGGTGGTCGAGCGCAATCCCGGCGCCGATGGCCACGCACTCGAGCGGGTTGTCCGCCACGTAGCAGGGGACGCCGGTCTCCTGGGTCAGCAGCTCATCCATGTGGCGCAACAGCGCACCACCACCGGTGAGCACGATGCCCCGGTCAATGACGTCGGCCGCGAGCTCGGGCGGAGTCTTTTCGAGGACTGCGCGGACGGTCTGCACGATCGTCCCGAGGCAATCCTGGATAGACTGGGCGACTTCGTTACTGGTGAGCGAGATCGTCTTGGGGAGCCCGCTGAGCTGGTCGCGTCCCCGGACCTGGGTCGCCAGGCCTTCATCCACCGGCAGCGCGCTGCCGACGGCGATCTTGATCTCTTCCGCCGTCCGTTCGCCGATGATGAGGTTGTGGCGCCGGCGCACGTAGGCAACGATCGCCTCGTCGATGCGGTCGCCTGCCATACGCACCGACTCGCTCACGACAATGCCGTAGAGCGAGATCACGGCCGCCTCGGTCCGGCCCCCGCCGATATTCACGACCATGTTGCCGCGGGCCGTGCCGATCGGGATGCGGGCGCCGATGGCCGCGGCGAGTGGTTCGGGCACCAGGTGCGCCGGCTTGCGTGCCCCCGCCTGTTCCGCGGCATCGCGCACCGCGCGTTGTTCGACACTCGTCACACCGGCGGGCACCGTCACCATCACTTCCGGCCGGATCAGGTTGAAGCGACCCGTGATGATGCCGATGAAGTAGCGCAGCATCGCCTCGGTTGTCAGATAGTCAGCGATCACACCATCGCGCATCGGCCGGATCACGCTGATTGAGCCGGGGGTGCGGCCCTGCATCGCCCGCGCCTCGTTGCCAACGGCAACAATGGCATTATCCCGGTTATGTCGTGCGACAACCGAAGGCTCGTTCACCACGATCCCCTGTCCCTTCACATAGACCAGGATGTTGGCGGTCCCCAGGTCGATGCCGGCCTTTTTTGCAGCAAGGAATTCCATGGCCATCTAATGCCGCTCCAGTTCCACGCCGAGCGCACGCAGCTTGTCGTCCAGTCGTTCGTATCCCCTGTCGAGGTGATACACATCATCGATGATCGTGGTCCCCTGCGCGACCAGCGCGGCGAGCAGCACCGCCGCGCCCGCGCGCACGTCCAGCGCCCGGACCCGCGTCCCGTGCAGCAGCGTCGGCCCCGAGACAATCGCGGATGACCCCGTGCTCACGATTTCCGCTCCCATCTTCCGCAGCTCACTGACGTACAGCATCCGGTTGTCGAACACGCGCTCATGGATGATCGATACGCCGTGGGCCTGGGTAAGTAATGCGGCGAACGGCGCGTGAAGGTCGGTGGCGAGGCCCGGGTAGGGCAGCGCCTGGAAGCTCACCGGCCGGATCGGCCCGTCCATGGAGATGCGGAGCGTACCCCGCGACTCGGTGGCGCAGGCGCCGGCGGTCCGGAGCTTGCTCAGCAGCGCGTCGAGCACCCCGACGGGCGCGTCACGGATTTC
>CAZRUZ010000234.1:0-2357 GCA_964603275.1 uncultured Anaerolineaceae bacterium | reverse complement strand
GACGTGCGCGATGTCACCATCGAGTCGCTCCGCCGCAATATCGGCATCGTCCAGCAGGATGTCTTCCTCTTTATCGGGACGATCCGCGACAACATCGCCTATGGCCGCCCGGAAGCCACGCAGGAAGACATCGAGCGCGCCGCCAAAGCCGCCCGTATCCACGACTTCATCGTCAGCCTTCCCTACGGCTACGACGAATGGGTTGGCGAGCGCGGCGTTACCCTCTCCGGCGGCCAGAAGCAGCGCATCGCCATCGCCCGCACGCTCCTCCTGGACCCGCGCATCCTCATCTTCGATGACTCGACCGCCAGTGTGGACACCCAGACCGAGTTCCTCATCCAGCAGGCGCTGCAGGAGCTCATGAACGGCCGCACCACCTTCGTCATCGCCCAGCGCCTGCGCACCGTCATGCGCGCCGATGAAATCCTCGTCCTCGACCGCGGCAAGGTTGTCCAGCGCGGCAAGCACACCGAGTTGCTCGCCCAGGAAGGCCTGTACCGCCGCATCTTCGACCTCGAACTCAAAGACCAGGAAGAGGCGCTCGGCCGCACGGCTGCCTCGCCCGCCAGCGGCAACGGCCAGGTTGGCGCCCCCGCAGCCGCGCGCACACCGGCGCCATCGCAGACCGGGGCGGGAGGCGCATCGTGATCCGCCCGCGTTTCCACACCGTTTCCACCAGCAGGGGAGGCCACTAATGGGTATGTTCGGAGGCGCCGGCGCCGGCGGCTGGAGTTCGGGAATCGGCGGACAGACCACCGGCCCCATGCGTCACAGCCGCGGGACCGATGGCTGGGACGACGAGTACCTCGGCAAGGCCTACGACGCCCAGGTCGTCCGGCGGCTGCTGCCGTATCTCAAGCCCTACAAGAAGCAGGCGGCCCTCGCGCTCATCTGCATGATCATCTCGGCTGCCACCAGCTACATGCAGCCGTTCCTCATCGGCCTCACCGTCGAAGCCGGCGTCCGGGGCGATACCGACCGCATCTGGACACTCCTCGCCATCATGGTGGGCACCGCCACCGTCACCTGGCTGACCGCCTACATCCAGCTCCTGACCACATCCTGGATGGGCAACCGCCTCCTCCTCCAGCTCCGCAGCGAGATGTACGACCACATGCAGGGCCTCTCGCTCTCGTTCTACGACGAGATGGAGGTGGGCCGCATGATCAGCCGCCTCACCAGCGATGTCACCGTCATGCAGGAACTCCTCACCACCGGCTCGCTCACCTTTCTTGCCGACTTTGTCGGCCTCGCCGTCGTCGTCACCTTCCTCCTCATCCTCGACTGGCAGCTCGCGCTCGTGACCTTCGCCATCGTCCCGCCGCTGGTCATCATCATGGTCTGGTGGGCGCGCCATGCGAAGGCTGCCTTCGTCAACGTCCGCGTCAAGGTCAGCGCCCTTTACGGGACCCTCGCCGAGAACGTCTCCGGCGTCCGGGCCGTCCAGTCCATGTCGCGCGAAGATGAGAACGCCCGCCGCTTCGAGGCTCTGAACCGCGAAAACCGCCGCGCCAACATCTGGGCCGGCATGCTCAGCGCGGCCATCATGCCCGTCATCGAACTCGCCGTGTCGATCGCCACCGCCGCCGTCCTGATCGTTGGCGGCCGGCGCGCGCTCAACGGCTCCGATGTGGATATCGCGGCCCTCCTCGGCATCCTGACGGCGTTCACGGTCTACGTTGGCCGATTCTTCGACCCGATCCGCGACCTCGTCCTCCAGTACACCATGCTCCAGCGCGCCATGGCCGGCGGCGAGCGCATCTTCGAAGTGCTCGATACCGAGCCCCGCATCAAGGACCGCGAGGGCGCCGTCGAGCTCGAGACCATCGAAGGCCGCGTCGATTTCGATGACGTGCACTTCCACTACACCGAAGGCGTGCCGATCCTTCGCGGCATCGACCTCCACGTCCAGCCGGGCGAGACCATCGCCTTTGTCGGCCCCACCGGCGCCGGCAAGACCACCATCACCTCGCTCATCAGCCGCGGTTATGAAGTCACCGGCGGCGCTATCCGCATCGATGGCTACGACATCCGCGATGTGCAGCGCCGCTCGCTCACCCGGCACATGGGTGTTGTCCTCCAGAACCCCTACCTCTTCAGCGGTACCGTCCGCGAGAACATCGCCTACGGCCGCCCGGAGGCGACCGACGAAGATGTCGCCCGCGCCGCCGAGGCCGTCGGCGCCGACGAGTTCATCAACCGGCTGCCCGACCGCTACAACACCGTCCTCCAGCAGCGCGGCCAGAACCTCTCCGTGGGCCAGCGCCAGCTGATCAGTTTCGCCCGCGCCATCCTCGCCGCACCCCGCATCCTCGTCCTCGATGAGGCCACCGCCTACGTCGATACCCAGACCGAGG
>CAZRUZ010000233.1:0-2458 GCA_964603275.1 uncultured Anaerolineaceae bacterium | reverse complement strand
TCCAGGCGTTCGAGCCGGTGCTGATCGAGGGCAAGGCGATCCAGCTGCACCCGCTCGTCTGCTCGGCCTTCAACGCCGACTTCGACGGCGACCAGATGGCCGTTCACGTCCCCCTCAGCCGCGAAGCCGTGGCCGAGGCAAAGCAGATCCTCATGTCCACCCGTAACCTCCTGTCCCCGGCCAGCGGCGACCCGATCGTCGCTCCGTCGCTCGACATGGTCCTCGGGTGCTACTACATGACCGACATCGATGCCGGCGCCCGCGGCGCCTATCGTGAGGCCAATGGCCGCCCGGCCGAGGGCCACTTCGGCTCCTTCGAAGAAGCCAAGCTGGCCTTCGACCTCGCCATCGTTGACCTCCGCGCGCCCATCCGCGTGCGCACCACGAAGACGGTCTTCGGCGATGGCGGCTCCCTCGCGGAACCGGAATTCGGCGCCGATGGCAACCCCCGTCCGCACACGATCGAGACCACCGTTGGACGGATCATCTTCAACGAGATCCTCCCACCGGAACTGCCCTTCCAGAACGTGATCATGGACCGTCCGAACCTCCGCAAGGTGGTAGCTACCTGCTACCGCACCCTCGGTGGCGAGGCGACCGGCGAGGTGGTCGACCGTATCAAGGCGACCGGCTTCCATTACGCGACCCGCAGTGGCATTACCATCGCCATCCACGAAATCCAGGTCCCCAAGAACAAGCCCCAGCTCCTCGCCGAAGCCGACCGCAAGGTCGATGAGCTCCAGGAGCAGTACCAGATGGGCCTGATTACCGACGATGAACGCTACCAGGGCACCGTCGAAATCTGGGCCGATACCACCACCCAGGTCGAAAAGGCCATCAAGGAGCGCATGCCTGAATACGGTTCGCTCAACTACATGGCCAGCTCCGGTACCAAGGGCAACATCACCCAGATCCGCCAGATGGCCGGCATGCGCGGCCTCATGGCCGACCCCAACGGCAAGGTCATTGAGCTCCCCATCCGCGGTTCCTTCCGCGAAGGGCTCTCCGTCCTTGAGTACTTCATCTCCACCCACGGCGCCCGCAAGGGTCTCGCCGACACGGCACTCCGCACCGCCGACTCCGGGTACCTGACCCGCCGTCTCATCGATGTTGCCCAGGACGTCATCATCCTCGAAGAGGACTGCGGCACCACCTCGGGACTCTGGATCGAACGCGGGCCCGCCGGCGATGCCGGTGAAAGCCTCCGTGGCCGCATTCTCGGGCGCTATGCCGCGATGGATGTTGTCGACGAGTCAACCGGCGAGATCGTCTGCGAGCGAGGCCAGGAACTCAACGAGGCCATTTCCGATGAGATCGACGCCCGCCACATCGAGCGGGTCTTCGTCCGCACGCCGATGTCCTGCGAGGCCGAACGCGGCCTCTGCCAGCCGTGCTACGGCCGCGACCTCGCCCGTGGTGAACTCGTGAAGATCCGCACGGCGGTCGGCATCATCGCCGCCCAGTCCATCGGCGAACCCGGCACCCAGCTCACCATGCGCACGTTCCACACCGGTGGCGTCGCATCCCAGACCGACATCACCAGCGGCCTCCCCCGCGTCGAAGAGCTCTTCGAAGCGCGCGCCCCCAAGGGCGAGGCCATCATCAGCGAGACCGACGGCGTCGTCGATATCGTCCAGGAAAACGAGCGCCGCCTCGTCCGCGTCACGAACGTCGATACCCTCGTCGAGGAGTATGCCGTGCCCGCGAAGGGTGAGGCCCTCGTCAAGGATGGCGACCGCATCGTCGCGGGCGCCGCGATCGCGCAGGGACCGGCCTCGAAGGCCGCCGACGCTGCCGTCGCCGAACAGGTCATCTCCCGCATCTCCGGTGTCGTCCGGCTCTCGGGCAAGAACAAGCTCCAGGTGGTCTACGAAGAGCGCGAGGAGCGCGAATACGCCATCCCGGCGGCCGCCCGCCTGCTCGTCGAAAACGGCCAGATGGTCTACGCCGGCGACCAGCTCACCGAGGGCGCCAAGAACCCCCAGCACATCCTCCATGTCCAGGGCCGCGATGCCGTCCGCAAGTACATGGTCGATGAAGTGCAGAAGGTCTATAAGTCCCAGGGCGTGAACATCAACGATAAGCACATCGAGGTGATCACCCGCCAGATGCTCCGCCGCGTCAAGGTCGACCACCCCGGCGACACCGGCCTCCTGCCGGGCGACCTCGAAGACCGCCGCGCCTTCGAGGAGCTCAACAACCGCGTCATTGCCGAAGGTGGCGAGCCGGCCACGGCCCAGCCCGTGCTCCTGGGTGTGACCAAGGCCTCCCTCAACACCGATTCGTGGCTCGCGGCCGCTTCCTTCCAGGAAACGACCCGCGTCCTCACCAATGCCGCCATCGACGGCGCCACCGATAAGCTCCTTGGTCTCAAGGAGAACGTCATCATCGGCAAGCTCATCCCCGCCCGCAGCGAGATTGAGGTGCCGAAGCGCGAGCACTACGCCGAACTCGATGT
>CAZRUZ010000232.1:0-2548 GCA_964603275.1 uncultured Anaerolineaceae bacterium | reverse complement strand
GTGCAAGGATACGGCGGCGCCGATTGTTAACGCGCCCTTCATGCCGATCGGCGACACTGTGAGCATGGAGCTAACAATCACCAACCGCGAGCTGCGGCTCGAAATCGCCCACAACGTCCGCCACCTCGGCGGATACCCTACCTCTTCCGGGCGCTCCACGAGCGAGACCATCATCCGTTCAGCCAGCCTCCACCGCCTCACCGATAGCGGCATGCGCGGCCTCGCCGAGGCCGGCGTCACGACCATCATCGACTTCCGCTCCGATGTGGAGCGCGCCCGCGACGTCACGCCCAACCCGGAGCCCTACGGCATCCGCCACATCCACGCGCCGGTCTTCCAGGATGACGCCTCCCCTGTCGGGCTGGAGCACGAATTCACCGGCTTCGGCCCCGTCTACATGCGCTTCCTCGAGATCGGACGCGACGCCTACCGGACGCTCATCGAGGTGAGCGCCGAGAGTGAAGGCCGGGTGCTCTTCCACTGCGCCGCCGGGAAGGACCGGACCGGCGTCGCCGCGGCGCTCCTCCTCGACCTCGCAGGCGTCGACGACGAGACCATCATCGCCGACTACACCCTGACCGAGACGCTGCTCACGCCCATGATCGACCAGTGGATGCCGGAAATGCGCTCCCGCGGCATCGACGAGGGCCGCGCCCGCATGCTGCTCGGCGCACCGCGCGAAGCTATCGAAGCCGCAATCGTGCACCTGCGCGAAACCCACGGTACGGCCGAAGGTTACGCCCGCGACCTCGGCGTCAGCGAGACCACCATCTCCGCCCTCCGCGCGAAGCTCATCGCCTGAGGCCATTGTCCGGGTGCTGCCCATGGGTGTACCGTCCGGGCTCATGGAAAACGGGCGCCCGGCGGTGGCTCCGGGACGGGCCATCGAAGTCAGCAGCCTGCGCAAGGCCTATCGCGATGTCGTCGCCGCCGATGACGTCTCGTTCGCGGTCGAGCACGGCGAGATCTTCGGGATCATCGGGCCCAACGGGTCCGGGAAGACCACGACCGTCGAGTGCCTCCAGGGCCTGCGCACACCCGACTCCGGCGCCATCAACATCCTCGGGCTTGACCCGCGGACCCAGCGCAACGCGCTCCGCCACCGTATCGGCAGCCAGCTCCAGGAATCGTCGCTCCCCGACCGTATCCGCGTCTGGGAGGCGCTCGACCTCTTCGCCGCCATGTCCCCCCGCTCCCGCCATTGGGAATCGCTCGCGCACGATTGGGGCCTGTACGAAAAGCGCCACTCCGCCTTCGCCGACCTCTCTGGCGGGCAGCGCCAGCGGCTGTTTATCGCACTCGCCCTCGTCAACCAGCCCGACCTTGTCTTCCTCGACGAGATGACCACCGGACTCGACCCGGCCGCGAGGCATGACGCCTGGGGGCTCATCCGCGATGTGCGCGAAAAGGGCGCCACCGTCGTCCTGGTCACCCACTTCATGGAAGAGGCCGAGGCCCTCTGCGACCGCGTTGCCGTCTTCCAGCGGGGCCGCGTACTCGCCGCCGATACCGTGCAGGGCCTGGTCGCCCGCTATGCCGGCGCCAGCACCGTGAGCTTCACCCACGATGGTGACCTGCCCTGGCTGCCAGACGTACCCGGGGTCGCGGACATCTCGCGCGACGGCGCCCGCTTCGCGATCCGGGGCACCGGAGCGGTGCTCGCCCACGTCGCCGCCGCGCTGGTCGCCCACGGCATCGCCCCGGAGGACCTCCGCGTCGAGCGCGGCACCCTCGAAGACGTGTTCCTCAACCTCTCAGGCCCGGGACACGTCCGATGAAAGCGCTCTCGAAACTCGCCTGGATCGAAGTCAAACACTTCGCTCGGGAGCCCATCGCGGTCATCTTCTCCTTCGCCTTCCCGTTCTTCGTGCTCTTCATCATGGCCAGCGTGTTCGGCAACGAGATCGAACAGCCCGAACCCGGCGAGGAAGACCCCTGGCGCGGGGTTGGCCCCACCGACTACTACGTGCCCGCCTACATCGGCCTGGTGATGACCTCGATCGGCGTGATCACCCTGCCAATGCGCATTACCGGCTACCGCGAACAGGGCGTGCTCCGGCGGTTCCACGCCGCCGGTGTGCCGCTCGCCGCGGTGCTCGGCTCCCAGGTATTGGTCAGCCTTGGCATGATGCTGATCGGGGCCGTCGTGATCGCCATCAGCTCGCCAATCGCTTACGGGACGCTGGGTCCCCAGTCGCCGGCCGAAACGGCTGCCGCCTTCCTGCTGAGCGCGCTGGCATTCGCAAGCATCGGCATCTTCCTGGGTAGCGCGCTCCCATCCGGGCGGTCGGCCCAGGGCGCCGGCCTGATCCTCTTCTTCGTCATGATGATGGTCTCCGGCGCCGGGCCCCCGCGAGGCGTGCTCAGCAGCACCATGGTCACTATTGGCGACACGTTGCCCATGACGCATGTGGTCCTGCTCCTGCAGGGCGCGTGGCTCGGCCAGGGCTGGGACTGGTCCGCCTTCTGGCTGGTGGCGGCGTTCCTCGTCCTGCCGGGCGCACTCGCCTGGCGCCTCTTCCGCTGGGGCTGACGTTCAGACAGCGCC
>CAZRUZ010000231.1:0-2649 GCA_964603275.1 uncultured Anaerolineaceae bacterium | reverse complement strand
TCAGCACCGTCTTCGGCGTCGCCTTCGGCGTCATCACCGCGGTCAAACAGGATTCCGCCGTCGACTACGGCTTCCGCATCTTCGCCGTCTTCGGCCAGTCCATCCCGGACTTCTTCCTGCTCATCCTGCTGATCGTCCTGCCGTCCATCTGGTGGAGTTACTCGCCGCCCGTCGGCGGCCACGTCTCGTTCTTCGAAGACCCCCGCGAGAACCTTCGCCTCTACATCCCGCCCACGCTCCTCCTCGGCCTCGGCGGCGCCGCCACCATGATGCGCCTCACCCGCTCGACCCTCCTCGAGATCTTCCGCCAGGACTACATGCGCACCGCCCGGGCGAAAGGGCTCGCCGGCCCCACCGTTGTCCTCCACCACGGCCTTCGCAACGCGCTCATCCCCATCGTCACGCTGATCGGCGCGCACATCACCGCCCTCTTCTTCGGCTCCCTCATCCTCGAACAGATCTTCTCCATCAACGGTCTCGGCCAGTTCTTCCTCGTCTCCTCGGTCACTGCCGACTTCCCCGTCATCCAGTTCCTCGTCCTCTACACCGCCCTCGTCGTGATGCTGATGAACCTCGCGGTCGACCTTTCCTACGCGCTGATCGACCCCCGGGTGAAGTACTCCTGATGGCCACACAGACCGCGGCCCAGCCGTACAACTGGATGGCCGTCCCACGCCCGCCCGGGCGCACGCGAAGGGTCTTCCGCACCGCCTCGCAGCACCCGGCCGGCGTCTTCGGCTTCGTGGTCCTGCTGGTCTTTATCTTCGCCGGGCTCTTCGGCCCCGCGATCACACCGTACGACCCGACCGAGCTCAGCGTGGGCAGGCCGCTCAACGGACCATCGTGGGCGCACCCCTTCGGCCTCAACCAGAACGGCCAGGACATCTTCAGCCGCATCATCGCCGGCGCTCGCGTCTCCCTCACGATTTCGGCGGCGGCCATCCTCATCGGCTCCACCACGGGCTCATTCCTCGGCATCCTCGCCGGCTACTTCGGCCGCTGGGTGGACTACCTGGTCCAGCGCTCGGGCGAGGCGTTCGCCGCCTTCCCCTCGCTCGTCCTCTACTTCATGCTCCGCGCGGCCCTCGGCCCCGGCATGAAGGCGATCATCGCCGCCATCGCCATCGGCGCCCTCTTCGGCGGCAACCGCGTCCTCCGCAGCGCCACCATCATCGAGCGCAACCAGACCTACGTCGAAGCCGCCCGCGCCATGGGCTGCTCCGAATGGCGCATCTTCTTCCGCCACGTCATGCCGAACGTCCTCCCCCTGGTCATCGTGCTGATGAGCGGCGCGCTCGGAGCCGCCATCCTCGCCGAATCCGGGCTCGCCTTTCTCGGCCTCGGCGTCGAAGAAGCCTCATGGGGCCGCGACATGAGCGGCTCCAACCTCTCCATCGCCCGCACCGGCTACTGGCACGTCGTCGTCTTCCCGGGCCTCGCCATCAGCCTCGTCGTGCTCGGGGCGAACCTTCTCGGCGACGCCGCCCGCGACATCTGGGACCCCCGCCTCAGGCGATAGGCCAGTCCGGCGAACGCGCCTGCGCCGCGGCCGTCCGCGTGCTGCGCAACGCCCAGCTCACACAGGCCACCGTCATCGGCGCCCCCGCGAACATCCACGCCTCGAACGCCCGCCCGTTCGCTGCCCAGAACGCCCCCAGCGTGAACGCCGACCCCGCGAGGAACCCCACCGCAAGCACCACTCGGGACTCGCGCGCGCCCAAACGCCTGTCCCCGGCTACCCACACCGCGATCTCCGGGAACCCCGCCGCCGTCAGGTAGATCAGCCCGACCGCCAGCGCGAACAGCCATCCCTGGTCCGTCGCCCCGCCCACGATGTGCAGCGCAAACGCCGCCGCGAACGCCGCAAACGCCACCGCCAGCCCCGCTACTCCACGCATCACACCGAAGATCCTGCCGCACTCGCCACCGCCGCGCGTGTGAGCGCGGCGCCGATGACGGCCGCCGTCTCCGTCCGCAACACATATGGGCCGAACGAGACGGGGATCGCGCCCGCCCGCGCAAGTGCCGCGGTCTCGTCCGCCGTGAATCCGCCCTCTGGCCCGACCACCACCGCGACATGCCCGTGCTGCGGCATCAGGCGGGCTGCGTCCTCAAGCGGCCGGCCATCGCGCGCGCCGAACACCATCGTCCCCCGGGACGTCTCGAGCAGGTGCTCCAGCGCCGAGGGCTGTTCAATCACCGGCAGATACAGCCGCCCGCACTGTTCCGCGGCCTCCACAGCGATACGCTGCCAGCGCGCCATCTTCGCCTCCGATGCCGCATCCCCGCGCTGCGTCCGCGCCGTTGTCATCGGCCGGAGGATATCGGCGCCGGCCTCCACGCACTTCTCAACCGCCCACTCGAACCGTGTCGCCCGCACCAGCGCGCACCAGACCTCGACCACCACTAGCGGCGAGGCCTCCTGCCGGGCAATCCCGCTGACCTCGATCGCCACGCCGCTCCGGGTCGAGCCCGTAACGGTGGCCTCCCACTCGCGCCCGTCGCCCGCGAACACCAGCACCGGGTCGCCCGGGCGCACACGCAGCACCGTCGCGAGGTGCCGGGCCGGCTCGCCTTCGACCATCATCGCGCCGGACCCGATGCGACCGGCCAGGTACACGCGCGGAATGTGACTCACCACCGCAGCTT
>CAZRUZ010000230.1:0-2672 GCA_964603275.1 uncultured Anaerolineaceae bacterium | reverse complement strand
GTCATGGCGCGGCGGGCGCTTTCGATGTGGCGGGAATCGATCCACGCGGCGCCCTGGGCCTGGAGGCCGTATTCGCCGAAGGCAACATAGTTACCTGTCGTGGCTTCGCCGGAGCGGCGGCCGCGGTGCTGTTTACGGTGTTTGACTCGGCGGGGTTGCAGCATTTATGCGCCTCCCTCGGTGGTTTCGCGGCGGGCGGCCTGCTGTTCCATGGAGATGGCGGTGTGGGCCGGAGCGCCGGGTTCGAGCTCGGGTGCGGGGCGCGGAGCCACAGGCGCCGGCTCGGGGATTTCCTCTTCCACGCGGACTTCGTTGCGCTCGGGGAGGATTTCGCCCTTGTAGATCCAGACCTTGACGCCGATCCGGCCGAAGGTGGTGTGCGCCTCGGCGAGACCGTAGTCGATATCGGCGCGGAGCGTGTGCCGGGGCACGCGGCCCTGGGTTTCGCTTTCGCGGCGGGACATTTCGGAACCGCCGAGGCGGCCGGCGATGGCGACGCGGCACCCCTGGGCGCCACGCTGCATGGTGCGCTGGACCGACTGCTTGATGGCGCGCCGGAAGGCGACGCGGCGCTCGAGCTGGTCTGCGACGGAGCGGGCGACGAGCGCGGCATCGAGTTCAGGGACGCGGATTTCCTGGATGTTCACGCGGACGCGGCCGCCGCTGTAGCGTTCGAGCGCGTTGCGGAGGTCTTCGACCTTGGCGCCGCCGCGGCCGATGACGATACCGGGCTTGGCGGTATGGATGGTGACGGTGACCAGGTTGGCGTTGCGGTCGACTTCGATGCGGCTGATGGCAGCATCGGGGAGTTCAGCGAGGATGAAGCGGCGCAGGTCAAGGTCCTGATGCAGCCGGTCGGTGTAGTCCTTTTCGGCGAACCACTTGGATTCCCAGTCATAGATGACGCCGACGCGGAAGCCGTGCGGATGGATTTTCTGTCCCACGATTAGACCTCCCGCTCGTCGAGAATGATGGTGATGTGGCTGGAGCGCTTGAGGATGGGGCTGACCCGTCCGCGCGAGCGGGGCCGGAAGCGCTTCATGGTTGGGCCCTCATCGGCGTAGGCACGCTTGATGACCATGCTGTCGACATCGAGGTCGAAGTTGTTTTCGGCGTTGGAAGCGGCCGAAAGGACAACCTTGGAGACGGTGCGGGCGTGGGGCGACTGGACGTAGCGCAGGAGCGCCAGGGCCTGATCGACGGAGAGGCCGGGAAGGCGATCGAGGATGAGGCGGACCTTGCGGGGAGAGGCGCCCATGCCCTTCGTGGTTGCTCGTACTTCCATGGTCAGCGCCTCACCTTGCTCTGGCGGTCGCTCTTGTTGACGTGGCCCCGGAAGGTCCGCGTGAGCGCGAATTCGCCAAGCTTGTGGCCGACCATGTTTTCGGTGACGAAGACCGGCACATGGCGGCGGCCGTCATGGACGGCGATCGTCAGGCCGATCATCTCCGGGAGGATGGTCGAGGCGCGGGACCAGGTCTTGATGACGGAGCGCTGCTGGGCGTTCCGCATGGCCATGACCTTCTTTTCGAGCGAAGGGTGGATGTAGGGGCCCTTCTTGATGGAACGTGACATGTCCTACTCCTAGCCTCGCCGCCGGACGATGTACTTGTCGGTGCGCTTGTTGTTGCGGGTGCGATAGCCGAGGGTCGGCTTGCCCCAGGGGGTCTTCGGACCGGGCATACCGACCGGTGCACGGCCTTCACCACCGCCGTGCGGATGGTCGCGCGGGTTCATGACGGCGCCGCGGACTTCGGGCCGGCGGCCGCGGTGGCGCGTGCGCCCGGCTTTGCCGAGTTTGATGAGCGAGTGCTCGACGTTGCCGACCTGGCCGATGGTGGCCATGCACTCGATGCGGACGCGGCGCATTTCGCCGCTGGGCAGGCGGAGGAGTGCGTAATCGCCTTCCTTGGCCATCAGCTGAGCCGAGGTGCCGGCGCTGCGGACGATCTGGCCGCCCTTGCCGGGGGTGAGCTCGATGTTGTGGACCTGCGTACCGGTCGGCATGTTCGCCAGGGGAAGGGCGTTGCCGACACGGACTTCCGCCTCGGGGCCACTGACGAGCACCGCGCCGACGGCCAGCCCGTTGGGGGCGAGGATGTAGCGCTTTTCGCCATCCACGTAGTTGAGGAGGGCGATGCGGGCGGTGCGGTTCGGGTCGTATTCGATCGCGGCCACTTTTGCCGGGATGCCGGCCTTCTCGCGGCGCCAATCGATGATCCGGTAGAGGCGGCGGTTGCCACCGCCGCGGCTGCGGACGGTGATCCGGCCCTGGTTATTGCGGCCACCGGACTTGCTCTTGAGCGAAACGGTCAGCGACTTTTCAGGGGTCTTCTTCGTGATCTCGGTGTAGGCAGCGCTGCTCGCGTTGCGGCGACCGGGGGACGTGGGCTTGTACTGCTTAATGGCCATGGCCTAAATCCCCTCGAAGAGTTCGATCTTGTCGCCCGGGATGAGCGTGACGATGGCCTTTTTCCAGTTGGGCCGGTTGACGACGCGGCGACCGAAGCGCTTCGGCTTGCCCTTCATCGTCATGGTGTTGACCTCGACGACGCGGACATTGAAGGCGACCTGGACGGCTTCCCGGATCTGGTTCTTGTTGGCGCGGATATCGACTTCGAAGACGTACTTGTCCTGGCCGGTGAGGACGGTGGTCTTCTCGGTGATGATGG
>CAZRUZ010000229.1:0-2680 GCA_964603275.1 uncultured Anaerolineaceae bacterium | reverse complement strand
ACCGGCGAAAGCAGCAGCATCATGCTCGGCACCGTGGCCATTACCAGCCCCGTTTGAGCCGTCGAGAAGTCCTTCACCTCCTGCAGGTAGAACGGCAGCAGGAAGGTCACCGCCGATTGCCCGGCAAAGTTGAGGGCCAGGCTCGAGACTCCCACCGTGAACGCCCGCACCCGGAATAGCGTGAGCGCCACCACCGGGCTCACCGCCCGCGCTTCAATGCGGACGAACGCGGCCAGCGCGCACACGGCAAACACCAGCAACCCCGCGATCACCGGCGAGGTCCACCCCCACGATTGCCCGCGGTTCACCGCCAGCAAGGCAGACGAAAGCGCCGCGAACAGCGCCACCGCTCCCGGGATATCCAGCTTCCGCGAGGCGCCGGCCGGCAACGGCTCCGATGGCCGGATGAAGAAGTACGCCAGCACCATCGCCGCGATCCCGATGGGCACCCGCAGGTAGAAGATCGATTGCCACCCGAACACGCCCAGCAGCACGCCCCCGACGATCGGCCCGGACATCAGCCCTGCGCCCACCACCGAGCCCGTGGTCCCCAGCGCCTGCCCGCGCTCCTCCGGCGGGAACGCCTCAGTCACGATGGCGTTCCCGTTCGCCATCGCCAGCGAAACCCCGATCGCCTGGAAGAACCGGAACGCGATGAGCTGCTCGATCGTCTGGGCGAAGCTCGCCACGGCCATTCCGATGGTGAAGATCACCCAGCCGGTGATGTACACCCGCTTCCGCCCGTACAGGTCGCCCACCCGTCCCGCCGTCAGCGTGATCCCCGTGACCACCAGGCTCGAAATCAACGTCGCCCACACCACCGTGTCCGGCGAGCGGTCGAACTCCCGGGAGAGCGTGGGCAGCGCCACGTTCACGATGCTGAAGTCCATCGTCGCCATGAACGTCCCGAAACAGACCGCGATCAGGCAACGCCACTTGTAGGCCATTGGGGCTGGATTATGCGGTCACGCCTGCTGGCTGTCAGGTCGCCGGCACGCTCCAGTGCAATTCCCACACGCGCAGAGGCTCATGAGCCCCTCCCGTGTCCGTGCCGTCCCTGCTGCTGAAGGCGAACCCTTTTCCTGCCACCAGTTCGCGCACCACGTTCGCCACCAGCACTTCGCCGCCGCGCGCCAGCGAGGCAATGTGGCGCGCCAGCGCAACCGCCGCACCGAAGAGCTCGTCCCCCGCGGGGCCCGTCTCCCCCGCGCTGATCCCGGCGCGTACGCGAAGCTCGACCGGCAACGTCGCGCTCAGGTCGGTCAGTTCCCGCTGCAACTGGATCGCGCAGCGGACGGCCTCTTGCGCGCTGCCAAACCGCGCGAGAAACCCATCGCCCGTAGCCAGCACCTCCACGCCGGCGTGGTCCGCCAGCGCTTCCCGGGTGATCCGTTCGTGTTCGCGCAGGATGATGCGCCCCCGCTCATCGCCCAGCTTGCTCATGATCGCGGTGTGGCCCTCGACATCGGTGTAGAGGAGCGTGCAGAACCCTCCCGGACCGGCTCCGGCCTTGCCCGGCTGCGGTTCCGCCACGTCGAGGAACTCGCGGATCGCAGCCACAATCTCCGTCCGCGCCTCCGTGAGGAAATGCAGGGCATGCCCCGGGAACGATGCCAGGCTCGCATCCGGCAATGCGGCCGCCAGCCGCCGCGCCGCCGCTGCCGATGAGCCCCCTGTATCGCGCCGGTGCGCCACCATCACCGGGCACCGGACCAGCGGCACGAGTCCCGAGATGTCCTCTTCCAGGTAGCCCCGCATCACGCCCTCGTGGATTTCCCGGTTCGAACCCTCGCGCATGATCCGGGCCATCCGGTGGGCCGAATCCGCGTGCTCCCAGCCTGTCACGATTGCATGCGCGGCGGCCTCGCAGAACAGCGGCCAGTCGGTCGAACTCAGCTGCCGCAACGCTTCGAACCGGGCCGTCCTGATATCCCGCGCGTGTTCGATTGCCGACCAGAGCACCAGCCGCGTCACCCGCTCCGGGTAGCGCGCCGCGAAGGCAATCGCTGCCGGCCCCGCCTGCACCGGGCCAATCAGCCCGAACCGCTCGGCGCCCGCGCGGTCCGCCACCGCCCGCAGGTCCTCCACCATGCTATCGAGTGTGTACACCTGCCCCTCGGCCGATGAAAGCCCGCACCCCCGCGTGTCGTACCGGATGAGCCGGAACCTCTGGAGCAGTGCCGTGTACCAGGCATTGAAGTCCGGGTCCTGCCACTCCATCTGGATGTGCGTGAACGGCATCGTGGGCATCTGGATGACCGGCTGGCCGCTTCCCAGCGACCAGAACGCTACGCTCGCCCCATCGGCCGTCAACGCAAACTGGATTCGTGGCTCCATGGCGCTCGATTGTACCCGCCCGCCTTTTTGCGCTGTGAAGCGGTAGAAAATCCCATCCCCGGGCATCCCCTGCTATTTGAATCAACACATCGTGATGAATTTCGGGGAAAACCCTATTGCGCCCCCGGCTTAGCGGATGCTAAAACTAATGCGGGCCGCGCTGGATGCTGTGTCCGCTCCACACTTCCACCGGCCCTTTTTCTTTGCCCTTCGCGTGGTGGCCCACTTCACCACTTCTCCGTACACTGTCACCCGGTATGAAGACGCTCCTCCTCCGCCTGGCCATCGTTTCCACCCTCTCCATCGCCGCGCTCTCCGCGGCCGCGCCAGCCCTGGCCGATGA
>CAZRUZ010000228.1:0-2903 GCA_964603275.1 uncultured Anaerolineaceae bacterium | reverse complement strand
CCTGCTCGACCCCACGATGCCTCCCGAGGGCAAGGCGCGACGCCCGATGACCCGGCCCGAGGACCCACCGACAGCGATGGAGCTGAGGGCTGAGTCGCTGGGCATCCGGTTCACCCGCGGGCGGACGTGGACTTCGAACACGCTCCTTGCGCACGAAGGCGGCGAGTTCGCGTTCGAACACGGGCGCGACTGGGAGTACACGCGGGCGATGTTCAAGGCGTACTTCGAGGACCTTGCCGATATCGGCAAGGTGGAGACGGTGGTGGCCGTGGGCGAAGCGGCGGGACTCGATGGCGCCGCCCTGCGTGAGGCCCTCGAGGCAGGGACGTATCGCGACGGGGTCGCTGAGGCGATCCGGTGGACGCGCGAGATTGGCGTGAGCGGCGTGCCAACGTACGTGTTCGCGGAGAAGTACGCGGTGGTGGGCGCCCAGGACTACGACGTCTTCGAGTCGATCATCCAGCGGCTGGGGAAGACGCCGAAGTCCTGAGCGGCAACACCACGGCTATGCGAATTCGGGAGTGGCGTAGAACGGGAAGAGGTCGGGCAGGTCGCGGCTAACGCTCATCGAGAACTGCGGCGGGCGCTTTTCGAGGAAGGACGCCACACCCTCGCGGGAATCGGCGGACGCGCCCATGACGAGGATGCCCCGGGAATCGGCCATGTGGGCGTGCATGGGATGGTCAGCGACGAGGCCGCGCCACATCATCTGGCGGCAGAGGGCCACGGAGACGCCCGAGGTGTTATCAGCGATTTCACGGGCCAGGGCATAGGCGGCGGGGAGCAGTTCCCCGTGCGGGTGGACGCTGCGGACCAGGCCACCGGCGAGGGCTTCCTGCGCGGTGAAGACCCGGCCGGTCGAGACCCACTCCATTGCCTGGGAGATGCCGACCACGCGCGGCAGGAACCAGGAACTGCAGGCCTCTGGCACGATGCCGCGGCGCGCGAAGACGAAGCCCATGCGGGCGTTCTCGCTGGCGAGGCGGATATCCATGGCGAGGGTCATGGTGATGCCGACACCGACGGCAGGGCCGTTGATCGCGGCGATGATGGGCTTCTTCAGTTCGAAGATGCGCAGGGTGACGCGGCCGCCACCATCGCGGTACTCGCGGATGTCGGTACTGCGTCCGCGCGAGGTTGCATCGAAGGTACCGGAGCCGGCGGAGAGGTCGGCGCCGGCGCAGAAGCCGCGGCCACGGCCGGTCACAACAATCGCACGGACACCGTCATCGGCATCGGCGCGGTCACAGGCATCGATGAGCTCACGCTGCATGGTCTCGGTGAAGGCATTGAGCTGTTCGGGGCGGTCGAGGGTGATGGTGAGGACACCATCGGCAACGTCGTAGCTGATGTGTTCGTAGGCCATGAGCGGATTGTCGGGGCGGGAGCGCGGGGTGTCGATCCGGACCGGGACGATGGTGGTATGGTGCGGATGACAGCACGGACGGCAGGAGGGAACCGGTGGGCAGCAGCACACAGACCGGAGCGACCAGGGAGCCGACCGACTTCGGCGAGCGGGTGTTCCGCGGGGCGCTCGTGAACGTGACGAACGTGTGCAACCTCTCGTGTGCGCACTGCTTCGTGTTCCGGGCCGACAACCCGAACCGGCCGAAGGACAAGATGGACGACGCGACGATGCTCGCCCAGCTCGAACAGCTGCGGGACAAGCATGGGATCCGCTCGATGCTGTTCATGGGTGGAGAGCCGATGGTCCGGCGTGACCTGGTGCTGCGGGCGATGCCGCTGTTCGAGCGTTCATCGATCGTGACGAATGGGACGTACGGTATCCCCTCGGCGCCGGGGCACCTGGTGACAGTCTCGCTCGATGGCCCGAGGGAGATGAACGACCGGATCAGGGGCGAGGGCGTGTTCGACCGGGTGAAGAACTCGGTGTTCGCGCGGGACCCGGATGACGGCACCACGGTGATCCTGCAGATGACCCTGACCCGGCTGAACGCGGACGGGATCGAGCCCTTTGTGGAGGAGGTGAAGGACTGGCCGGTGACGGGCGTTGCGTTCACGTTCTACGTGCCTTCGCTGGGTGACCAGACCGGGCTGGGGTGGGAGGACCTGCGGGAGCGCGACCTCGTGGTCGACCGGGTGATCGCGGTCAAGCGGAGGTTCCCGGAGCGGGTGAAGGCGAACATCGGCGCGCTGGAGTTGATGAAGTCCAGCCGGTGCCTGCAGGTGACGGGCGAGCGCGGCGAGACGTGCGGGCTGCGCCAGATGCTGCCGCTCTACATGGGCGAAGGCGGGAACTTCGAGCGGACGTTCTGCTGTTATGGCAACAACGTGGATTGCACGCGCTGCGGCGCGTACGCGGTGTTCAACGGGGCGTGCCACCGGGCTGCCGGGACGAGCGAGGAAGGGTAGGCGGGCCAGCGCGGCTGCGGGCTAGCCCGCGGCGGGGATCAGCGAGTCATCCCAGCCGGGGACGAACTTGCGCCATTCTTCCTGGGAGCCGAGGTACTGGAAGAAGGCGTGGTAGATGGAAACCCGGGGGACGGCGGGCTCGTGGAGCATGGCCATGCGCGCTTCCTGTGGGGTGCGGCCCGCCTTGCGGTGGTTGCAGGCGCGGCAGGCAGCGACGAGGTTCTCCCAGGTGTGGGGTCCGCCACGGTGGCGCGGCAGGACATGGTCGAGCGTGAGGTCGCGGGTGTTGCGCCCGCAGTAGACGCAGCGCCAGCCATCGCGGATGAAGATCTCCTTGCGGCTGAGGCGGACTTTCGGCCGGGGGCGCTTGATCATGTGGACCAGGCGGATGACCGAGGGGAGGACGAAGGTGGCGCGGGCGGTGTGGAAGACAGAACGGGCTGACTCGATGATTTCGGCCTTGCCGCGAAGGACAAGGATGAGCGCGCGCCGCACGTTGCACACATTGAGCGGCTCGTAGTTCTGGTTGA
>CAZRUZ010000227.1:1789-2905 GCA_964603275.1 uncultured Anaerolineaceae bacterium | reverse complement strand
GGAGCGGGCGCAATGCGGAGAGCGGGTGACGATCGAGGGCTCGGGCTACCGGCCGGGAGAGAGGCTGGCGATCCTGTTCGGGGGCGAGACCACGGGTGTTGCGGTGATGTCTGATGGGTCGGGGGAGTTCCTGTTGGTACGGGAGATCCCGGATGTGAGCTGCGGAGGGCAACTGGTCGTGGTGCGGGCTTTGCGGGCCGAGTTCGCGGAGTTCGGGCAGCTTGCCGAGGTGGGGAGTGCCTGGATCACGAGGGTCGATGCCGCGCCGGGGCCGCCGGATGTGGGGAACAGTCCGGTATCGGCTGGCCGTGGTTCGAATGCGTGGGCGCCTACCGGGCTGCTGGTGCTGGCGGCGGCCGGGATGGTGGCCGGGTGGTCCCGTCGCTCGCGGGGGTGAGCCGTTAGAGCAGGCCGGCCTTGCGGGCATCATCGAGGAAGCGGTCGATGCCGATATCCGTGAGGGGGTGCTTGAGCATCTGCGGGATGAGGGCGGGCGGGATGGTGCCGATGTGGGCGCCGGCCAAGGCGGCCTGGGAGACGTGGAGCGGGTGCCGGAGGCTCGCGGCGATGATACGGGCGGGCAGGTTGTGGGTGTCGATGAGGCTGACGCACTGGTGGATGAGTTCCATGCCGTCGTAGCTCACATCGTCCAGGCGGCCGACGAAGGGGGAGAGGAAGGCGGCCCCGGCGAGGGCGGCGAGGAGGGCCTGGTTGGGGGTGAAGACCAGGGTGGTGTTGATGCGGATGCCGAGGGCGCTGCAGCGGTGAATGGCTTCGAGGCCTTCCCCGTCGATCGGGATCTTGACGACGACGTTGGGGTGCCAGGAGGCGAGCTCGCGGGCTTCTTCGACCAGGTCATCGGCCTTGCGCGAGACGCACTCGGCGGAGATGGGGCCATCGATGACGGCGGCGATCTCCTGGATGCGCTGGCGGTAGCTCACACCGCCCTCTTTGGCGAGGAGGCTGGGGTTGGTGGTAACGCCGGAGATGACGCCGTAGCGGGCGGCGGCGCGGACATCATCGATGGAGGCGGTATCGAGGAAGAGTTTCATGGCGGACTCCGGCGGGCGTGCTGGAGGCATCGTAGCCGGGCCCGCCGGAAGGGTGGAGTGGCCG
>CAZRUZ010000227.1:0-1689 GCA_964603275.1 uncultured Anaerolineaceae bacterium | reverse complement strand
GGAGAAGACCCGGACCGAGCGGACGCGCTTGATGGGGACGCCGCGGACGGTGACGGACTCGTAGGGGCGCATCAGGAGATGCAGGTACGTCGTGTCGCCACGTTTCGTCGAAGGCCCGTAGAACTGCCACGGCTCCAGCCCCGCCTTCGTCCCGGTGATGCTCTCCCCGTTCTGGCTCAGCCAGCGCTGCATGGCGCCGAGGATGGCGCGTTGTTCGGGCATGATGGCGCCATCGCCCATGGGGCTGATGTTGAGGAGAAGGTTGCCGCCCTTCGCGGCGACTTCGCAGAGCGTGTGGACGACCTGGCGGGGCGATTTCCAGGCATCATCCGCGGGGTTGTAACCCCAGCTCTCGTTGAGGGTCATGCAGGTTTCCCAGGGGCGTGCCGGGGGCTGCGGGGGGACGAACTGCTCGGGGGTCTCGAAGTCGCCCACTGTGGGGAGACGGTCGTTGATGAGGATCCCGGGCTGGAGCTGGCGGATGAGGGCTTCGAGTTCGGTGGCGCGCCACTGGACGGGAGTGCGCTCCCAGCCGCCATCGAACCAGATGACATCGATGGGGCCGTAGGCGGTGAGGAGCTCGCGGACCTGTTCGAACATATCCGCGCTGAAGCGGTCCCACTGCTCGGGGGAGGGCTGGTTCGATTGGCCGAAGCGGTAGGGGCGGTCGGCATCGGTGAAGGCGGGATAGTCGGGGTGGCGCCAGTCGATCAGGGAGAAATAGAGGCCGATGCGGAGACCCTCGGCACGGAAGGCATCGACGAATTCGCGGACGAGGTCGCGGCCGTAGGGGGAATGTTCCACGCCGAAATCGGACGTCTTGGTGTGGAACATGGCGTAGCCGTCGTGGTGCTTGGTGGTGAAGACGGCGTACTGCATGCCGAGGCTCCGGGCCATCCGGGCGAGCGCGGCGGGGTCCCAGTTGATGGGGTCGAAGGTGGCGGCGGAGGACTGGTATTCGGCGACGGTGAGGTCGCCGTGGGGGAGGGCGGCGTTGCCGCCAACCATGGGCCAGGAGAGCTCGACTCCCTGCTGGGAGGAGTGGCCCCAGTGGATGAACATGCCGAAGCGGGCGGTATCGAACCAGGTGCTCATGGGCGGGGAGTGTACGGGAACGGGTGGCCGGTGTGGGGCACTGGCTAGCGCGGGAGGTCTTCGACGTGGAGGCCGAAGAGCGGCGGGGGCTCGAGCTGGAGGGCCGCGAGGTAGGCGCAGAGCTGGCTGCGGTGGTGGGTCTCGTGCTCGATGAGGCCGCCGAGGACCCGGCGCCAGGCGGGGAAGGCGGGCCCGGCGAGGTTGGGGATGATGCGTTCGAGGTCGGCCGCGGAGATGGTGGCGATGGCCTGGCGACTGGTGCGGCGCATCAGGCGGCGGAGCGCGAGCGCGGTGGCCGTGTCCTTCACGCGGTGGCCGGGATAACGGGTGATCCCGGTCTCGACGGCGGCGGCGTTCATCAGGCGGGCGCTGGCGATGTGGGTGACCAGCTCGGCGACGGAGAATTCACCCGGGGCGGGGCGCCAGTGGAGGTGGGCATCGGCCAGGCGGTCAACGGCTTCGTGGGTGCGGGCGTGGACGTTGGCGACGTAGGAGACGAGGTCTTCGCGGGGGATCACGCTGGCGATGGTAGTTTCCGCGGACGCGGGCGGCGAGCGTGGGCGCCGGCGCCGCTAACAGCCGGTTAACAGCAGA
>CAZRUZ010000226.1:0-2911 GCA_964603275.1 uncultured Anaerolineaceae bacterium | reverse complement strand
AGGCTCCTGCAGATGGAGAGCCCGAGGCCGGTCCCCTCGTGGCGACGGTCCAATCCCGACTCGATCTGCTGGAATGGCTGGAAAAGCCGGGGTAGATCGGCGGGGCTGATACCCGGACCGGTGTCACGGACGCTGGTCACGATAGCCCCGTCCCGGGACTGGCACTCAATCGCGACTTCGCCACGCTCGGTGAACTTGACTGCGTTGCCGACGAGGTTCAGCAGGATCTGTTCGAAGCGGCGCTGGTCGGAGACGATGGCGCCAACGTCCGGGCCGATTGCGGCGCTCAGCGAGAGGCCCTTCCGGTTCGCCTCCGGCGTGACGAGGCGCATGACCTCCTCGACAGAGCTCCGGACATCGAACATATCGCGAGAGACGTCGAGCTCGCCAGCCTCGATCTTGGAGATGTCGAGCACATCGTTAATGAGGGCGAGCAGGTGGCGGGCACTGCCACGGACCATGTCGAGCTGTTTCGCTTGCTCGGCATTCAGCGGCCCGGGGAGTTCCTGCCGGAGGATGCCAGTGAACCCGATGATGGAGTTGAGCGGTGTGCGCAACTCGTGGGACATGGTGGCGAGGAATATGGACTTGAGGCGGTCAGCGGATTCGGCCTTTTCGCGCGCGACCTCGAGTTCAGCGGTGCGTTCGGCGACGCGCTGCTCCAGTTCGGAGGCATGGCGCAGGACGTGTTCGTGCAGCAGGGCGTTGCGGACGCCAGTTGAGACCTGGGCGGCGAGTGTCTCGAGGAAGGTGGCCTGCGCTTCGAAGTCGCGCGGCTCGCGGGAGAAGAGGCCGAGGACACCAATCGACTCATCGCCACTGCGCAGCGGGAGAGAGGCGGAGGAGTGGAATCCGGCGCGCTTGCACTCGTCCCAGGTGCACCGGCTATCGGTGAAGATATCGAGTGAGTACACGGGCTTCCCATCGTTGGCGGCCAGCCCGCACAGGCAGGCCCCGAGACGGTGTTCGGGGAACGGCGCGACACGCTCGCGTTCCTCCGCGGGCGCGAATGCGCGTTCGACCAGCCGGTCGCCGTCGCGCAGTAACATCATGGCGGCATCGGGCCCGACCACCTGCATGATCTCACCCATCGCCGTGCCAATTACGTCATCGAGGGTGAGCGACCCCGTGACCTGGTTCCCGACGGCGTTGAGCGCCAGGAGTTCCCGCGATTGCTGGCCGAGACGTTCCTGGCTGTCGCGAAGCCCGGCATTGGCCGTTTGAAGGTGGCTGGTGCGCCGGCGGACTTCCCGCCGGAGGAAAAGAGCAACCGCGGTCATCCCGAGGAGGAGCGCAACGACCCCGCCGATAATCCAGTAGACCAGCGCCGGGACCCGGCTGGACGGGGGAGGCGGGAGCCAGTTATCGAGGATGGCCTGGTACGGGGAATCCGGCGCGGAGCCCCACTCATTAAGGTAGCCATCGATTTTGGAGAGCAGGTCGGCGTTGCGACCGGCCGGCGCGGCAAAGTAGAGCGACGAGGGATTGAACTCGATGGACGTGGTTTCGAGACCGAAGCGGCGATAGAAATGCTCGCCGAAGAAATGGTTGGCGACCGCCGCGTCGGCTGCACCGTCCTCCGCCATCCGGAATGCGGCCTCGAAGGAATCGGCCTCGAGGAGCGTGACCTGATAGCCGAACCCGCTGGTTAGCTGGCGCAGGCTCTCCTGCTGGACCGACCCGCGCACCACTGCCACGCGCCGTCCATCGAGGTCGGCGAAATCGGCGATCGGGACTCCGGGCGAGCGGTAGACGCGGGACCAACTCTGGAGTGCCGGGGTCTTGTGGAAGTCGAAGACCTCATCCCGTGCGGCGGTGTAGGCAACGTCCGGGAGCAGGTCGATCTGCCCTGACTCGAGCAGCGCGAGACAGGCACTCCATTCGCAGGGCACATAGGTCAGTTCCCAACCGGCATCGCCGGCCATCGCCTCGATGAGTTCGATGAAGATCCCGGCGGCCTTTCCGTCTCCGGCGGTGAAGATCTTGGGCTCGTTCTGGTAGACGCCGACGCGGACCGGCCGCGCCTCCTGGGCCGCAACTGTGGGCACTCCGGTTGTGAGAAGCAGAGCCCCGAGGACCACGGCGAGAGTGAGGACGGCCACGCACCACAACCACCGGGTGGTTCGCCGCCCGGCACCGTTTGTATTCGCCCATGGATCACGAAGCGGGCGCATCGCATCCCTTCAGTATCTCGTGACGGCCCAGCCAGGGCGGTTGGGCGCCACGGAGTTCGCGAGAGGGGGGATTCTACCACTTCTGGCTATGCCCACGATTTGGCGATTGGGGGCGCTTGAGCTCGTGGCCGGCGGCGGCGGCGGACGTGCTGCGCTTGCCTGGCACGTTCCATGCCGCCTGGTTGCAGGGCGTCGCCGGCACTCTGGTAGGCTTCCACGTGCACCGGCCACCCTCGTGCGGGTGCACGAATTCCGGACTCCGGCTTCCTGGCGGAGGCGAGGTGAACATGCCCGGGTGGTTCGCACGATTGCGGAGCCTGCGGGAGCAGGAAGGGATCTCGCGGGATGAACTCGCCCGGCGCGCCGGCATCTCCCCGTCCTCGATCAAGGCGTACGAGAGCGGAGTGCGCCACCCGAGCCGGCCTGCGCTATCAGCCCTGCTCGACGCGCTGACGGCGGATGCCTTTGCCCGCCGGGAGATCCTCGTTGGAGCGGGTTTCGCGCCCGATGGGAGGTCGCCAGCTGAGCACCTGGCTGAGGAGTGGTTCACCCTTGCGGGCGCCTGCGATGAGATTGCGCAGCTCGCCCACCCGGCGTGCGTGACCACGGAGCTGTTCGAGGTGGTGGCGGCCAACCCGGTGATCCAGCGCGTCTGGGAGGTCGACCTCCATCAGGAGCTCGATGGCGCGTTTGAGCGGGGGTTCTTGAGCATGCTGAGCACGCCTCGCTTTGGCGAC
>CAZRUZ010000225.1:0-3035 GCA_964603275.1 uncultured Anaerolineaceae bacterium | reverse complement strand
CCCGTGAGCGGCGCGGCGGCGGCGCCACCGCCACCAGCCGGGCCGGCCAGCGTGGCCCAGATGCTACCGCCGGGGGCGAGGTCGCTCCCGAGGTCGTAGAGCGTCTTTGCGATGTCATCGGGGATGGGTTCGCCGGCGGCGGTGAGTTCGTTGAACTTGCGTTCGGCACGCATGCGGCGGGCGCGGACCTTCTCGGCGGAGTTCGGGTCGCCCTTGGGGCCATCACCCACCCCGGGCGGGAAGCGCATCGAGCCATCGTCGTTCGTGCCCGTGAGGACGACTCCGGTACCGCCCGCCGCTCCGCCAGCAGCGGCAGCCTCGCCGGGCTTCATGTTCCGGTACTTCTCGATGGCGTCGAGGATCTCCCGGGGGAC
The DNA here is from genome assembly GCA_964603275.1 of uncultured Anaerolineaceae bacterium. Lineage (GTDB taxonomy): Bacteria > Chloroflexota > Dehalococcoidia > Tepidiformales > Tepidiformaceae > Amarobacter. The sequence goes on along the minus strand of CAZRUZ010000225.1, from coordinate 2,661 downwards.
GGCCTCGCCGCGGTCCTGGTATTCCTTCGCCTGGCGTTCGGCGCGCATGCGCTTGGCGCGGATCTTGGATTCGGAGAGGATCTCCACCTCTTCGCCGCCGGCGGCGGATGCTGGCCCCGCCTTGGCGGCGACCTTCTTCACCTCGGGCTCACGCTCCTGGATGGCCGCGGGGAGCCCCTGGGCAATGCGCTCAAGCTGGGCCTGGCGGCTTTCGGGGAAGGCGCCGACGAAGGTGGCCTCCGGGGCCTCGGTCCCGTTGACTTCGGCTTCGAGCGCGGCGATGCGGTCCTGCGGGCGGAATGGCACGGCCAGCCCGCCGCTGCGCGCGACCCTGGTCAGCTCATCAAAGTCCATGTGCAGGTCGCGGCGGTCGTAGGTCGCGTGCTCGTGGCCGGCCCAGGTGTTGTCCATGACGATGGCTTCGAAGGGGCAGACCTCGACACAGATGTTGCAGCGCATGCAACGGCCGTAGTCGATCCAGAACTTCTCGACGATCTTGCGGCGGTTGCTCGTCCCTTCCGCGTACTTGGGGTTGTCGATCATCACCGCGGTCATGCAATCGACGGGGCAGTTGCGCACGCAGACGTTGCAGCCGGTGCAGAACGGCTCATCGTGGTCGAAATCCCAGGTGAGCACGGGGAAGCTGCGCTGGCGCACGGGGAGCGGATGGCGGACATCCGGATACTGGACCGTGACGGGCTTGCCGACGAAGGTCGCGAAGGTGACGCCGAGGCCTTTGAGGATACCTTTCATTGGCTAGTCGACCCCAGGGTGCGGTAGGTGCCCACCAGCCCCTTGCTCGCGCGGGTGGTGGAGTGGCGGATGATGAGCGCGACCAGGCCGACCGCGCCGATGGCGCTGGTGAGCGCGAGGAGTTCCTGCGGCCAGTCGTAGAGCAGGATGATGCCGTTGACGATGAGCTGGAGGAAGGAGAGTTCGAGCAGGACCTTCCAGCTGAAGTTCATGAGCTGATCGACGCGCAGGCGCGGGACGGTGACGCGGACCCACATGATGGCGAGGATAAAGGCGAGGCTCTTCACGACGGTGGTCAGGAGCTGGAGCCACCACGGCGCATCGACACCGAAGGGCCAGGCCCAGCCACCGAGGAAGACCACCGAGCCAAAGACGCTAAACCCCCACATGGAGGCGTACTCGGTGAGCTGGAACATGCTCCAGCGGATGCCCGAATACTCGACGAAGTAGCCGCCGACGATCTCTGATTCGGCGACCGGGATGTCGAATGGCGCGCGGTGGAGCTCGGAGAGCATCGCCGTGAAGAAGATGAGGAAGGCGAGCGGCTGGAGGAGGATGTAGGGCCGGTCTTCCTGGAGAGCGGCGATGGTGTTGAGGTTGAGCGTGCCAGTGCCGCCTTCAAGGTCGGCGCCGGTGATCATCACCACGCAGAGGAGGCTGACCACAAGGGGGATTTCGTAGCTGATCATCTGGGCCGCCGCGCGGACGCCACCGAGGAGCGCGTACTTATTCCCGGAGCCGAGGCCGGCCATCATGATGCCGACGATGTTGAGGCCGAGGACGGCGAAGACGAAGAAGAGCCCCAGCGCCAGGTTGCGCACGCCCCACGTCTCCGTGAAGGGGAGGACGGCGAGCGTCATCAGGACCGGGATGAAGGTGGCGTAGGGGGCGAGTTCGAAGACCCAGCGGTCCGCGTTCGTGGGGCGCAGGTCTTCCTTGGTGACGAGCTTCAGCGCATCGGCGAAACCCTGGAGGACGCCGCCGGGCCCGGTTTTGCGGGGGCCGAGGCGCTGTTGGAAGCGGGCGACCACCCAGCGCTCGCCCACGGTGAGGTAGACGACGACGAGGGTCATCACGCCGACGACGATAAGGATGCGGATGATCGCATCGATCCACGACGGTAGGCCGAACAACGGGTCGGCAACGAGCATCATTTGTCCACCTCGCCGAGGACGATATCGAGCGACCCGAGGATGATCACCGCATCGGCGACGTAGTGGCCGACGACCATCTTCTTGAGCGCGGAGAGATTGCAGAAGGAAGGCGAGCGGAGCTTCATGCGGTAAGGCTTGTTGCCGCCTTTGGCCAGGCCGTACACGCCGTATTCGCCCTTGGTGCCTTCGGTGCGGACGTAGCACTCGCCCTCATCGATGCGAAGCGTCTTGGGCAGGTCGGGGTTGAGGACCAGGCCACTCTTCGGCATCTGGTCGAGGCACTGCTCGACGATGAGGGTGCTCTGCCAGGCTTCGGCCATGCGGACGAGGAAGCGGTCGAAGACATCGCCGGTCTTGCCGACGGGGACATCGAACTTGAGCCGGTCGTAGATGCTGTAGGGCTCGACCTTGCGGATATCGTAGGGGATGCCGGTCGAGCGGAGGCAGGCGCCGGAGAGGCCCCAGTTCACGCCCTCTTCGATGGTCACCGGGGAGAGGCCGCGGCAGCGCTCGACGAAGATCTCGTTGCCGGTGAGCAGGCCATCGAAGTCCTCGAGGCCCTGGCGGATCGAGCCGAGGAGCCAGCGGATGCGGTCTTCGTAGTTCGCCGGCAGGTCCATCTGGACGCCGCCGGGGCGGAAGTAGGTGGGGAACATGCGGTCGCCGGAGACTTCCTCGAAGAAGTCGTAGATGCGTTCGCGTTCGCGCCAGGCGTAGATGAAGCTGGTGCCGAAGGAGCCGACATCGGCGCCGA
>CAZRUZ010000224.1:0-3054 GCA_964603275.1 uncultured Anaerolineaceae bacterium | reverse complement strand
TCATCGCCGAAGGGATCGAGACGGGCGAGCAGTTGGAGGCGTTCATCGGGCTCGGCGTGGCTTTCGGACAGGGGTACTACCTGGGGTTACCCGGTCCGCGGCCGGTGGGCCCAGACCGGGCAATCCAGGCGCAGATCAGGAAGGCGGCCGGGAGCCGCCGCCGGGAAGCGCCGGCTCCGGGGCGCGCGCAGGTTGGGGACCTGGTGGAAGTGACGCCGACGACGACGGCCCTGGCGGCCGGGACTGAGGTCTACGAGCTGTTCCAGGCGAACAGGCACCTCGAGGTGCTGGCCGTTCTGCGCCCGGGTGGCGTGGCCGGAATCATCACCAGGGGGCGCCTCTTCGAGCGGATGTCGGGGCAGTTCGGCCTCTCGCTGAACGGCCGCCGGAGCGCGGAGCAGCTCTGTACGCCGGCGATCACGGTCCAGACGACGACGGTCGTGCAGGAAGCGGCGCGGATGGCGCTGGACAGGCCGGCGGCGACGCTCCACGACCCGATCGTGGTGCTCGAGGGTAAGGACTATGCGGGCATCGTGAATACGACAGGGCTGCTGGAGCAGCTGCTCGCCGAGGAAGTCGCCGAGGCGCGGCTCGTGAGTCCGCTGACGGGGCTGCCGGGCAACCGTCTCATCCGGCGGAAGGTTGAGGCGTTACGGGCCAGCGGCGATCCGTACGTGCTGGTGTACGCGGACATCGACCACTTCAAGTCGTTCAACGACCGGTTCGGATTCGGGCATGGCGATGAGGCGATCGCGGGTCTGGCGGCTGTCCTGGTCGAGGCGGCGGAGGGATGCCCGCGGGAATCCTTCGTGGGGCATGTGGGTGGCGATGACTTCGTCGCGATCATCCATGCCCGCGACTTCGGGACGTTCGAGGGCGCGCTGGCCGAGAAGTTGAGCAGGCGCTGGTTCGATGGGGGAGGGCGGCTGGCGGTGGACCGGGTGACGGTTTCCGTGGGCGGGCTTCCGCTTGGCGGGCCTGACGGCCCCGCGTATGAAGAGCTCGGAGCGCTCGTCGCGACGGCGAAACGCAACCTGAAGTCGCGCGGGGGTGACTGTATCGCGCTCTTCGACGGATGGACAACGGGCGGATCGGAGGTTGCGGGGATGGTCGCCTGAAGACCGCCGGGCTGGCGCTCAGCGGGAGCGCCAGATGCCGCGGCGCTCCCAGCAGTGGGCGCAGATGCTGACCGGACGGTCCACCGAGACCATGCCGGTGCGGAAGGGGTAGAGGCGTTCGGTGAGGTGCCGGCCGCAGAACCGGCCCTGGCAGAGGGAGCATTCGAACGGCGGGTGGGGATCACAGGCGTCGATGCCACAGAGGCCGGCGCGGTTGCGCTGGAGGACGCGAGTCCGGTAGGCGAGGTGGGCATCGAGATCGCGGCGTTTGGCGACGCAGGGCTTGCGCGAGCACACGGCTTCGTGGTCTTCAGTGAAGCCGGTGTGGGCGGCGCAGAAGGCCCGGCCGCAGTACTGGCAGGTTTCCGAAGCCTGGTTGGCACAGCGGGAGAAGCGTCCGCCGACCTGGCAGCCCTGGCCTGGTGACATGGAACTCCCCGGGCACACGAGTATCTGAAACGATGGTTGCGCCGGGAGCGGCCGAGGTCAACGCGAGGGGAGCCAGAGACAGGCCCCGGGGCCGTCTCCGGCTGTAAGCGTGCCTGCAGGCCGCCAGCCATCGGCAGCGAAGACGGTGACCGTGCCGGCGGCGTTGGAGGCGATGCCGACATGGCTGCCATCCGGGGAGAGACAAATGCCATCGGGACGCGCGGGGACTTCAAGTCCCTTTTCGACCCGGAGCCTCGTGACGTCGACGACGAGCAGCCGCGGGTCGCCCTGGGTTGTCACGAGGGCGCGACGCACATCGAGGGCAACAACACGGACCGGGCCGACTCCGACAGAAATCGAACCCAAGGGCGCCAGCGCCGCAGCATCGAACACGGACAGCGTGCCCGAGAGGTAATCCGCGGTGACCACGCGCTCACCGGCGATCGCGAGCCCTTCGGGAAGCTCGCCGGTGGGAGCGGTGGCCAGCGATGGCCCAAGGCGGCGGATGGTGTTGTCGCGGGAATCGGTCACGAAGACGCCCACGGACGAGGCTGCGACCACGTGGGGCGTTTCGCCCGTGGTCTCGCGGTGGACCTCGGTGAAGGTGGCCGGGTCAATCGTGACGACGGAGTTGCCCTTGTCCAGGGACACAAGGAGGGAGCCGTCATGCTCAGTGATGCCGTGGGGCTCGCCGGAGAGGGAGAGGAGTCGGAGGATGCCGGGCCCGGCGGGGTCGACTTCGGCGACGAGGTTGGCGCGCCCGAGGGTCACGTAGAGGCGTGAGTTCAGCGAGAGCAATTCGTGGGGCGGGCCTGGTAGTGCGAGGGTGGTGGTTTCGCCCGAGGAGAGGTGGTGGAAGGTGAGGCTTTCGGCGCGGAGGTTGGCGACCACCACGAGGCCATCGGCGGGGAGGGGGAGACTCGCGGCCGGGCGAGCAGCCTTCGAGAACGCCAGAATCGCCAGCAGCATCATCGGGAGGATGGCGACGCCGGCGAGGCGGTTCATGGTAGCGAGGCTCAGACCCATGCGGCCTCCCGTGGGCGATTGGGGGGCCGCGAGCAGAGCCCCCCAATCGCGGTGCGTGACTAGCGGATGATGTTCACCAGGTCCTGCAGCATCTGGTCGCCGGCGGTAATGACGCGGGACGACGACTGGAAGCCGCGCTGGGCGAGGATGACGTTGGTGAACTGCTGGGCGAGGTCGACGTTCGAGGATTCGAGCGTGCCGGTGCTGACGGAACCACGGCCGTTGGTGTTCGGCATGCCGACGATGGCCTCGCCGGAGTTGGAGCTCGGGGCCCAGAGGTTCTGGCCCTGGCGGAGGAGACCGCCGGGGTTCACGAACGAGGCGAGGGCAAGCTGGCCGATGATGCGGTTGGCGCCGTTGGAGTAGATGCCAGTGATCTCACCGGTGGAGCCGACGGCGAAGCTGACGAGGGCGCCGGCGGCGGAACCGGTCTGGCTCTGGATGTTCACCTGGCTGGCGCCGGCGAACTGGGAGAACTTCG
>CAZRUZ010000223.1:0-3065 GCA_964603275.1 uncultured Anaerolineaceae bacterium | reverse complement strand
CATGGCCCGTGCCCGCATTTCGGGTGTCATATCGATTGCCAGCACGCGACCGGCCGGCCCAACCTGGTCCCCCGCGATGAGCGTGTCGAAACCCGCGCCGCAGCCGATGTCGACGACCGTTTCCCCTGGGCGAAGGTCGCCAAACAGGAAGGGATTGCCGGTTCCGGCGAACGAGTCGACAGTGCCAGGTGGGAGTGTCGCGACAACCGTCCCGGGATAGCCAAGCATGGCGGCGAGCGGTGCGCCAGTGTGGAAGTGAAAGCCGAGTTCAGGGTTGATTGCGACAGCCCGATACTTGGCGGCGATTCGCGCGCGCAGCTCTTCGCGGTCGACGTTGGCAAGACCCGGGGATGCCTCCATGGCGCCCTCCGTGGATGGTGGCATGTGCAGGAGGCGTGTTGCCGCAGACGCTCGCCTGACCTGACGCGGCCGGGATTTTGAGCTGGTCGAGCCGCGATGTCAATCCCCCCGGGCCGTCAGGTCCGGACGTTCACGGAAGCCCCGCCAGGCGGTAGGCCGCCCGCTAGATCTCGGCCTCGACGGGAGCTTCTTCTTCGGCCGCCGGGAGCGGTGGCAGTTCGCGCGGGCTCTTGATCCCGAAGTGCTCGAGGAAGCGCATGGTGGTGCGGTAGAGCTTCGGGCGCCCCGGGCCATCACCCGTACCGGCGGTTTCAACCAGCCCGCGTTGTTCGAGGATGGCGACCAGCCTATCGCTGTTGACGCCGCGGATCGCTTCGATCTCGGCGCGCGTGCAGGGCTGCTTGTAGGCAATGATCGTGAGCGTTTCCAGTGCCGCCCGGGTAAGGCGCTGCCCGGGGCCGGTGCCCAGCATGTTCTCGATGTATGGCGCGAACTCGGCGGCCGCGCCGAGCTGATAGCGCTGGCCATCCTCCAGGACGCGCAGGCCGCGGGCCTCGTAATCTGCGGTGAGCTGGGCGAGGGCTTTCCGGGCGGCCGCGTCGCTCACGCCCGCGGCGCGGGCAAGCGCGGAAAGCGGCTGGGGCTCCTCGGCGACAAACAGCAGAGCCTCCATCACCCACGGGAGCGTGTTGGCCGATGGAGGCCGGATATGTCCGGGTTCAGTCATGTGCCGGGGGGACCTCTTCGTACGGGGGTTGTTGTGGTTCGGGCGGTGGCGGCGCGTACGCCTTTGCCAGGGAGCCAACCGGCCGCGCCGCCAGTTCGTCATAGGAGATGTGGATGAGCGGACGGCGGACGCTGGTGACGCCCACCTGCTCTTTCAGGACCGTCGCCACGCCATCGCCGAGGACGCGGGTCGCGTGGGCGATGCTCGCGCTGGGTTCGATGGTCGCATTGAGCACGGTGTCGACAACGCCCGCGGACGAGACGCGCACGGTTGGCGCGACGCGGCGTACTTCGGGGAGCTGCTCGAGCTCATCGCGCAGGAGGCTTTCGATGGCCGCGGCGGTGACGACCACGGTGCCACCATCGGCCTGCTTCATCCGCAGGGTGCCGGCCGAGGCTGCCGCGGACGAGCGGAGGATGGCGATGAGCAGCGTGATGAGGCCGAAGAGCGCCACCCCGGCGAGGATGCCGGTAACGGCCCATTTGGCCGAATCCGAGGCATCGACGAACGCCTGGAGGTTGAACTCGCCAACTTCCAGGTCGAGCTTGCGGTCCTGGTTCCAGGTGAGGGCGATGAGGCCGCCGGTGGCGGCCAGCAGGAGCACGCTGTAGAAGGCGAGCAGGATGCGGCGGACGGCGTTCATACGGCCTCCATGGGGGAGTACCCCCGCACGCCGTCATGGTACACCTCGCCGAGCCGGACAGGGGTCACGCGGTTCAGGAGCGCTTCCCCTTCCGCGTAGACGGGGATGTAGTTATCGCTGTGGCCGTGCCAGAGCGGGCCTTCCGCGCCCGGGGATGGCCGCTCGCTTTCCCAGAGCACGGGGCGGACGGCGCCGGCGTGCTCGCGCCGGAACGCCAGCGAGAGCTCTTCGCTGAGGGTGAGGAGGCGGGCCATGCGTTCCTGTTTCGCCTCCGGGGAGAGCTGGCCGGGCAGGCGCGCGGCGGTGGTGCGGGAGCGTGCCGAATAGGGGAAGCAGTGCAGGCGGGCGAAGCCAACCCCGCGGCAGAGGGCCAGCGTGGCATCGAAGTCCTCATCAGTCTCGCCCGGGAACCCCGCGATCACGTCGGTGGTGATGGCGGCGCCGGGGACAGCCGCCTTGATGCGCGCGGCGGCGTCGCGGAATTCGGCCGCGCTGTAGCGGCGGCGCATCGTACGGAGGGTGGATTCGCTCCCCGATTGGAGGGCGAGGTGGAAGTGGGGCATCAGGCGCGGGTCATGCCAGAGGGCGAGGAGCTCGGGGGTGATGTCCTGGGGCTGGAGCGAGCTGAAGCGCAGGCGGAGGACTTCGGTGCGTTCGAGGATGCCGGCGATCAGGTGGCGCGGCTGGAGCGGAAGGTCGAGGTCGCGCCCCCATGCCCCCAGCTGGGTGCCGGTGATCACGACCTCGCGGGCGCCGTCCTCGACGGCGCGGTTGACCTCCGCGGCCACGGCATCGATGGAGCGCGACTCTTCGCGCCCACGGGTCCGCGGGACGATACAAAACGCGCAGACATCGTTGCAGCCTTCCTGGGCTTTGACGAAGGCGCGGGTGTGGAGCAGCGGGCTGGTGGGGGCGCCGCGGGGCGCCGCCGGGCCGTGCTCCGAGAGGAACGCCACCAGCTGGCGCTTATCCGCATCGCGGGTGCCGGCGACCAGGTCGGCGCCGAGTTCGGCGGCGGCGTCGAAGCCGGCGGACTGGGGGTAGCAGCCGGTGACGGTGATCGGCGCCCCGGGCGAAAGACGGCGGACGGAACGGATGAGCTTGCGCGATTTCGCATCGGCCACGTGGGTGACGGAGCAGGTGTTGATGACGTAGGCATCGGCCTCGCAGAGGCGGTCGACGACCTGGTAGCCGGAGCGGCGCAGGCCGTGGGCGATCTCCTCGGAATCGGCGAGGTTGAGCTTGCAGCCCAGGGTGAGGATGGCGGCGAGGCGTGCCATGCCTACAGGGTACGGTTGGTTGGGGGAGAGGGAGAAGTGCGAGGTGGGCGATACA
>CAZRUZ010000222.1:0-3098 GCA_964603275.1 uncultured Anaerolineaceae bacterium | reverse complement strand
CCATCATCCCCTACTGATCGTTCCGGTCGATCCCCTTTTGCAGCACCCTGCTAGTTCTCTGCAGGGGCAACCGCCAATCGACATCCCGGGTGCTCCACCACCGCCCCGGCAGATGGGCGAGGACTGCCTCTACCTCAATATCTGGACCGCGTCGCTCGACGGCCGAAGGCCCGTGATGGTCTGGATTCACGGCGGCGCGTTCACCATCGGCTCGGGAGCCGAGTTCTCCGGGAGAGAGTTGGCCGCCCGCGGAGCGGTCGTGGTTTCCATCAACTACCGCCTCGGAGCCCTCGGCTTCCTTGGCCTCCCTTGCCTGGCAGATGAGCATGGTCGGTTCACCAACTTTGGCCTTCGCGACCAGATCGCCGCCCTTCGCTGGGTCCGCGAGAACGTCGCCGCCTTCGGTGGTGACCCCGGGAACGTCACGATCTTCGGCGAGTCGGCCGGCGGCATGAGCGTCGGGGCGCTCATGGCATCACCCGAGGCGGAGGGCCTCTTTCATCGCGCGATCGCCCAGAGCGGCGCGGGCCACCACGCCCTCACGCTCGAAGCCGCCACGGCGACCGCGAGCAGGCTTTGCGAGATCCTTGGCCTGTCCCCTGACGACGCCACCGGGCTGCGGGCGGCCCCCGCGGTCGACCTGGTCCAGGCGGCCTCCAAACTCGAGACCGAGGACACGCAGCGCTTCATCGGCCGCGGGCGCGTGTGGAGACCAACCTTTGCCCCGGTCGCCGACGGCCAGGCCCTGCGAGCTCTTCCCATCTCCGCCATCAACGGCGGAGACGGTTCCGACGTACCCCTGCTGGCGGGTTCGAACGACGACGAGTACCGGTCGCTCGTCAAGGTCGCGCCGCTCTCCGAGCCCGAGGTTGCCGGTCGCTTCGCCGAGCTTGGCGTGGACGACGGCAAGACCGCGTTCGAGGCGTTCGCCGACGCCCGCCGCGAGCGTGGCGAGCCTGCATCCCCCGAGGAGGTCTGGCAGGCCGCCCTCACCGACCACCATTTCCGCGTGCCTGCAGATCGGTTGGCAGAGGCCAATGCTGCCCGAGGCAATCCTTCGTACTGCTACCTGTTCGACTGGAAGTCGCCTCCATCGGTCGGCCTGGGTGCCTACCACGGCTTCGAGATCATGTTCATGAGTGGCATCTACAAACTCTTCCCCGACCAGGCGGGCAGTGGCCCGGCGGCGGACGCCCTCGCCCACACGATGATGGATGCCTGGGTTGCCTTCGCGACGAATGGCGACCCGAGCACGCCCGCGCTGCACTGGCCGCGGTTTGAGACGGCGACCCGGCCGCTCATGGTGCTCGGCGAACGGTGCTACCCGGCCACCAACTACCGCGAGGCAGAGCGCCGCGTCTGGGATGGGGTCATCCCGTGAATATTCGCGCCAAGATGATTCGCGCCAGGACACGACGGTAGGAAGCCACTCCCGGGCAGGGGTGCCGTGCTCACCTGCGCCGCGGCGGTCGTTGGCCCGGGATGAGGCGAAGTCCCCGCGTCCCGCGGCGGACCCGGCTCAAGCGAAATACTTCGGAATACAGGGTTGTAAAGCCCGTTATGGGCGAGTAGATTCCGCGCACATTCACCCGGTGCGTCCCGGGTGCCCTCGGCGGCCGGGCCCGGCACGTTGCCACCATCTCATTCCCGCGTGGGGAGGAGGACATCGTGGATTACGGCCTGAGTCTCGGCATCACCGTGGTGTTTGGTCTGTTCACCACCTTCCAAGCGGCACTGATCGGTGCCATCAGCCGCGAACGTGGGGGGCGCGAGGCCTCGATCATCTCGCCGCTCGGCTCGCTCGCCATCATTGCCCCGCTGCTCCTCTGGATCGGCGTCGACGAGGGGCAGACCCGCCTGCCCTCGCCGTTCGATTCCGGGGTGGTAATCGCCGCGATGGTCCCGGTCGTCTGGCTGGCGCTCTGGCTGACCGTCCGGGGGCTGCCGCTGTGGTACGGAAGTGCCGGATTCGCATCCGGTTTCGGGCTCGCGATGACGCCCCGCCTCATCGGTGACCTCGGTCTCGGGATGTACTTCGCCGCCCTCACGTTTGGCGGCGCCGCCGGGGCGCTGGCGTTCGACCATGCCGGGGCGATGGGGGCGCCGAAGCGGGCCGTCACGCTGCCGCGACTGGGCGGCCTCGTGCTTGTCGGCGCCGGGGTTGTCCTCGTGAGGGTGTCCTGAAGTGGCAACGCCGGCACTTCCACCCTCCAGCCGGCCGGCCGCCCGCGATGCGCTGCTCATCGCAGTCGGGGTCGCGAGTGGCCTGCTCGCAGCCGTGGCCATCGCCATGGTCGCCGCCGTGGGCCGTCAGCGCGGTGGGGAGGAGGCCACCTGGCTCCACCTCCTCATCGGGGTGGCGATGTTGGCGGGTGTAGTCGGGGTGGCGGCGTGGCGCGGCAACCGCCCGGGATTCCAGCGCCCACTGCACAGCCTTCCGGCCATTGCCGCTTTGGCAGTGACATGTGGCGCCCTGGCCCTGGCTTCGTTCCGCGGACTCGAGTGGTACTACCTCCTGAGCGGTGTCCTCTCGACAGCGGTCTTCTTGCTGGTCACGTGGCTGCTGGTCCGGGTAAGCCTCGCCCTCTACATCGCCTCAAACACCCTCGGCATGGTGTTCGGGTCCCTTGTGCTGGACCATCTCGGGGCGTTTGGCGCGCCCGAACACGACCTGACTCTCCCCCGGGCCGCTGGCGCGGTACTCGTGGCGGTAGGGGTGGCGTGGGTGCGGACAGGGAAGTAGCCGGGGGCCCCTCGGCCCGGAAAGGAGCCGCCGATCAGTCTTCCAGCCACCAGAGCGGACGACCGCGCGGCTCACACCGGGCCGCCAGCGGCATGAGGAGGTTAGCCATGTCCATCGAAGAAGCCCGCGCCCTCTGGGAAAAGTTCAAGGCCGCTGACCAGGCGCGTGACGCAGAAGGCACCGCCGCCGTGTACGCCGAAGACGTCGTACTGAAGGGCACACCGCTGCGAGGACGGGAGACGCTGAGGAAGTTCGACGCCGGCTTCTGGGCGGCGTTTCCAGACTACAGGCGTGAATACCTCCAGGAGGTGGTGGAGGACGACTCGGTGGCGCTCGTCTGGCGAGTCACTGCCAC
>CAZRUZ010000221.1:0-3124 GCA_964603275.1 uncultured Anaerolineaceae bacterium | reverse complement strand
GGTCCACATGGCCAATCGTCCCAACGTTCACGTGCGGCTTGGTGCGCTCGAACTTCTCTTTCGACACGGCAGCGTCCCTCTTGCAGTAAACCCTGAATCGTTGTTCCTGGAGCCCACGACCGGGATTGAACCGGTGACCTCGTCCTTACCAAGGACGTGCTCTACCAACTGAGCTACGTGGGCAGATAGTCCTTAGCGTTACCTAGCTCGGTACGGATACCCGGCCGCGGCGTGGAGCGGGTGGTGGGAATCGAACCCACGTCATCAGCTTGGAAGGCTGAGGTTCTACCATTGAACTACACCCGCCAATTGACGCCGCTGTCCGACTGCCCCTGCGAAGCCGACCGTCACTCGCCGCTCTTGCCCCGCACTGCGCCCGTTTCCACTTGGTGGAGGGGGTAGGATTCGAACCTACGAAGGCATAAGCCGGCAGATTTACAGTCTGCTCCCGTTGGCCGCTTGGGTACCCCTCCCAAGTAAAAACGAGCCGCGTATTCTGATTTCGCGGCTGGCGGGTGTCAATGCAGGAAACGGGCCAGCGGCCCCTTATTTTTCAGAGGCCACGGGCGTTGAGGTAGCCATCGACCCCACGGCGGATCTGGGGGGCGAGATCGGGGGTGGTCGAGAAGTCCAGGTCCACGTTCCCCAGATCGTCGAGGAGCGCCCGGACCTTCAGGGGCCGCTCACCCCCCCGCCAGATCACCTGGAAATCCCAGGCCCGAGGCTGGTCGGCCCGCAGTGCATCGATCTCGTGAGCCAGCGCGTCGGCCTGCGAACGCTGGAATCCGGATTCGAAGAGCTTCGAGACCTGGCGGAGGACGGCCCCGACGTGCCGGGCGTCGAAGCTGGTGGTTACCCGGACCAGCTCCTCATTGGCGTAGATCGGCGAAGATAGGCATAGGATCGTCGCAGCAGCCAGCATTTTCGCCGTCACAGACAGGGAAGCCAGTTGCCGCATCGGCGTCTTCACAGTGCGGATTATATCAACCGGTCCGCCTCCGCCCCCAACCGGCGCCAGGAACCGGGACCCAGGTCCGCCGGGAGTGCGATCGGCCCGTACCGCAGCCGCTTGAGCCGGCTCACCTCGTGGCCAATGGCGCTGAACATCCGCCGCACCTCGCGGTTGCGTCCCTCGTTCAGCACCACCCGGTACCAGCCGTGGCCGGCCGAGCCTGCCTGCGGCTCGATCCGCTGGAACCGGGCCGGCCCGTCCTCGAGCTCGACCCCCTGCCTGAGCCGGTCGAGTTCCGCCGGACCGAGCGTCCCGCGCACCCGCACCAGGTATTCGCGCTCGATGCCGGCCGAGGGGTGCATCCAGCGGTGGGCGAGCGCCCCGTCCGTCGTGAAGATCAGCAGCCCGGTCGTGTTGGTATCGAGCCGCCCGATGACGATCCAGCGCCCGGCGTGCGGCGCCGGCAGGCGGTCGAAGACCGTGGGGCGCCCGGCCGGATCGCGCCGCGTCGTCACCTCGCCCGGGGGCTTGTTATAAAGAAGTACCTCGCGCGCCGCCGGGGCCGCCGTCTCGAGCCGCCGCCCATCCAGGCAGATCGCCGCACCGGCCTCGACCCGCTCGCCGAGCGCCGCCACGTACCCGTCGACCGTCACCCGCCCGGCCCGGATCCAGCCCTCGATCTCGCGCCGTGAGCCGTGGCCGGCCGCGGCCAGCACCTTCTGCACTCGCTCCGCCATGGCGCGCATCCTGCGCGAAGTCGGGCGTCGCGGTCGAGCGCCGGGGCCCGGTCCCCGAGCGACCGACTGGGGTGACCTTTGACTACTGGCTATTGCCCCGATGGCGGCTGCCAGAGTTCGACCTTGTTGCCCTCGGGATCGATGACCCACGCGAACACGCCGTATTCCGACTCATCGATCCGCTCGAGCACGTTGCAGCCTTCCGACTTCAGGACGCCGGCCAGCGCGCGGGCATCCTCGACGCGGTAATTCACCATGAAGGCAGCCTGGCTCGGTGCAAACTGATCACCGCCGGCAGGACCGATGGACCAGATCGTCGTGCCGCCGACCGGCCTGCCTGCGTCGTCGGTCCAGTGGAACGCGGTACCGCCCCACTCCTGGACGTCGATACCCAGGTGCCGCTTGTACCAGGCCTGCAGCGCAGGCGCGTCCTTGGCCTTGAAGAAGATTCCGCCGATTCCAGTCACTCGCTTCATGCGGCCCCCAGTGAAGTCCAGTCTGTTCTGCGGCGTGCGATCCAACTCCACCGCTTGCGGCGCGTCCGCGTCGCATGAAGCCAGAACTCACGTCATGACCCCGCTAGTAGTCCAGGGCGAGCTCTTCGACTTGGCTTTGAAGTTCAGAAGGCAATTCCATGGTGCCTAATCCATGATGCCCAACGCCCACGCTCAGCGACAGGAGGGCGCTGCAAGTCAAGTGCGATCGGAAGTTTCCTTGACATGCGCGTTACCTGCCAATCTCGAACGAAGTGTTGAATGTGTCACCGAGCGAGTGACGTCTAACGCCGCAGTTGAGCCGCCGCGCGCTGCGCTGTCCAGCGCGCAGCAAGCGCATAATGCAATGACGCGCTTGCTGCGCGCACGTGTCGACGTGTCACGGTCGGCTCGAACTGCTTGTTAGGCGCTGGCACTGCGCCGGAGCAGAGCGAGCAAACGGCCGCGCGCTGCACTGACCGGCCCTGGCCAGCTGTTTCGAACGTAGGCTTCGAGTTCATCGATACACGCTCGCCGACGTTGGGCTTCCGAACTTGGACCAATCCAGTACCTGCTGTTGTCACCGAAGGGCTCCCACACAGCGAAGGATTCGCCCTTGCAGCTGAATTGAACGTGGACCTCGTCGCTGCTGGCGAATAGCCGCCTTACCTTTGTAACAGATACGCCGGGAAAGCGGCCAAAATACCGCGCGATCCCACCCGAACTGATGAAGTAAGAACTCGGAATCTCGAACGCGACAACCTCATTACCCTCGTTTCGAAGCGTGAACGTCTCCATGGCGCCTAACGCGCGCGCTGAGCGGCGGCGCGCGAAGCGGTCCGAAGACAAGCAACGCTTACTCGCCGTCCGCTCGAGCGCGAAGTTAGAACCGCCTGCGTTGACCTCATCGAAGCTGCCCCCGCTCCTTGGCACTGCGACGACCGCGTTTAGCGCAGCTCCGG
>CAZRUZ010000220.1:0-3124 GCA_964603275.1 uncultured Anaerolineaceae bacterium | reverse complement strand
CTTGCGGGCGCGCACCGCGAACATCTGGGGGAGGTTGGGGACACCTTCGGGCAGGTAGTAGCGGCGGCCGTCTCCCAGGACCGCGGCTTCGAAGAACTTGCAGCCGTTCGCGTAGTCGTATTCGCGTAGCACTTCGAGGCGGAGGCCGGCATCGACCAGGGCCATGACCACATCGGCGATGCCCCAGGCAAACTCGGCGCCGGGGTGGGGGTTCTGGAAACCGGTGATGCCTTCTTCGTAGCCCCGGGCGACGAGGCCATCCTTCGAGGCGGCAACGTAATCGCCGACGCCGACATCCTCGATGATCGGATCAGCCGAGAAGTAGGGCCAGTCGCGTTCGAGCTTCTCGTTGAACATGAAGGCCGTGGGGTGGAATTCGACCAGGACGAATGCCCCGCCGGGTTCGAGCACCGAGGCGATGCCACGGCCCCAGGCGGCGATGTCCGAGAGCCAGGGGATGGCGCCGTAGGAGCTGAACGCCAGCTGGTAGCGATCCCCGTTTTCCGCGGCCGCGGCGAACCAGTCGAAGATGTCGCTCCGGACGAACCTCGCCGGGATGCCGGACTCCTCCGAGAGACGGGCGGCGAAGGCGATCGCCTCGTCAGAGATATCGACGCCGGTGACGGTCGCGCCGAGCTTCGCGAGCGAGAGGGTGTCCTGGCCGGAGTTGCACTGGAGGTGGACGAGCGACCTCCCGGCGAGGCCGCCGAGGAGTTCGACCTCCTCGGGGAAGAGCGTCGTGCCCCCTTCGCGGAGGAAGCGGGCCTGGTCGCCCTTGTGGCTGTTGTGGGCCGGGGTCGCCGCGTTCCAGGCGAGGCGGTTCATCTCGTGGATGTCTTTGCGCATGGTGGTATCGAACACGCTCGGCAGCGAAAACACCAGCGGCGGGTCAGGAGTCGCGGGCGTCAGCGGGCGACGTAACCGCCATCAACCGGGAGCGCGGCGCCGGTAACGAACGATGACTCGTCGCTGGCGAGGAAGAGTGCGAGTGCGGCGACCTCTTCGGGCTGGCCCATGCGGCCGACCGGTTCGGTGGCGGCCATCTGGCCGCGCGCCTCTTCGGATGTGCCGGTGAAGCGTTGCACCATCGGCGTCCAGATGACGCCCGGGCAGATGGCGTTCACGCGGATGCCGCTGGTGGCGTACTCCAGCGCCGCGGTCCTGGAGATCTGGACGACGGCGCCCTTGGAAGCTGCGTAGCCGACGATCCCGGGGAAGCCCACCAGCCCCGCCACCGAGGCGGTGTTGATGATCGACCCGCCGCCGCTCTTGAGCATGGCCGGGATGGCGTACTTCATCCCGAGGAACACGCCCTTCAGGTTGATCGAGATGACGCGGTCGAAGTCGGCCTCGTCGTAGTCGGCGGTATAAGCCTGGGGACCTTCGATGCCGGCGTTGTTGAAGACGACATCGAGCCGGCCGAAGGCGCCGACCGTCCGGGCGACCATCGCCTCCACATCGGCGGCGCGGGCCACATCGGCGCGGACCGCGATCGCCGCGGCGCCGATCTCCCGCGCGGTCTCCTCCTCGGCGCCGGTGATATCGGCGCAAGCGACCTTCGCGCCCTCGGCGGCAAAGAGCCTGGCCGCGGCGCGGCCGATCCCCGACCCGGCGCCGGTGACGATTGCGACTTTTCCTTCGAGACGTGGCATGGCATAACCCTCCCGCCGGTAATCTGGCTGGAGGATACGCGCTCCAGGTGAACGGTGATGAGGGGCGAACGGCCCAAGGGGAGGGCCCTCCGGCTACGGGCGCCGGGTCAGTCGGCGCGGCCAGCGGCCGGGGCCAGGCCGACGCGGGCGAAGTTGTGGATCAACAGCTCGGCGACGGCCGCGCGGCCCGTGCCGACCGAGTTGATCGCACGGGACATGCAGACAGTCGTCAGGTGGTTGCCGGGCGCCTCATAGAGGCCGCGGATCACGGGGTGGTCGGAGTTCGAGAGCATCGCGGCGACACCCCGGCGCGAGAGGTCATCGAAAGCATCCCGCAGGCGGACCTGCTCGGCGGGGCCGAAATCGCCGCTGGTGTAGGCGGTGAAGCTGGCGGTCGCGCTGAGCGGCTGGTACGGGGGATCGAGGTAGACGAAATCACCGGGGCGGGCTTCGGCGCAGACCTCGGCGAAGTCGGCCACGCGCAGGGTGGCGCGCTGCAGGGCGGAGGAGCAGCTGGCGAGGAGTCCGGGATCATGGATGCGGGGGTTCTTGTACCGGCCGAACGGAACGTTGAAGCCGCCGGAGGCGTTCACGCGGTACAGGCCGTTGTAGCAGGTGCGGTTCAGAAAGATGAAGCGCGCTGCGCGTTGCGGGGGACTGACCGGCGCCTCAGCGCGAATACGGTAGTACATCGCGCGGCGGGCATCGCCGTCAGCGGCGTGGTAGGCGGCAGCGAGTTCGGACAGCTCGGCGCCGAGGGCAGCCGGCTCATCGCGGACGGCGGTGTAGGTCTCGATGAGATCGCGGTTCGCATCGGCCAGGATGGCCGGGATCCCGGGGCGCTCTTCCTCGAAGGCGAAGAACACCGCGCCCGCCCCGGCGAAGGGCTCGATGTAGCGCGACACGGCCACGGGTGCGGCGGCCAGGATCACCGGGGCGAGCTTGCCCTTGCCCCCTGCCCATTTCAGGAACGGACGCGCCATCGCCGGTGATTGTGGCGCAGGGAGGCGGAAAGGAGAAGGGAGAACTCGCCACTTACGCGCCAATCTGACCCGCGAAGCGGCCGCCCCGGTTGTCCCCGGACACTGCACAGCCGGACCGGTGGGATTGAATCCGGGCCTACTCAGCGAAGATGGAAGCCACCGCGAGCGTGAATCCTTCGGCCGCGAAGCCCGCGTCGTCGCTGGTCAACTCGTCGGTCTCGTGGCGGGTGGTCACCTCGCCACCCGCGCGGAAGACGGTGACACTGCGCGTCGCGGGGCGCACGAGCCAGACGCGGGCCCGGGCCGCGCCGGCATCGAGGTGTTCACCTGCTTTGGCCAGGAGGCCCTTTTCCCGGTCATCGGGGGACATGACCTCGACCGCGAGGTCCGGGGCGCCGTCGACGAAGCCTCGCCGGCGGCCAGCGCCGGCCGGGCGCCGCCCGGCTGTCACGAACGACACATCGGGCGCCCGGACAATATCGGGGTCCT
>CAZRUZ010000219.1:0-3191 GCA_964603275.1 uncultured Anaerolineaceae bacterium | reverse complement strand
AAGGGCGACCCGAACTCCGCCGAGAAGGTCCGTGCCCGGCGGATGCGCGCCGAGCGCAAGTTCAACGAGCTCACGGCCGCCGGCGAGGCCGTTCCGGACGACATCGCGAAGACGCTCTACGACCTCGGGAGCGACCTCGCCCCCGGCGGCAGCATCTGGGCCACCCTTGGCGGTGGCGCCGGAGGTGGCGCCGCGGCCCCGGCTACTGGTGGTGTTGCCCCCGACGCCGATGGCTGGGTCCCGCCGCCCGGGTACGGCACCGGCCCGAAGGGCGACCCCAACTCCTACGAAAAGGTCCGCGCCCGTCGGATGCGCGCCGAACGCAAGGCGAAGGAAGCGGTCGAGAAGGGCGAGGCGATCCCCGCTGACGTGCTCGCCACGATCAAGGAACTTGGCGGCAAGGTCCCCGGGGGTGCTGAGTAATGGCCACTGAAGTGCTCTGGTGGATCTTCGCGGCCGCCATCGTCGGACTCTCCGCGGGCGTCGTCTTCTCCCGCTCCGTGCTCCACTCGGCCATCTTCCTCATCGGGAGCCTGGCCGGCGTGGGCGCCATGTACGTCTTCATGACGGTCGAATTCCTGGCGCTCGTCCAGTTCCTCATCTATGGCGGCGCGGTCACGGTCCTCATCCTGCTCGCCCTGATGCTCACCCGGGCCGACCCTTCCGGCCGGCCGGAAGCCGTCAACGGGCCGCAGATGCCGCTGGCGCTCCTCGTCGGCGTCACCCTCGTGACTATCCTTGTGGCCTCCGTCCTCGAGACCACCTGGGGTCCCGGCGACCTCGAGACCCCGACCAATATCCCGATCGAGGCGGTCAGCGAGAAGATGTTCACCGGCTTCGGTGTGCCCTTCGTGCTCGCCTCCGTGCTCTTGCTGGTAGCCCTCATCGGGGCGATCATCCTCGCTCGTCAAGAGGAAGGGGAGTAGCGATGGTCCCGCTCGAAAACTACCTCGTCCTCAGCGCCATCATCTTCTCGCTCGGTGTCTATGGCGTGCTCGCGCGTCGCAACGCCGTGCTCATCCTGATGAGCGTGGAGCTGATGCTCAACGCGGTGAGCCTCAACTTCGTGGCCTTCGCGGCCTACCTGGATCCTGGAGCAATCGTCGGCGCAATCTTCGCCGTGTTCATCATCACCGTCGCCGCCGCGGAAGTGGGATTGGCGCTGGCAATCGTCATCCGCCTGTTCCGCAACCGTGCCACCAGTAGCGTGGACGAAGCGGCAATCATGAAGTGGTAGAAGGGGCCGATAAGAACCATGGGTGCTGAAGAGGCCTGGCTGCTCGCTGCTGTCCCCGCAGGGATGTTCCTGGTTATCGCCATCCTCGGGCGTTACCTCCCCCGCGGCGGTGACTATCTCGGCGTGGCCGCGATCCTGTCGTCCTTCCTGCTCTTCTTTGTCGTCCTCGTCGACTTCCTCGATACCCCGGGCAAGCTCGGCCCCGTCGTCAAGGACATCGAATGGTCCAGCATCGGCGAGAGCTTTGACCTCCGGATGGGCATCTTCATCGACCCCATCACCATCGTCATGTTCGGCGTCATCACCACTGTCGCCCTGATGGTCAACATCTTCTCCATCGGCTACATGAAGGGTGAGCCGCGCTACTACTGGTTCTTCGCCCTCCTCCAGCTCTTCGTCGCCTCCATGCTCATGCTGGTGATGGCCGATAACCTCCTCCTCGTCTACATCTCCTGGGAACTCGTGGGCGTCTGCTCCTTCCTCCTCATTGGTTTCTACTGGGAGAAGCGCAGCGCCACCGAGGCCGCGAAAAAGGCCTTTGTCACTACCCGCGTCGGCGATGTCGGCCTGCTTATCGGGATCATCATGCTCTGGAAGGCCACCGGCACCTTCAACATCCAGGAGATCATCCACCTGGTCGAAGAAGGCCACGTCGGCGACAACTACCTGTTCGCGTCGATCGCCTTCATCTTCCTCGGCTGCATGGGCAAGAGCGCTCAGGTGCCCTTCCACGTGTGGCTTCCGGACGCCATGGAAGGCCCGACCCCGGTCTCCGCCCTCATCCACGCGGCGACCATGGTCGTCGCCGGTGTCTACCTGACCGCCCGCCTGCTCCCCATCTTCGAAGTGGCCGATGGCGCGCTCCTGATGGTCACGATCGTCGGCCTCATCACCGCCCTGCTCACCGGCTTCATCGCCCTCACGCAGACCGACATCAAGAAGGTGCTCGCCTACTCGACCGTCGGCCAGCTCGGCTTCATGTTCATCGCCCTCGGCTCGGGGCACCCGGCCGTTGCCATGTTCCACCTGATGACCCACGCCTTCTTCAAGGCGCTCCTCTTCCTGGGCAGCGGTTCCGTCATCCACGCGACGCACCACAACCAGGAGATGGATAAGCTTGGCGGCCTCTGGAAGAAGATGCCGATCACCGGCACCACCTTCTTCATCGGCTCGCTCGCTCTCGCGGGCATCCCGCCGCTGGCCGGCTTCTGGAGCAAGGACGAGATCTTCGTCGTCCTCAACGACAAGTGGGGCCTCTGGGCCATCGCCCTCCTCGGTCTTGCCGCCACCATGACGGCCTTCTACACCACCCGTCTGTTCATCCGCACCTTCATGGGCAAGCCGATGGACCAGCACGTCCACGACCACACGACCGAGTCGCCACTCGTGATGACCGGCCCGCTGATGTTCCTCGCCTTCCTGGCGGTCACATCCGGGTTTGTCGTCTTCCACGAAGTTGGCAACGGGCTGGGCTTCCCCGGTGGCATCACCGAGTTCATCTTCCTCCACCACCACGGACCCCATAAGTACCACATCGATTGGGCCTTCGCGGCGGCTTCCGTGGCCATGGGCGCCACCGGCCTGCTGCTCGCCGGCTGGATGTACTGGGGCAACAGCACCGAGCGCTCGACGAGCCTCGCGAACAGCGCCCCCGGCGTGTACAACGCCCTCCGCAACAAGTTCTACTTCGATGAGCTGTACCAGGCCGGCATCGACCGCGGCATGCTTGGCTTCAGCTACGTCGTCTCATGGTTCGACCGCTACGTGGTGAATGACACCGGCGTCGATGGCTCGGCCCAGGTGACCGGCTACTCCGGCGGTGTACTCAAATATCTCCAGACCGGGCGCCTGCCCAACTACGCCATGGCCATTGCCGTCGGCGTTGTTGCGCTGGCTGTCGTCGGCCTGGTGGTGAGGGGCTAATCGCATGACCTTCGACGAGGGCCAGGGCTAT
>CAZRUZ010000218.1:0-3240 GCA_964603275.1 uncultured Anaerolineaceae bacterium | reverse complement strand
GCCGGGGTGCGCTGGCAGACGCGGGGATGCCCACCGGCGATCGCGACGAGCTCGTTCGCCAGCGAGATGGTGCACGGCTGGACCATCGAGGAGGCGGAAATGCTGACGCGAGAACAGGTCGCCGAGGCAATGGGTGGGCTGCCGCGGGACAAAGTGCATTGCAGCGTACTGGTCGCCGATGCGTTGCGGGCGGCCATCGCCGATTACCGGGGGCGGGCGGCGGGCGCCGGAGCGTAAAGAAATGGCCGGGGACTCCGCATCGACCCGGCCCGGTCACCCGCTGTACACCGTGAGGACCCCCTTTACCGCCGATTTCTCTAGCAGGCGCCGCATGCCAGACAGGCGACCTGGGAGAATCGATGCACATCCGGACGCAACGGAGCGTTCTGCCGCTTGCCCTGGCACTTGCCGGCGCCCTGCTCGCGGCATTTGCCATGACCTTCGCGGCCGGCAACCGGGCCGCCGCGCTGACCAACTGCAGCGTGACCCATGACAGCAACGATAGCGAAGAGCTGGCATTTCTCGGGTTGATCAACACCTACCGGGCCCAGAACGGACTGAGCGCGCTCACGATCTCGACGAACCTGAACCGCGGGGCCGCATGGATGAGCGAAGACCTGGCGAAGAACCACTACTTCTCGCACACGGACTCGCTGGGCCGTTCGCCCTACCAGCGCGCCATCGACTGCGGCTACCCCTCAGGCGCGGGCGAGAACCTGGCGGCAGGGACCGCGTGGAGCTCGGCACAGTCCGCATTCAACGCCTGGCAATCATCTCCCGGGCACAACGCGAATATGCTCGGGACGTACTACCAGCAGATCGGGATCGCGCGGCACTACCTCGCCGGCTCGCAGTACGGCTGGTACTGGACCACGACGTTCGGGACGACGAACGACGGGACGGGTGGCGGCGGCGCCGGGAACCCGACGAACACACCGGCCGCCACCAGCACTCCGACCCGAACTCCGACGCCGGCCCAGGCGACCGCGACACCAACTGCCATCCCGCCCACTGCGACTCCGACGCCGAACCAGGGCGGGGGCCAGAACCCAACCTTAACGCCAACGAGCGCACAGCCCACGGCCACCCCCACCAGCGCCCAGCCGACAGCAACCGCGACGCCTACCAGCAATGGCAGCGGCACGCCAACACCGACTTCCACCCCTACGGCAACGGCATCGCCGACACCGACGGGCACGCCAACGACGACGCCCTCCGCGACGGTCACACCGACACCGACCACCACCGGCACGCCATCGCTCGCCCTTTCGCCGGGGACGAACTTCGTCGCGTGGCCGGGCGGAAACGTCGCCCCGTCGCAGGTGTTCGGGCCCAACTCGGGCATCAAGGTGGTGTACTCGTGGGATGCGGCCACGGGCCAGTGGCGGCGGTACTTCCCGGGACTGCCCGCCTATCTGAACAACCTGAACACGCTGACCAACGGCGGCGCCTACTGGATCATCGCGAACAAGGCATCGCAGTTCCAGGTGGGTCAGTAACCGGGTTGATTTGGTAAATATCGACGAATTCGAGACAGGAGTGACTTCCTGTCTCGTTCGTCGTGCGGTTATACTGCCTCCTCTCACCCTGAGGAGGACCCCGTGCCCCGCGTCCATCTGCTCATCGGCACCCGCAAGGGCGCCTTCATCTACTCATCCGACCGCGACCGCCTGAACTGGAAGGTTTCCGAACCCCTGATGCGGGGTTCGTCGGTCTTCAGCATGACGGCCGACACGCGCGACACCAGGCCGCGGTTGTTCGCCGCCGCGAACCACTGGGCGTGGGGGCGTTCCGTGGCCCGCAGCGATGACGGTGGCAAGACGTGGGACACGAACACGCCGGGGCTCGCCTTCCCGCAGGACCCGGCCCGGCCAATCCCGAATTTGAACTTCACCTCGACCGGCGGCATGACCGACCAGGGGCCGGTGGTCGTCGAGAACGTGTGGGCGATCACACCGGGCCTGCCGAGCCAGCCCGGCGTCGTCTGGGCCGGAACGCAGCCGGCCGGCCTGTTCCGCAGCGAGGACCGCGGCGAGAGCTGGGCGCCGGTGGAGAGCCTGATCTACCACCCCGAGCGCAAGTACTGGTACCCGACCGGCGGCGGTGCATCGAGCCTCCACGGCATCGAGGTTGACCCCCGCAACGGGGATCATCTCTACGCCTCGATTGCGTCCGGCGGCACCTATGCCACCAGCGACGGCGGCAAGACGTGGAAGAACACCTCACACAACTGCATTGCCACGAACCCGGGGGCGCGGGAGATGCTGAAGGCGATGGAAGACATGGACTTCGGGGCCGAGTTCGAGGTGCCAGAGGGCGTCGACCCGGCAGCCGCGAACGAATTCCACAAGTTCCGCATGGATGCGAAGAACCCGGACCGGCTCTGGGGGCAGGCGCACATCGGCGTGTTCCGCTCGGATGACGGCGGGACCAGCTGGGACGACGTGACGGAGGGGCTGCCCTCGTTCCACGGCTTCCCGCTGGCGGTCACGAAGAAGGCGAAGGACGCCGCGTTCGTCGTGCCGCTGGAGTTCGCTGCCGACAACTTCCGGGTGTGTCCCGGCCAGTTCGCGGTCTACCGCACCACCGACAGCGGGAAGTCATGGGACCGGCTCGACAACGGCCTGCCCGGCCCGCATGACTACCAGAGCGCCTACCGGGACGCGATGGACACGGACGGCTGCGCCGACGAGGGCGTGTATGTGGGCACCACCAACGGCCAGGTGTACTACGGGCGCGATGGCGGCGACCGCTGGGAGCGCCTCCCCGGCACCCTGCCGCCGATCCTTTCGGTTACGGCGTTCGAGAGCGACCTGCTGTAGTGCTCCCGGGGGCTTCCTCCTCGCGGTATCATTCCGCCAAGGAGAAGCTCCCGAGCGATGACGAAGCCGCGACTGACTACCTGCTGCTGGCACTGTTCTGGACAACCTGGGTCACATGGCACGCCGCGACGGGGGGAACGGTCTGGAGCGGGCTGGTGACTGCGGCGCTGGGCGGGACCCTCGCCGCGTACTGGTACTTCCGCTTCTGGTCGCGGTAGACGCCCCGGGGTTCACCCCTCACGGCGGAGCAGGGCACGGGCCGCGGCAATGTTCTCCGCCGATGGGCCACCGAGCATCGCCGCGAGTTCCTGCACGCGTGCCTCACCCTCGACCGTGCGGACCTCGCTCCAGGTGCGGGCGCCATCGGTCTGTTTCGTGACCACGAAGTGGCGGTCGCCGTAGGCGGCTACCTGGGGCA
>CAZRUZ010000217.1:0-3259 GCA_964603275.1 uncultured Anaerolineaceae bacterium | reverse complement strand
GGGGCGACGATCCAGCATGCCAACCAGGTGGCGCTGGAGCAGCACGTTTCGCTGGTCGATTGTTTCGACTTCGTGCGGGAAGCGCGGAAACAGGGCCTCAAGGCGCCGGTTATCTTCATGGGGTACTACAACCCGATCCTGGCGCGTGGCGAAGAGCGGGCGGTGCGGGAAGCCAAGGAGGCCGGCGCGGACGGCTTCATCGTGGTCGACCTGCCACCCGAGGAAGCGGGCGAGTTCCTGGCGGCCTGCCGGGCCCATGACATGAGCCTGGTGCCGCTGGTGGCTCCGACATCGGCGGATGAGCGGATCAAGATGATCGCGGGGACCGCGGACGCGTTCCTCTACTGCGTGAGCATGACCGGGACAACGGGCAAGGGGACGGTGCCGCTGGACAGCCTGCCGCTGTTCATCGAGCGGATCCGGAAGCAGACGGACCTGCCTTTGGCGGTGGGGTTCGGGATCAACACGCGGGCGCAGGCGGAGCGGGTGCGGGAGGTGGCGGATGCGGCTGTGGTGGGCTCTGCTATAATCGCCACGATTGACGCCGCGGAGGAAAGCCGCCGCGCGCAGAGCGTCAGGGAGTTTGTGGAGGATGTCTCCGGCCGGTAGTGGACAGGTGAATGCGGCCCACACGTGGGAGAACGAGCGCCGATGGGCGTGGCGTTGGCCCCTCGTGGGCCGCACTTATGGGTGTCCACCGGCCGGAACCTTTGAGCTTCCGGTTCGCTAAGGGCACAGATTCAAACCCGATCGAACCCCCTGGAGGAGGACCTGCGCGTATGCCGGTTCGCGGCGTCCGTGGTGCGACAACTGTCACCCGCAACCAGAAAGAAGAGATCCTCGACGTCACCAGAGAGCTTCTGACCACGATGCTCGAGGTGAACGAGATCAATACCGAGGACATTGCTTCGGCCTGGATCACCACCACGCCCGACCTGTACGCCGAGTTCCCGGCAGTGGCCGCGCGCCAGATGGGCTGGACGCAGGTCCCGCTCATGCAGAGCCACGAAATGTCGGTACCCGGGATGCTGCCACTCTGCATCCGCGTCCTTCTCCACTGGAATACGGAGAAGACTCAAAGTGACATCCGGCACGTGTACCTGCGCGAGGCTGCACGCCTCCGCCCCGACCTTAGTTCGAGCACACACTCGACAGCGCGGTAGTGGAGAACCATCCCCAGTGATTATTGTGATTTCCCCGGAGGCGACTCCGGATGACATTGACGTTATCGTCGCCCGCATCGAAGAGAGCGGGCGGCAGGCGCACCTTTCGGTGGGCACGGAGCGCAGCATCATCGGTGTGATCGGCCCGGACGACCCCTCGCTGCAGGACATCTTCGAGATGCTGCCGCACGTGGAGTCGGTCCACCGGGTGACGAAGCCGTACAAACTCGTGAGCCGGGAGTTCCACCCCGGGAACAGCGTCATCGACGTCGGCCACGGGGTGAGGATCGGGGGAGCCGAGATCGCCGTGATGGCGGGGCCGTGCTCGATTGAAAACGAGGAGCACATCGTCGAATCGGCGAAGGCCGTGAAGGCCGCGGGGGCAAACATCCTGCGGGGCGGTGCGTTCAAACCGCGCAGCTCGCCGTACGCCTTCCGCGGCCTCGGCGTGGATGGCCTGCGGTTCCTTCAGACGGCGAGCCGGGAAACAGACATGCCGATCGTGACCGAGTTGATGAGCGTGCGGGACATCGACGCGGTCTGCGAGTACGCGGACATCATCCAGGTCGGCGCGCGGAACATGCAGAACTTCATCCTGCTGGACGAAGTGGGCATGGCGCAAAAGCCGGTGCTGCTGAAGCGCGCGCTCAGCGGGCAGATCGAGGAATGGCTGCTGGCGGCGGAGTACATCATGGCGCAGGGCAACCCGCAGGTGATCCTGTGCGAGCGCGGCATCCGGACGTTCGAAACGGCCTACCGGAACACGTTCGACGTGAACGCGATCCCGCTGGTGAAGGAACTGAGCCACCTGCCGGTCATCGCGGACCCCAGCCACGGGACGGGAAAGGTGAACCTGGTGACGCCCGTGGCGATGGCCGGGATTGCGGCGGGAGCGGACGGATTGATGATCGAGGTCCACAACAATCCGGAGCATGCGTTGAGCGACGGGCCGCAGTCGTTGACATATGAGCGTTTCGCTTCGATGATGCGGTCGGTCGCCGGTATCGCGTCCGCGGTCGAGCGGACGCTCCCAGGGGTGTGGGCGCCTGCAGCGGCGCGATAGCGGAGATGGTCGTAGGACCGTGACGGGTGCGCCCCTGCGGGGGGGCGTGGTCTCGTCTGGAGCCATGGCTGAAATCACCCTGCCCGTTTTCCAGGGACCCCTGGACCTTTTGCTGCACCTCATCGAGCGAGACGACCTTGATATCACGGCCGTCTCGCTCGTTGCTGTTACCGACCAGTACCTGCGGGCGATCCGGACAAGCGAAGGGTTCGACGCGGCGGCGCTGGCGGAGTTCGTCGCGATCGGCGCCAAGCTGATCTACCTGAAGTCGAAGGCCCTGCTGCCGCGGCCGCCGGAAGACTCGGACGAGGACATCGAGGACGACGATGTGGGGCGGGAGCTGGTGGACCTGCTGCGGGAATACAAGCGCTTCGCGGAGATTGCCGGGCTGCTTGGCGAGCGGCAGGATTCGGGCTTCCGGATCTACACACGGCTGGCACCGCCACCGCCGCCGCCCGAAGGCACGGGGCTTTCAAACGTCACGATGGACCGCCTGCGCGCAATCATGATCGAGGTGCTGACCAAGAAGCCGGTGGAGGCCCGGCCCCGGGCGGTGCTGCAGCGCGATACCACGATGACGCTGGCGCAGCGGATCGACGAATTCCGGGAACGGCTGCGGAAGCGCGGGAAGTTCTCGTTCCGGCGGGCGATCATGGAGTGCACAACCCGCATCGAAGTCGTGGTCTCGTTCCTGGCGATCCTGGAGCTGCTACGGTCGGGCGAAGCCGATGCCCGGCAGGCACAGGCGTGGGGGGACATCGAGGTGGTGGCGCTGGAGGCGCACGTCCTGGCCTGACCGCGGGCAGGTGCTCAGCCTGAGCGGCGCCTGGCCCGGGACCGGCGGAAGCGAATGAACAAGGCGAACGCACCGCAGCCGAGCACCGCGCCAAACGCATCGAAGGCAAGATCGATGGGGCTCGCGTGGCGGCGGGGCACAAACGACTGGTGGAACTCATCGGAGATGCCGTAGAGCACGGCCAACAGCCACGCGATGAGGAGACCCGGTAAGAGGGCTCGCCGCGGACGCAGGGAG
>CAZRUZ010000216.1:0-3305 GCA_964603275.1 uncultured Anaerolineaceae bacterium | reverse complement strand
TTGTTCACCGCGAGGTGCCTCAATCGGCGAAGGACGACATCGACCTCTGGAGCGGCTGAATTGCCGGAGCTCTGCTGGAAGCAGAGTGGAGGCACCTCCTGAAGATCGTCGGGTTCACTGACGTCGTCATGTCAAATGAAGTCGACGTGTTCTCGGGCAGCATGCACGAATCTGATGCGGCGGAATTCGAAACGCGTGGCGTCACGGTGTTCGCCCGCAAACCGCCGGGGTAGGCGGGTTCGAACACCAGACTCCAGGCACTTGCCCCTGCATTGCGGCTCGCCGATGGCCAGCCTGACGGCCATCAGTCCACGTGGAATGCGGTTCAGCACATCGGTTGAATCACCCCGCTGTGCTGTTCGGGCTAGGCCCGCCCCTTCATGATCATCCGCCAGTACAACGCCGGGAGCACGTTGCGCTTGAACAGGTACATCGAGCGGCGCTCCTTCGACTGGTCGAACTTGAACGTCTGTTTCGGCTCCAGGTTGTAATCGAACTCGGCCATCACCAGCTTGCCGTAACCGGTGACCAGCGGGCAGGCCGTATAACCGTCGTACGCGGCTTCCGGGTTGCCACCAAGGATTGCGGCCGCGAGGTTCTCCACCAGCACCGGCGCCTGCTTCCGGATCGCCGCGCCCGTCTTGCTCGTCGGCAGGCTGCTCGCATCGCCGATCCCGAACACGTTCGCGTAGCGGTTGTGACGCAGCGTCTCTTTGTTGACATCCACCCACCCATCGGCATTGGCCAGCGGGCTGCTGCGGACGAAGTCCGGCGCGCTCATTGGCGGGGTCACGTGGATCATGTCGTACTTCACGGTGGTCATCTCGCCGCTGTCGAGGTTCTTGAACACCGCTTCCTTGGCGCCGCCGCGGATCTCCACGAGTTCGGTCCGCAGGCGCAGGTCGATGCCCTTGCGCTCGACCACCTTGTAGAGCGTCTTGGCGTACTTCTCAACCGAGAACAGCTTGGGGCCGCCGTTCGTGAAGATCATCGACGAGCCATCGCGCACACCCTGCTTGCGGAACGCATCATCAGCAAGGTAGGCGATCTTCTGGGGAGCGCCCGCGCACTTGATCGGCGTGCTCGGCTGGGTGAAGACGGCCGTGCCGCCTTTGAACGTGCTGATGAACTCCCACGTCTTGTCCACGGTGTCGTAGGAGTAGTTGCTGCACACCCCGTCCTTGCCCAGGCTTTCCACCAGCCCCGGGATTGCGCCCCAATTGATCTGGATCCCCGGCGCCATCACGAGGAATTCGTACTCCACGCGCTTGCCCCCGGCCGTGACCACGGCGTTCTCATCGGGCCGCAGTTCCGTAACGGCGTCCTGGATCCAGGTCACGCCCTTCGGGATGACGGAGGATTCTGGCCGCGCCGATTTCTCTTTCTTGAACACGCCGCCACCGACGAGCGTCCAGAGCGGCTGGTAGTAGTGCGTCGTCGCCGGGTCGATGATCGCGATATCGAGCCCTTTGAGCTTCCGCCGCAGACGGGCTGCGACGCTGATCCCGGCGTTCCCGCCGCCAACAATCACCACCTTGTGGCGTTCGGCCCCGCTCCCGTTTCCTTCGGCACCCATGGCACCCTCCTTGCACGTTGTCCAGTGGAAATCCTGGCTATCACAACAAACTTGACTGACGAAGTCAAGAATGCAACTTCACCAAACCCGCCGCATCATGCCCATGATCGCCATCATGCCCTCCTCCCTGCGGCAACCGCCGCGCCCGCCCGCTATCATCATGCCCCAATGCCAGAGATCCCCGAGCTCGAGGCCATCCGCGCGTTCTTCAGCGAACACGCCGCCGGGCAACGCATCGCCGCCGCCGCCGTGCGCATCCCGCACGTCTTCCGGACGCCCGCCCAGGAATTCCGCGACCTCCCCGGGGACGCGCTCGGTCCCGTCCGGCGGCACGGGAAGTTCCTCCTCTTCTCGCTCCAATCCGGGCGCGTGCTGGCGATCAACCCCATGCTCACCGGCCGCTTCCAGTTCGTCGCGTCGCATACCAAACTCCGCGCGAAGACCTGCCTGGTGCTCGATTTCGACAACGGCCACTCCCTCCGCTATTCCGATGAGCGGCTCATGGGGAAGCTCTACCTCGTCCCCGCCAATGGCCTCGAGAACATCCCCGGCTGGGCAGCCAACGGCCCGGACCTGCTCGACCCCGCACTCACCGGGGACGAATGGGTTGCCCGCATCAAGAAGTACCGGGGGCAGATCAAGAACATCCTCACGAACGCCGAGTTCGTCCAGGGCATCGGCAACGCCTACAGCGATGAGATCCTCTGGGAAGCCCACATCAACCCCTACACCGCACGGACGCAGCTAAGCGAGGAGGACCTCCGCGCGCTCTACCGGGCGGCACTCGCAGTCATGGAGTGGGCCACCCCGCTGGTCCGCGGGGCAATGGTGAAGGACGGCGTCCTGGACTACGAAGAGCGGCGGGACTTCATGCGGGTGCACCGACTCGGCGGCCGGCCCTGCCCCCGCTGCGGGTCGGCGATCAGCGAAATCACGGCGAACCAGCGGATCACGAGTTTCTGCCGCTCCTGCCAGCCCGAGAAACCGGCCTAGACCGTCGCCCCGAGGTAGGCCGCCGCCAGCACCGCGACGATCGCCGATACCCGGGCCATGATGGCGGTGACGATCTCCTCCGCATCGCGCGGAGGGGGCAACGGTCGTGAATGGATGGCCACCGGGGCAGCTCCAGGGTTTCTGCCATGAGTATCGGCCGCCCAACGCGCGCCCTTGAGCGGCCACCCGATCCTTCAGTGCTTCCCCGGGTGGACCGGATGTCCTGCGGCCGCCCGATCAGCCCGCCCGCGCCGCCGATTCGTTCAAGATCCGCGAGAGTTCTTCGACCCCGTACGGCTTCGCTACCAGCTGGAGCCCGTAACGCTCGACCAGGCGCACCACGCCCGCGTCGGTCGTTGCCCCCGTCGCCAGGATCGTCCGCGGGATGAGGTGGGGCGCCTGTTGCTCCAGCCCTTCCAGCACCTGGTCCGCCGTCTCGGTCGCCAGGCGGTAATCGCACAACACCACGTCGAAGTCGCCGCCGCGCGCGAGTTTAAGCGCCGCAGCCGCGTTCTCGGCCGATTCGCAGCTATGGCCGAGACTTTCCACCAGCCGCTGGCACACTTTGCGCAGGCTCGGCTCGTCGTCGATCACGAGCATCCGGAGGGTCGCCGGGCGACTGCGGGGGCTCTCCGGCTCGAGCGGCTCAGCCGGTTCATCGTGCACCGGCAGATCCACGATGAACGTCGTCCCCGCGCCGGGCGCCGTCTCGACCGTGATCGTGCCAAGGTGCGAT
>CAZRUZ010000215.1:0-3348 GCA_964603275.1 uncultured Anaerolineaceae bacterium | reverse complement strand
GCCTGAAAGCGGCGCTCGAATGGCGCGATGGCCCCTTCCGCGATTTCCGGGGCGCTTACGCCACTGCTCCCGCCGAGCGCCCGGTGGCCGGGACCGGCGATTGAAGCGGGCCTCGTTCAGGCGCGCATCGCGTCCGTGATCGCCGCGAGGAGTTCCGAAGGCGTGTAGGGCTTGGGGAGCACCCCGATGAACCCGTGCTCGTGCGAGCGCGCCATCACCGGGTTGTTTGAGTAACCGCTTGATGCGATCGCCCGCACCGCCGGGTCCATCTGCTTCATCCGCGCCGCCGCCTCGTGCCCCCCGACGCCGCCCGGCACCGTCAGGTCCAGGATCACCAGGTCGAACCGGTGCCCTGCCGCCAGTGCCTGCTGGTAGAGACCGACCGCCTCGTCGCCGTCGCTCGCAACGCTCACGGTGTGGCCCAGCCGGCTGAGCACCTCGCTCATCCCCCGCCGGATCGTCTCTTCGTCATCCATGAACAGGATCCGGCAGGCGGCGACCTCCATGGCGCCGGTCGTCGGGGCCACTCCGGGTTCGTCGGCGCCGGCGAACGGCAGGTACAGGTGGAACGTGGCGCCCGCGCCCGGACGTGATTCCATCGTCAGCGCGCCATCGTGGTTCTTCGCCACCGCATAGGCGACCGAGAGCCCCAGCCCGCTCCCGCGCTCCTTCGTCGTGAAGTACGGGTCGAACAGCCGGTCGGCGTACTCTGGCGGCACGCCCGGGCCCCGGTCCCGCACCGAAATGCGCGCGTAGCTCCGCGGCGCCAGCATCGCGCCGGTTACCCCCTCGGGCCCCACCAGCACGCTCTCCACGCTCACCGTGATGAGCCCGCCCTCCGGCGTCGCCTGGCTCGCGTTCAATACCAGGTTGTGGATGACCTGGGCGATCTGGCCCTCATCGATCTCCGCCAGCGGCAGGCCAGCCTCGATCTCGAATTCGCAGCGCGATGCCGAGCCTGTGACGGCGAAGCTCGCCGTCTCCCGCACCAGCTTCTCGAGCGCCGCCGGCCTCCGGATCGGCATCCCGCCCCGGGCAAACGTCAGCAGCTGGCGGGTCAGGCTCGTCGCCCGGCGGCATGCCTGCTCCGCTTCGGTCAGCATCTCGTGCGTCTCCGAACCCGGCGCCAGGTCCAGCTTCGCCAGCCCGATGTGCGCGATGATCCCCGTGAGCGCGTTGTTGAAGTCGTGCGCGATCCCGCCCGCGAGCACGCCCAGCGAATCCAGCTTGTTCGCGCGCTGCAGGTCACGCTCCATCCGCTTCTTCGATGTCTCATCGCGGAAGACCAGCACCACGCCCTCGATCTCGTCGGTGTCGCTGCGGATCGGCGCTGCGCTGTCGCCGATGATGTACTCCTTGCCGTGGCGGTCGATCAGCACGGTGTGGTTGGCCAGCTCCACCGGCGCCCCCGAACGCAGCACCCGGTGCACCGGGTCGTCTGAA
Organism: uncultured Anaerolineaceae bacterium; assembly: GCA_964603275.1. GTDB lineage: Bacteria > Chloroflexota > Dehalococcoidia > Tepidiformales > Tepidiformaceae > Amarobacter. The sequence goes on along the minus strand of CAZRUZ010000215.1, from coordinate 1,905 downwards.
AGCTCCCGGGTGAACTCATTGACGATCCGGAACACGTCCAGCAGGTCGCGGCCGCGGCCCTCGTCCTCGCTCCAGCCCGTCAGCGCCTGCGCCACCGAGTTCATGCTCTCGATCCGCCCCTGCCGGTCCGTCGTGATCACGCCGTCGGCGATCGACCGGAGCGTCACCGCCAGCCGGTCCCGCTCCGAATAGAGCGAGTGTTCGGCCCGCCTCCGCCGCACGAGCGTCCCCAGGCTGGCGCCGACCGCGCCCACGATCGCTGTCAGGTCCGCCTCGTCCTGCCGGCGCTTCCGCGCGAAGAACAGCATCACGGCGAGCACTTCGCCGTCCGCCATGATCGGCACGCCGAACCCCGCCTTGAGGCCCGCCTTGCTTGCCGCCTTGCCACGGATGAAGTTGCCGCCGACCTCGGTCACATCCTCGATCCACTCCGGCCGCCGGCTCTGCCAGACCCGTCCCGGGAGCCCCTGCCCCTGCCCGAGGTTGAGCGACCGCGTGAACCAGTCGAACTCCTCCAGCAGGTCGTCTTCCGGGTACCACGTGGCCACGGCGCGGATCGAACCGCCCTCATCCACTTCCCACGTCTCGCCGAAGCTCCAGCCGGTGAGCTGGCAGACCAGCTCCATCACGGTCCGGTAGGCCGATGCCAGATCCCGCTTGTCGGCGATGGCCGATGTCGCTGCCACCAGCAGGCGCAGGCGGTCGTTCGCCCGCCGCTGCTGTGTCACATCCTGGCCCACGTAAGCGAAGTACTGCGGCCCATCCGGCCCGCTTCCCACGGGCGTGATACTCATGGAGGCGATGAAGAGCGAGCCGTCTTTCCGCCGGTTCACCACTTCCCCGCTGAATACCTTTCCGTCGAGGACGGTGTCCCAGAGCTCGCGATAATAGGCCGGCCCCTGCCACCCGGAACGCAGGATGCCCGGCTTCTCGCCGAGGACTTCCGCCTCCTCATAGCCGGTCATCTCGAGGAACGCCTGGTTCGCGAACACGATCGTCCCATCGCGCCGCGTAATCATCACGCCCTCGGGCATGCCGCCCACAATCGCCGGCAGGATCCGCGCCACCTCCGGCTGGTCAATACCCCCACGGTCCCACGCCCCGCTCGAGCCGTGGCCCCCGGAAGCTACCCCTTGAATCTCCTCCACGCGGTCCCCTTTTTGATGGCAGGGGGAGAGAACGCCCCCGGGTGCATTACGAACTGTCTTCCACAGGCTAACGGTCACTCCCGGCGAGGTTGTATTGGGGTAAACACTGACTTGGTGGATGTTCAGGAACATGCGTCTTTATGTTGTTCCGCGGTCTGTCCCCGCACTCCACCCGCCGCCCGCCATCGACAGCGTGGCGCGCTCACTCGACAATCACGCCATGACTGACCTTCGCATCGTTGTCTCCGGCGCTGGAAAGATGGGCCGTCAGGTCTGTGAAGCCGTCCTCGCCGCACCCGGTATGGCCCCGGTCGCCTACCTCGATGGCCTGGCCACGCCCGGTGCGCTCGATGGCCTGCCGCTCTTCAACGACGCAGGCGCCGCCATCGCCGAAACCAGGCCCGACGCCATCATTGACTTCACCAACGCCGAATGGACGCCCCGGCTCGCCGAAGCGGCGCTGGCCTCCCGCGTCCGCCTGGTGATTGGCACCACCGGTCTGAGCGCCGCCTTCATGCAATGGCTCGAATGCGAAGCCGCCGCCCGCAAGACCGGTGTCGTGGTCGCGGCCAACTTCGCCATCGGCGCGGTGCTGATGATGCACTTCGCCCGCCAGGCCGCCCGCTTCTTCGACTTCGCCGAGATCATCGAGCTCCACCACGACCAGAAGGTCGATTCCCCCAGCGGCACGGCCAAGACCACCGCCGAAGGCATGCTCGCCGCGCGCGGCCGCCCGTTCACCCACCCCGAATCGGAA
>CAZRUZ010000214.1:0-3356 GCA_964603275.1 uncultured Anaerolineaceae bacterium | reverse complement strand
ACCCCGAGACCCGTGCCGGGGCCTTCGCCACACTTGGGCTGGTGCAGATGCGCCACCTGGACATCGGCGGGGCGTTGCAGTCGTTCCGGGATGCCGGGCTTGAGGCAGCCTCGGCGGACAATGCCATCGTCCGGAGCTGGGGACCGGCGCGGGTCGCGTGGCCGCTGGTCGTGCTCGGGCAGACCGGCGAAGCGGCCACCGCGGCGGCCGAGAGCATGCGTTATGCGCGCGAGACCCACGACTGGGCGCACGGCGCCCTCTCGGCGGCGTTCCTGCATTCCGTCCACGTGCTCACGGGAGACGCTGCCGCCGCCCGCGACGCCCGCGAGGACTGCATTCGACTGATTGACCGGTCGTCGTATGTGCAGCCGAGCTTCATCCTCGATTCCGCGGTGGCGTGGGACCGGATGCTGCGGGCGGAATTCGACGAGGCGCAGGATGCGGCAGCAGCCTGGGAGCGGCGCGCCGGGGGCCTCGTCGCCGGGCCGTTGCACCTGCTCATCGCGTCGCGCGCGCAGGGAGTGGAGGCGGGAGCCGCCGACGCCGGGGCGAGGCCTTGGCGGCTCCCGGCCCGCGGGACGCCAGACTTCATCAGCCTCGGGGCGCTGTGCGTTTCGGCGGAATTGAGCGCCGACCTTGCCGCGCCCGACATTGCGGCGGAGGTGCTCGATGTGCTCGAACCCGTGGCGGCCAGCGGCCTGGTGTTCAGCCTGGCGCCACCGTTGCTCATCCCGCGTGCGCTGGCGATCGCCGCGACGGCAGCAGGCCGTTACCAGGATGCTCAGCGCCACATCGCGGCCGCGGAGCAGTGGGCCGAACGGGCCGGTGCGATGACGGAGGTCGCGCTGACCGCGCTGGCGAAGGCGAAGTTGCTGCACGCGATGGACGGCGCGCGGCCGGACGAGCTGCGCGGGCTGGTTTCGCGGGCGATGGAGATTGCGCGCGAGCGCGGGCTGCTCTGGCTGTCGACGTCGGCGAGGGAGTTCGCCGCCCGCGCGGGGCTGGCACCAGGCGGTCACATTGCCGGGACGGTCTTCGCAGACGAGCTTTCCGGGCCCGAGCGGGAGGTCCTGGAGGTCTATGCGAGGGGGAACACCATCCCCCAAATCGCGGCCGCGCTGCTGCTACACGATCGGACCGTGGAAGCGCACCTTGAGCGGGCGCGGCGCCGGCTGGGCATCGCGACGGCAAGCCAGGCGAAGGAGTACCTCGGTGGTGAGCCAGCCGTGCAGTCCCCGGCAGGGCGGGCGACGGGACGCCTGGCGGAGCTGACGCGGCGCGAACTGGAGGTACTGGAACTTGTGGCACACGGGCGGACGAACCAGCAGATCGCGGATGAGCTGGTCATCAGCCTGCACACGGCCATCCGGCATGTGGCGAACATCCTGGAGAAGACGGGGAGCGCGAACCGTGTGGAGGCGGCCCGACTGGCGGCGGAAGCACGTAAGTAGCCACTTCAACAGAAGAGTATTGACAGCCCGCGTTGGCGGGAGCATCATCCCGTGGTTTTTCAAGCAGCTTCGCAGGAGCTGCGGAGGGAGTGAGAGTCATGTCGCTGCCAGGACCACCATCCCCTTACGGATCCATGAAGACGCCACCCGAGTATCTGGCCAACTTCAACTCCGCCAACCATCATGCGATCCGGGTCAGCGCGGAAGGATACGGCGCCGACAACACGCTGCGAAGCCTGGCACGCCTCTGGAATGGATGGCAGGGGAAGGTTGTCGCCCCGAACCCGGCAGCCGGATACGCAATCCGGTGGCAAACGGTCAAGCTGCTGCGTGTCCTTCTCGCCATCCGGCACGGACAGACGGCGCCCGGCGGGCTTGCGCCCGAGTTCCAGGGGATAGCTGCGAACCCGAGGCTCTCGCAGGTTGGAATCGAAATCGGCTCGACCTACTGCAAGATGCGCCAGAAACATCTCGACATCGACTGGTTCGGCCCACCGAACGCTGCGGGGCGCGTCTACAACCAGTGCAACTGGTGGCAGCCGAATGTGGATGGCGCGGCAGAAGAACTCCGGCTCGCACTGGCGCTTCTGAACTACCTGGAGAGATCACTCGGGCTCGCAGCGAGTGGCACCGCCCCGGACACGTGGAGCCCACCCCCTGCAGGCCTCGGGGCATTGACCCCACTCGGGGCACTCAGCGATGCCAATGTGGCGGCACAGGTGGTCGCGCATGCGGCGGCCCACGGCTCTCCGACGGTCCGGCTGGAATGGTGGATTCGCAACGCTGGTGGGGGGAACCCACAGTTCACCTACTCGCCAGCGGTCCATGTGGGCGACGGCATCCCGATGCTCAGCATCGAATCGCCCGACTGCAACCCGCCGGACCGCAACTATGGTTCCCCACCCCTGCACGCCCTCACCACCTTCCAACCGGGGCCGGCCGGCGGAGCGCGCTACCTCAAGATCCAAAGGACGGGGCCAAGATTCGTCGCCACAGACCACTTCGAGACCCCCGGCACGCGGGCTCCGCTGGTCTTTGTGCCGGCCGTGGCCCTGGAGCCAACAAACGGTTCATTGCGAGCGGAGTTCGTCGCAAGAGTCACCGATCAGGGCGGGCGCGTTCAGCTGGTGTCCGGGCCAGACCCAACCGGAGTAACCATCGAAAAGCCGGCGCGCGATGTAACCAGCCCGGCCTACGAGCTGCGGTCGATTGGTGCGGAGGCGACCGTGACGTTCATGCTACGCCTGCCGCTGAGCATCGTCCCCAGCGCCCTGGACATCTTCTCCGCGAGCTGCACGGCGGCATTCTCTCCGGGTGAGCCCCGGGCGTTCCCCGTGGACCTGAGTGGGCTCCCCGGAGCACAGGCTGTTCCGGATCCCCGGGCTCCGGTGATTGAGACTGGTCCGGTGGACCCGGCGCCAGCAGCGATGACGATTTGCTTCGTTGGCGACGGGTACACGCCGAGAGAGGAACGGTTCTTCATTGACGCCTGCACTCGCGCCGCAGGGGCCGTCGCCGCACTCGGTCTCTCCGAGCGGATCAAGTTCGTCGCTGTCTTCCGGCCCTCAGCAGGTTCAGGCACCGACTATGCCGCGGGATGTCACGGAGAGCCCGAGACGGATGTGGCCACGGTCTACGGCACGGGTTACGGGATGCAAGGTGATTGTGGAATCCTGAGTGGTGACCCGGAGGAAGCATGGATTGACCAGCTTTCGGTCAACGCGACGCACTTCATCGGTCTGGTGAACGCCGCCGACTACGGTGCTTCGTCCTGGGGCGACCATGCGTGGATTCCCGCCGGGCACCCGGAGTTTGAGAACCTGCTCCTGCACGAGTTTGGGCACATGCTCGGACTGCGAGACGAATACGACTCGCCTCTCGCGGGGCAGTTCACCAACATCCAGT
>CAZRUZ010000213.1:0-3370 GCA_964603275.1 uncultured Anaerolineaceae bacterium | reverse complement strand
CCTTCTTGCCCTGCTCGGTGGCCGCAGCTGTCGGCGAACCCGTGCCCGGAGTGGCCGAGCCGCCAGATGCGGGAGTCTTGCTCCCGGTGTCGTCATCATCATCCCCACAGCCGACCGCCAAGAAGGCTGCCAGGCCAGCTGAGGCACCCGCGGCCCCCCCGACGAACCTTCGCCGGCTGAGTTTCCGCTGCCTTGCTTCCCAGTAGTTACTCCGCATTTCCCTCACCGCGCCCCCCAAAGAGTGTGTGTTGATGGCGCGGTGGGAATCTATAGGTGACCGGGCGGTAATCTATATGACGCGAATCATACGGCTTCGGCCGCGGGGTTGGGACGAGCCATATTTGGCGCAAAAACCGAGCATTCGAGCTGGCAGTCTTCGCAGCTCGCGGCTTCCTGGATTTGTGAGACATCGAGTATCTCGATGATTTGTGCCTCGGTATGAATCACGCCGCGTTGTTGCATTTCCGACATGACGCGAATTGCTGTTTCAACAGTGACGCCAGAACGGTCGGCGATATCTTGCCGTGTGAGGCGGTAATCGATCCGGAGTGCGTTGCCGCAGCGCCGGCCGAACTGGAGTGAGAGCTGGAGCAGGGCGCAGCTGATCCGGCCCCGGGCATCCTTCAGCGCCGCGATGGCGGTGGTGATGTCCCGCTGGCGCACTTCCAGGCAGAGCAGGTCAATCGCATTGCGGACGGTAATCGGATAGAGCCTGCCGAGCTCCTGCAGCAGCACGCGCGGCACGAAAACCAGCTCCGATTCTTCCATCGTGGTGGCGGTGGCGATGTAGGGACGGCCATCGAGTGCGGAGCTCAGGTCGAGCGCCGTGGTGGGGGCGCGGAAGCCGGCAACGTGCTGGCGGCCATCGGCCATCAGGTGGTGCAGGCGAACGCGCCCGGCAGTGAGCACCCAGAGCCCCTTTGAGCGTTCGCCCTCTTCGAAGACGCGCTGGTTGGGGGCAATACGGAACATCGTGCACTGGGCGGCGATCTCCGCAATCTCGTCACGCGAAAGCCCCGCGACAAGCGGGAAGCGCTCGAGGGCCGCGATCGTCCGATCATGGCCTGCTGCCAATGGCTCGATAGGACTTCCCGATGCACGGGACATGACTGCCACCTCTATGTTCCGATGCTGAGTCGGCGCCATTCGCGGTGCTGTGACATTAGTCACTGGAACGACTCAGTGTGGGGCGGCCGCTCGGGGACACTCCGCCATGATACAGCGCATGGTACCGCTTCGCGATGATGTTGCGATGCCTTCGGAAAAGTTTACCCGTCCCGCCCTGAGGCCGCTCGCTCAGCGTGACTTCCGCCTCCTGCTCGCCGGTTCCGCGGTGGTCGGGGTGCTCTTCCCGCTGCACCTGATGACGCAGGTGTTCTGGGTGAGCAAACACTTCTCCGATTCGGCCGTGGTCTATTCGAGCATCCTCTCTGCCAGTCGTGGGACCGGCATGGTCACCTTCAGCCTCCTGGGGGGCGCATTCGCCGACCGGTTCGACCGGAAGCGGGTGCTGTTGGTTTGCGAGACGCTCTCGCTCGCGGCGCACGGCCTGATCGCCGTCCTGATGTTGACGCGGCCGCTCGGTGAAGGGAGTGTCGGGCTGGTCGCGGTGGTGACGTTCCTGGCGGCCGGGATCCAGTCCATCGATACCCCGGCACGGAGCGCGAGTGTGCCTGCTGCGGCGGGTAGGGAGAACATTGCCGCCGCGATCGCGCTCCTCGCCATCTCGAGCCAGATGTCGATGCCGCTCTCGCTGCCTCTCGCGGGTATCCTGAACCAGGTGATGGAGCCCGGGGCGGTGTACGCGATGTCGCTGGTGGCGTGGCTCGCGATCATCCCGCTCATCATGCTCCTGCGGCTTGAGGGGCAGGCGCCCGCGGCGGTTCGGGGAAGCACGCTGCGCGCTATCGGAGATGGGCTCTCCTACACCCGCGCGCACCGCCCAATCCTGGCGATCGTTTTGCTCGTTGTTGTGGTTCAAGTGGTGGGGATGCCCGTGGCGACGCCGCTGGGCCCGATGTTCTTTATCGATATCCTCGGGTTCAATTCGGCCCAGGTGGGTCTCATGGGGGCGACCTGGGGCCTTGGGGCGTTCACCGCCACCATCGTCCTTGCGCGGGCGAGCCACCTCGCGCTGCGCGGTGGCTCGCTCGCGACAGTGGCGGTGTTCTTCGGGGTCGCGATGATCGGGTTCGGCTACTCCCGCTTCATCCCGCTCACGGCGGTGACGGACTACGGCATGGGGTTCGCGTTCACCGGTACCAGCCTTGTCGCCAGCACGCTCATCCAGCACCTGGTCTCGGACGAAATGCGCGGGCGCGTGCTGAGCTTCTTCCCGCTTTCCACCGGGATCGCCCAGGCCGCGACGGCGGTGGCAGGTGTTGCGGGCCAGCAGGTCGGGCTCGGCACGCTGATCCCCGCGTTAGGGTGGATCATGCTGACGCTGGCCGTGCTTCTGGTCCTGCGCTTTCGCGCCTACCTCGGCGCGCGCGTCGAGTCACGGATCGCGCCGGCGGCTGGCCGGGCGCCGTGACCTCAGTTGCTGGAAGCGAGCTCCCCACTCGAGTCCGGCACTGACGGAGGCGGCGCCTGCCACGGCTCGCCCGGGTCGCTTTCCAGCAGGCGGGTGAGTTCCGGGCCCTGGAGCGTCTCGACCTCGAGCAGTGCGCCGGCGAGTTTATCGAGGAGAGCTCTGTTCTCGATGAGGACCCGCCGCGCCCGTTCGAGTTCCTCACTCACGATGCGGCGGACCTCGCGGTCGATGGCGCCGGCCGTCGCCTCGCTGTAGTTACGGGTCTCGGAGATCTCACGTCCAAGGAAGACGAGCTCTTCCGAGCGGCCATAGGTCAGCGGGCCGAGTTCTTCGCTCATACCCCATCGGGTGACCATGGCGCGGGCGAGCCGGCTGACCTGCTCGAGGTCGTTCGATGGCCCGGTTGATGCCGTCCCGAAGACGATTTCCTCGGCCGCGTACCCCGCAAGTGCCGCGCAGATCTGGTCATGGAACATCGCCGGTGTCTTGAAATGCTCTTCTTCCTGCGGCAGGAAGCGCGTATAGCCGGCCGCGACCCCACGGGAGACGATGGTGACCTTTTGCGGGCGGTCGTGGTTGAGCATGAGGTGTCCCACCACCGCGTGCGCCCCTTCGTGGTAGGCGACGATGCGCCGTTCATGCGGGGACATCAGGCGGCTCTTGCGCTCCGGCCCGGCGAGCACCCGGTCGACGGCCTCGGTGAAATCGTCCATGTCTATCTGGCCCTTGTTCCGCCGGGCTGCGAGGATAGCCGCTTCGTTGACGAGGTTTGCGAGGTCAGCGCCGGTGAACCCGGGCGTGCTGCGGGCGAGGTTTTCCACGAGGATGCCGCCGGCC
>CAZRUZ010000212.1:0-3434 GCA_964603275.1 uncultured Anaerolineaceae bacterium | reverse complement strand
AACCACTCCGGCGGCATCTCGTCGTGCAGGATGCCTGCCCCGGCGGTCATCCACTGCGTGGAGCCGTCGGCGATCAACCCACCGCCACCGGTCGAGTCGTGGTGTTCGAGTGCCCCGTCGATGAGGTACGTGACCGTCTCGAAGCCGCGGTGGGGGTGCCACGGCGCGCCCTTCGCTTCGCCCGGCGCGTATTCGACCGCGCCCAGGTGGTCGAGCAGCAGGAATGGGTCGGCCAGCCCCATGTCTATCCCCGGGAAGGGCCGCCGCACCTGGAAGCCCTCGCCTTCGAGGAAGGCCGGCGCGGTCACGACGTGCACCACTTCGCGGAACAAGCTCTCGGGATCGGGCCGCGGGACGCGTGGGAGGGTCAGGATATTGTCGGCGGTCGCTGCGGGCATTGAGCATCCTCGCTGTGAGTCTGCATGTACGAAAGTTGCACGTACAAGCAGATCCAGCGTAGCAGCATTCCGGCGTCATGGCGGACCGGGAAGACCGCCTAACCGCGCGACGGCAGCTCCACCTGGACGTTTGCCCGCGTGCTCGGCTCGCCTTCGGCAAGCGTCACGACTTCCAGCTCGACGATCGACCGGCCGTCCTCCATGCGCTTGTCGACCACGCGTCCCATGAGGACAAGGGGCCGGTCCGCGACATCCGGGCGCCGGTAGGCCGCGCGCAGGTTGCGCACCGCGCCCTCGCTACCGGCCCAATCGCTCACGTACTGCGTCAACCACGAAAGCTTGAGCAACCCCGGCACCAGGGCGCCGCCCACCCCGAGGCGCTTCCCGGCCTCAATGTCGGAAAACGCGGGATTCGTCGGGTTATCCCGCCCGAAGAAGTCGATCGCCATATCCGTCGTCGGCACTCGTTCCAGCGGCTCCGTCTCGTCGCCGACGTTCACATCTTCGTAGTACAGCTGGCTCATTGGTCACCCCGGCGCTGACTGTTCGGGTCGAACTGCGTGATCGTGATCATCGCCGAAGCGACGTGGTTTCCGGCCGCGTCGTAGTAGTCCGTCCCCTGGGTCACCAGGACGCTGTAGCCGTAACGGCCTCCGAGCCTGTCGCGGATGTCGAAGACCTGCGAGATCGCCTGCAGCTCCTCGCCGATCTTGAACGGGCGGCTGAACTTCCACTCCTGCTGCGTCAGCAGTCCGCCGGGCAGCACCTGGGGCATACCGCGCCGCGGCCCTCCGCCCATACCGGCGATCACATACGGGGCCGCCAGCCCCGTCCCATCGGCATACCGGGGGTCCTTGTCACCGAGGACATCGCGCATCCGGTGGGCGTCCGTTTCGCTGATCACCACGGTCAGCGGCTCGCTCTTCTTACCGATCTGCGCGCGGTGCTCGTCCGTAATCAGGCTCTGTTCCGGTACCGTCATGGCGCCTCCTGTCTCTGCCCAGAGTCTACCATCGGCACGAGTTCCTGCACCGGCCGCCGGTACGCTCCGGGAACGACAAACGGGCATGCCCGTGAGCATGCCCGTCGTGATTCTGTGGCGCGGGATAGGCTAGCGGGGCAGCCCCACCATGATGTCCTCGCCCTCGATCTTGACCGGGTAGGTCTGCATGTCTTCGGCGCCCATCGTCGGCCGCGCGAACTTCGGCACTGGGAACGCCTGGTAGGGCATCGGGACGAACTGCAGCACCTTGAACAGCTTGGACTGCAGCCCGCCGAGGAACGGGTGGTCATTATTGAACTGGCTGTTGAAGGGCTGGCGGACGACTTTGCCGTTCGTGATTTCGAACCGCGCCCCGTGGAACGGGCACATCACGCACCCATCCTGGACCGCCGCCGCCTTCACCGGCGAACCGGGGATACCGCCGAGCGGGAGCCGCGCATGGGAGCAGAGCGCCGCCATCGCGTACATCTCCTGGCCCTGCCGGATCATCAGCACACGCTGAGCGCGCAGGCGGATTTCCTTCGGCTGGCCGTCCACGAAATCGCGGAGCTGGCCGGCGTTCGCCCAGCGGGTGAACGTGCCGTGCGCCTTGATGTCCTTTGCTTTCGTCGGGACGGGTGCATCGAGGCCGAGCAGCGGCGCGACGACGACCTGCATCAGGCCACCGGAAACCAGGCCGGCCACGATCAGGACGATCCCGCCGAGGGTGTTATCGGATGTCGTTGTCGGGTCGCCGGGGAAGAACAGCATGATGATGCCGCCGGCGATGAGGCCGATGCTGGCAAGACCCCACGTACCGAGGATAGAGATGCCCAGAAATGCGAGCGCAGGTGACACAGCCAGACCTCCCGAATTCGGATACTACCCCGATTGTGCGGAATTGCGCAAAGTCTCCGCTGACCCTGCGAGCCGCGTCGCGCCTTGCTTCAGGCGCCCGAGTGGTGTTCGGTCAGCCCCTCGAGGAGCACCCGCACGCGCTCGGGACTGGCAAGATGTTGCCGGAGGCGCGTTTCGTACTCCTGGCGCTCCACCGATTGCGCCCAGCGCCGCCAATCGCCGAGCCCGAACCACGTGCTGATGACCACCAGGTTGTGGGGGTCCTCGCTGTCCCGCAGTGTCTCCCCCGAGATGTACCCCGGCTCATCGAGGCAACGGATCCGCAGGGCGCGGAGGATTTCCAGCACGCGCCGCTCCTGCCCCGGAAGAACACGGCGCTCGATAACGACCTTAACCGCCATTGTTGACCTCCCCCAGGCGCCGGTAGTCCCGCCGGAAGTACACCAGCGGCGACTTCCCCGGGTCGGAGTGTGCCCCCGTCACGCGCCCGATCATGATCGTGTGGTCGCCACCGGGCACTGACTGTTCAAGCTCACAGTCTACCTGCGCGGCGGCCCCTTCGATTAACGGACTTCCAGTCTTCCAGCGCCGTGTTGGTACGGGGTGCCCAAACGCCGTCGCCGGCACGCGGCCCGGTTGGGCGAAGTGCAGGGAAATCTCGCGTTGGTCATCCGCCAGGATGCTCACCGCGAAGTGTCCTGACTGCTCGATCATCGAGGGCAGCCGGTTGTCGTTGGCCAGGCTCACGGTGATGAGCGGCGGGTCAAGCGAAAGAGAGGCGAAGCTCGAGACGGTGATGCCATACATCAGGCCGCCCAGCTCCGTGGTCACCACCGTTACTCCCGATGCCCAGGAACCAAGCGCCCCCCGGAACTCATCGGGCCGGACGGTCATGGCTACATCTCCTGCAGTGCCGGGCCCATATCCCAGAGCGGATGCACCGTGGTCTCGGCGAAGTACCGCGCCATCGGCAGCGATGCGATCAGCTGGTCCATTTCGCGCGGGTCCGCCGCATCGTAGATCGCGAGGACCCCGACGCCCGTCTCCCGGTAAATGGCCCGGATCTTGCCCTGGTCAAACTGCGCTTTCGTCGCCTTCAGCTGATCGCCCACCACGGCCTGCCACGCGTCGGCAGACATGTCGTGGGGTTGGCGCGAGACGAGCCGGACAGAAAACAGCATGGGGCACTCCTGGAG
>CAZRUZ010000211.1:0-3439 GCA_964603275.1 uncultured Anaerolineaceae bacterium | reverse complement strand
GTCGGCCTGGTGGTGAGGGGCTAATCGCATGACCTTCGACGAGGGCCAGGGCTATGTCGTCCTCGCCACCATTGCCGTGCCGCTGCTGGCGGCGCTCCTGCTCATCTTCACACCGGGCAACCAGAAGATGGCGGTCCGTTACATCTCCGCCGTCACCGGCGCCATCGTCGCCGGGCTTTCGATCTACATCTTCGCCGCCTACCAGCTCGATGGCGCCGATGCCCAGATGCGCTTGCGCTGGGTCTGGATCGAGAACGTCGCCTTCCTCACCGAGAGTGGCATCACCCTCAACCTGGCCGTCGATGGCATCTCTTCCGTCATGGCCCTGCTCACCGGCGTGGTGGCCTTCGCAGGCGCCCTCGCCAGCTGGAAGCTCGACTTCCGCAACAAGGACTTTTACATCCTCTACTGGACGCTGCTCGCCGGCGTCTACGGCACCTTCTTCTCCTACGACCTCTTCTTCTTCTTCTTCTTCTACGAACTCGCGGTCATGCCGCTCTACCTGCTCATCGGCGTCTGGGGTTCCACCCGCAAGGAGTACGGAGCGGCCAAGCTCACGTTGATGCTGGTCGGCGGCTCGGTCCTCATCTGGATCGGCATCTTCGCCGTCTTCCACGAGGCGAACCTGGGCACCTTCGATATGGAGCGCCTCTGGGCCGCCGGCTCAGACGGTACCCTCAGCCCCGAGTTCCAGAAGATCTTCTTCCCCTTCATGGTGATCGGCTGCGGTGTCCTCGCCGCCCTCTGGCCCTTCCACACATGGTCGCCTGATGGCCATATGTCCGCCCCAACAGCCGTCTCGATGGTGCACGCGGGCGTGCTGATGAAGCTCGGCGCGTTCGGCATCATCCGCCTCGGCATCCAGATGATGCCCGAGGGGGCCGAGTTCTGGATGCCCACGCTGATGGTCCTCGGCGTCATCGGGGCTGTCTACGGCGCAACGGCGGCGCTCACCCAGCGCGACTTCAAGCTCATCTCCGGCTACAGCTCGGTCAGCCACATGGGGTACGTCCTCATGGGCCTGGCCACCATGAACGAGATCGGCATCACCGGCGCGGTCCTCCAGATGTACAGCCACGGCGTGATGACGGCCCTCGTCTTCCTCATGATTGGCGCGCTTTACGACCAGGCCCACACCCGTGACCTGAAGGATTTTGGTGGTATCGCGAAGGTGATGCCGCTCTGGGTCATCTTCTACGGCATCGCCGGCCTGGCGAATGTCGGTCTCCCCGGCTTCTCGGGCTTCACCGCCGAATTCCACATCTTCGTCGGCACCTTCCGCTCCTACCCGGTGTTTGGCGCGCTGGCCATCTTCGCCGCCGCCCTCGCCGCGGCCTACATGCTCAGGATGTTCGCCATCGTCTTCTTCGGCCCATTCAACCCCAGGTGGTCTGACCTGAAAGACCTCACACCGCTCGAACGCCTCTCCGGCGGGATGCTCATCGCCTCCATCGTCATCATGGGTGTCTGGTGGGCCCCGTTCACCGACCGGGTGGGCCAGACGGTCACTCTTCTTCCGGGAGTCACGGGCTGATGCGCGACTACACCATCTTCATCCCGGAATACATCGCCGCGGCGATGGCCGTCGCGATCATCGGCATCGAGCTCTTCGCGCCGAAGTTCCGCAAGGACTGGCTCGCCTACGTCACCGCCGCGGGCGCTGCCGCCTGGTTCGTCGCCGGCCTCTTCTTCATCGGCAAGGACCCGCAGAGCTTTCAGGGCCTCATCCGCTCCGATGACTTCACCACCTACTTCCGCCTGCTCGCGGCGGGTATCGTCTTCGTCGTCTCCATCATGTCGGCGGCGCACATGGCCACCCGCACGAAGGCGGTCGCCGAGTACTACGGCCTCCTCCTCGTTGCCGGCTGTGGCATGGTCTTCATGTCCGCCGCCACCGAGCTCCTCACCGCCTACATCTCGCTCGAACTCCTGAGCTTCTCGCTCTACATCCTCGTCGGCTACCTTAAGCGCGATCTCCTGAGCAGCGAGGCGAGCCTCAAGTACATCCTCCTCGGCGCGTTCTCGAGCGCGATGTTCCTTTACGGCATGAGCCTTATCTACGGCGTGACCGGCAGCACCTATTACTCGGGCATCGCCGATGGCCTGGCCGCGCGCGAAGCTGGCACCGACTGGGCCGTCATCGCCGGGATGATCCTCATCCTTACCGGGGTGGGCTTCAAAGTCTCCGCCGTCCCCTTCCACATGTGGGCGCCCGATGCCTACCAGGGCGCGCCCCTGCCGATCACGGCGTTCCTTTCGACTGCCTCGAAGGCGGCCGGCTTTGCCCTCATTCTCCGCCTCTTCACCGGCGCCCTCATCATCGATGCAGTCGAATGGCGCTGGGCAGTCGCAACCCTTGCCGTCGTGACGATGACTCTCGGCAACCTCGTGGCCATCCAGCAGTCCAACCTGAAGCGCCTCGTCGCCTACTCGTCCATCGGCCAGGTTGGCTACATGCTCATAAGCATCGCCGCCATCGGTTACGGCGATGCCCAGTCGGGCCAGGACGCCTCGGCCGCGCTGCTGCTCCACATCGTGGGGTACGTGGTTGCCACCCTTGCCCTCTTCGCCGCTCTGACTGCCGCCTACAACCGGACCGGCCGCGAGGATATCCCGAGCCTCCGCGGGCTCGCCGAGACGCAACCGTTCCTCGCCCTCGTGATCACGGTGGCACTCTTCTCCTTCGCCGGCCTGCCGCCTTTCGCGGGCTTCGCTACCAAGCTCTTCATGTTCCAGGGCGCTGTCACCGATGACCTGATCTGGGTCATCGGTCTGGCCGTCCTGAACAGCTTCATCAGCCTCTACTACTACCTGATGGTCATCCGCCAGATGTACCTCTTCGACCCCGTGGGCGATACCGCGCGCTGGAAGGTCGGCCCCGTGCTCGGGGGATTGGCGGCAGTCCTTGTGGTCGGCGTGGTGGCCATCGGCGTCTACCCCGGCCCGCTCTTCGAGTTCGCCGACAGCGCCGCGGAACCGCTCTTTGACGCCGCGGGCCTTGCCGATTTCCAGGTCCAGCAGCCCTGACCCACGGGTGCTTGCGCCGGTGCGGTAGGATTGAGTGATGGCGAGCCCCGCGGCACCCCGGTTACTGACGGCGGAGGAGTTCCTGCACCTCCCCGATCCCATCGAAGGCGGAAAGATGGAGCTCGACCGCGGGGGAGTGGTCTGCATGAGCCCCGTCGAATTGGAACACGGCGAGATCGCCATCGATGTTGCCTTTGCGCTGAAGACATTTGCCGATGCGCATCGACTCGGACGAGTGAGCGCCGAGACCGGATTCAAGCTCGCTGAAGACCCGGACATCGTCCGGGCACCCGACGTCTCGTTCGTGACAACCGGGCGCCGACCGGCCGGTGCTGGCCGCCGGCGCTTCGTCGACGGCGCCCCGGACCTCGCGGTCGAGGTGATGTCCCCCGATGACCTGGAAAAGGGCCTC
>CAZRUZ010000210.1:0-3521 GCA_964603275.1 uncultured Anaerolineaceae bacterium | reverse complement strand
CTCGGCTACACCGTCGTCGATGCCGAATCCGTCCTCGCCACCCACCTCACCGAGCTCGTCAAGCGGTTCGCCCCGGACCTGCTCAGCCGCCAGGACACCCAGAACCTCCTCGAGAACCTGCGCGGCGAATACCCCGCCCTCGTCGAAGACCTCGTTCCCACCACCCTCACCGTGGGCGAAGTCCAGGAGGTCCTCCAGAACCTTCTCGCCGAGCGCATCTCCATCCGCGACCTGGTGACCATCTGCGAAACCCTCGCCACGCAGGGCCGCGTCTCGCGCGATATCGACCTCCTGACCGAATACGCCCGGGCGGCACTCGCCCGCCAGATCAGCCGCCAGTACGCCGATGACACCGGCACGCTCCACGTGATCACCGTCGGCTCCCGCACCGAAGACGAGATCGCCTCCGCCATCCAGCAAGGCGACCACGGCAGCCACATCGCCATGCCCCCGTGGCAGGTCCAGCGCCTCATTGGTGTCGTCAGCACCGAGGTCGAACGCGTTGCCGGCGCCGGCCGCGACCCGATCATCCTCTGCTCCTCCCGCATCCGCCTGGCCCTTCGCCGCCTGCTCGAACGCCGTCTCCCGAACGTCGTCGTCCTCTCTTTCGCCGAAGTCACGCCCCAGACCGCCGTCGAATCCGCCGGCACTATCGAGGTGAACGTTGGAAACGAAGCGCTACATCGGTAACGACACCACCCGCATCTTCGCCCGTGTCCGCCGCGAACTCGGCCCGGATGCCGTCATCGTCCGGACGCGCTCACTCCTGCGCGAAGGCGCCGAGCCGCTCATCGAGGTCCTCGCCGCCTCCGCTCCAGCGGGCGGCCCCGGCATCTCGCTCGACCTCCAGCATGCACTGATCGAGGGTGCTCTCGCTCACGCCGAATTCGATGGCCGCCCACTTACCGTCGGTGACCTCGAGGACATCGCCGCCCGCGAAACCGGGGCGCCGCCCCCATCTCCTGCGTTTCCCCGCGACCATCCCGAGCCGCCGCCGCCGCCCTCCTGGCTCGAGGGCTTTGTCGAGGCGCCCGCCGCTGGCCCGGCGCCCTTCCTGCCCCCTGAGCCAGACCCTCCGCCAGCGCCGGTTGAGTGGTCGCCCCGTCCTCGCATCATCACCCGCGAGTCTGCCCCGCTTGCTCCCACCGAGGCCCCCGGCCGCCTTCGCTCTTTCGCACCGGTCGAGCCCGGCACGGCGGGCGCGCTCATCGCGGCTGGCTTCAGCGCCGAGGCTGCCCGGGTTGCCGCCGCCTCCGCGCCGGCAGCAGCCGACCCGGCACGTGCCCTCGAAGCCGCTCTCGCCGCGCACGATGCCGCCTACCCCGGAGAAGGGCGTACCGCACTTATCACCATCCAGGGCCCCGCGGGCTCCGGTCGCACCACCGCCCTGATGCGCATGGCGCTCGACTGTGCCGATGCTGGCCGCCCCGCCCTGCTTGTCGCCGCCGATACCTCCCACACGGGCGGCCCCGCCCAGGTCCATGCCTATGCCGAGGCCATTGGCATCCCCGTCTTCGATGCCTTCTCGGCCCGCGAGATCATTGATGCCGTCTCCGCCGCGCCGCGCGGGGGCTGCGTCTTCGTCGATGTGCCGCCCGGGCGATGGACGCCGCCGCCTCTGCCTGGCGTCGAGCACTTCAGCTACCTGGCCCTTCCTGCCCACTGGGAAGCCGCCGCTCTTGCCGCCCAGGTGGCGGACCTCGCTGCTCACCGGTTCGCCGGCGCTATCCTCACCCACACCGACCTGACCGCAGGGCTGGCGCCGGTCCTCTCGATGGTGATCGAATCCGGCCTCGGTCTCGCCTTCCTCTCCTCCGGGCGCGATGTGGCCACCGGGATAGAGGTTGCGGACCCCCTCACGCTCGCATCAGGGGTCTTCACTACGACTTCACGGGAGACGACCAATGGGCGGCTTGTTGCCTCAGCGTAAGAATCCCTTTATGGCACAGGGGCTCCTTCCGGGTATCACACTTCGCCTCGATGTCTCCGCCGGCAGGGACGACGAGTCCCACGTTACGCGCGTCGAGGATGTCGATCACGAACGCATCGCCGTCCTGGTCCCCATGCGCGGCCTCCGCCCCCGCCCGTTCCCGGCTGGAACCCTCGTCCACGCCAACTACATCCACCAGCGCAAGCGCTGGCAGTTCATCACCGAAGTCCTCGGCCACAGCGCCGATGGACTGTACGAGTACCTCGGGCTCCCGGGGATGATCGACTGCCTTGAGCGCCGCGGCAACTACCGGCTCCCTGTCGCCATCCGTCCCGAGTCCATCTTTCGCCTGGTTATCGATGCCTCCGAGCCCCTCTCCGAGGATCCGCTCGATGGCATCGTCGTCGACCTCTCCGAAGGCGGCTGCTGCATAACCACCCGCACGGTCGTCCTCGCTGGCGAACGCCTCGGGCTCCACGCCGTCCTTCCCGAGGCCGGTGAAGTCCACGCCCGCATCCGCGTGACCCAGGTTGATGAGCCCCCCCGCGGTAACCGCATGTTCCGCGTCCATTGCCAGTTCACCGATATCTCCCGCGCCTGCAGGGATGTCATCGCGCGCTACATGATGCGCCGCCAGCTCGAGATGCGGAGGCGCGGCCAGCTATGACCCTCCGTCCCTACACCATCGCCCGCTACGGGGTCTGGGTCGCTTTCGCCGTTGCCGCCCTCAGCGTCTGGCTTGGGCTCGGCGCGGGTGTCGCGCTCGACTACGCCATCCTCCGTTCCGTCTTTTTCTTTCTCATCGTCACGGTCGTCGCCTTTGGCGCCGAGGCCGTCCTCCTCACCAGCCCCCCGCCCGCCCCCGAGGCCCGCGACGGCGCCCGCGACACCCAGGCCCAGGAACCATCCGAGTAACCCAATGAAGGAGCCCACCCATGGCCATGGCAAGTGAAGCCCAGGCATCCCTCCTGGCTGACCGAGACGCAGCCATCCGGCAGTACGCGCCGCTGGTGAAGTACGTCGTCGGCCGCCTGGCCATCGGCCTCCCCGCCATCCTCGACTACGAGGATGTCCTCAGCTACGGGACCATCGGCCTCATCGAGGCTCTCGACCGCTACGACGGCAGCAAGGGCGTCAAGTTCGAAACCTATGCCATCAGCCGCATCCGCGGCGCGATCATCGATGCCCTCCGCTCGCTCGATCGTCTCCCCAGGTCCGTCCGCCAGAAGGCCAAGAAGCTCGACGCCATCCACATCGCCTTCGCCGCCGAGCATGGCCGCGAGCCGAATGACGCCGAGGCCGCGCAGCTCATGGGCCTCAACCTCGACCAGTACAACCAGGCGCTCATCGATTGCAGCTGGGTCACCGTCTCCCTTGATGGCCTGCTCGACCGCGACAACAACGACGACGGCGCCGCCCCGACGGAACTCCCGGCCGATCCCAATGAAGAAGACTTCACCCAGCGCCTCGAAAAGCGCCAGATGCTCGATGCCCTCACCGGCGCCGTCAAGACCCTCCCCGAGCGCGAGTGGCTCATCGTCAGCCTCTACTACCGCGACGAAATGACCATGAAGGAAATCGCCCAGATCCT
>CAZRUZ010000209.1:0-3557 GCA_964603275.1 uncultured Anaerolineaceae bacterium | reverse complement strand
GCGAGGGCGATGCGCACCTGGTTGAAATCATTGACTTCGAGCATTGAACAGGTCCTCCGCTTCGAAACCAGAGAGGTTGATCCCCAGCTCCGGCATGTCGCTCGTGGTGTCGTCGATGAAGGAGACGCTGCCACCTTCGTCGTTGGAGACCTCGACGGAGAGGCCGAGGCTCTGGAGCTCCTTGACGAGCACCTTGAAGGATTCGGGGACGCCCGGTTCGAGGACATCCTCGCCCTTCACGATGGCTTCGTACGTCTTCACGCGGCCGACGACATCATCGGACTTCACGGTGAGGAGTTCCTGGAGGATGTGGGCGGCGCCATAGGCTTCAAGCGCCCACACTTCCATTTCGCCGAAGCGCTGGCCGCCGAACTGGGCCTTACCACCGAGCGGCTGCTGGGTGATGAGGCTGTAGGGGCCGGTGCTGCGGGCGTGGATCTTGTCCTCAACCAGGTGGATGAGCTTGAGCATGTAGATGTAGCCAACCGTGAGCGGCTGGTCGAACGAGTCGCCGGTGCGGCCATCGCGCAGGAGCATCTTGCCGAAGAGCGGCGGCGGGACGTTGGTCTCGCGGTAGACGGCCTGGGCGAGGGCTTCGAGCTCTTCGCGGGAGAGCTTGCCTGGCTCGATGAGCTTGCCACCTTCAGTGAGGCGCTTCTCGTTGAGCCAGATCTCGAGGCAGGCGCGGCTGGCGGCGCCATCCACGGGTTCGACGAGGATGGGAGCCGGGTCGTACCCCTTCTGCTTCAGCCAGGTGGCGCAGGTATCGATGTCGAAGCCCCGGTCGCGCGGATCGACGTAGTAGACGGCGCCAGATTCCTGCGCGAGCCAGGCCCGGGCGAGGGCGTCGTCGATCTCATGGTCCCGCGCGCCGTCAAAGACGGGGGTGACGGCGCGGAAGCCGAGGACGTTCGCCGCCCAGCCGAGGTGCGTTTCGAGCACCTGGCCGATGTTCATGCGGCTGGGGACGCCGATCGGGTTGAGGATAATGTCGATGGGGGTGCCATCTTCGAGGTAGGGCATGTCCTCACGGGGGAGGATGCGGCTGATGACACCCTTATTGCCGTGGCGGCCGGCCATCTTGTCGCCTTCGGAGAGCTTGCGGCGCTGGGCGATGCTGACGCGGACAAGCTTGTTGACGCCGGCGGGGAGGCCTTCGTGGTTGTCGCGGTCGAAGACCTTGACGTCGATGACTTTCCCCTTTTCGCCGTGGGGGACGCGGAGCGACGTGTCCTTCACCTCGCGGGCCTTTTCGCCAAAGATGGCGCGAAGGAGCTTTTCCTCGGCAGTGAGTTCGGTCTCGCCCTTGGGAGTGATTTTACCGACGAGGATGTCGCCTTCGCGGACCTCAGCGCCGATGCGGATGATGCCGTCTTCGTCGAGCTGGCTGAGGCTCTCTTCGCCGACGTTGGGGATGTCGCGGGTGATTTCCTCATCGCCCAGCTTGGTCTGGCGGGCTTCAACTTCGTGCTTCTCGATGTGGATCGAGGTGAACTTATCCTCGCGGACGAGGTTCTGGGAGATGATGATGGCGTCTTCGAAGTTGTAACCTTCCCAGCTCATGAAGGCGACGAGGACGTTCTGACCGAGGGCGAGGTCGCCGCCCTGGGTGCTGGAGCTATCGGCGATGGGCTGATCAGTGGTCACCCGCTCGCCGCGGACCACGATCGGCCGGTGGTTGAGGCAGGTGCCCTGGTTCGAGCGGGTGAACTTGGTCAGCGGGTAGGCCACTTCGCCGAGGTCAGGGTCGTCGTAGCGGATGACGATCCGGTTACCGGAGGCCTCAATGACCTCACCCGGGCCTTCAGCGGTCCGCACATGGCCGCTATCGACAGCGGTGCGGCGCTCCATGCCGGTGCCAACGAGTGGCACCTCAGGGCGAACGAGCGGGACGGCCTGGCGTTGCATGTTGGCGCCCATGAGCGCGCGGTTCGCGTCGTCGTGCTCGAGGAAAGGGATGAGCGCCGTGGCGACGGAGACCATCTGCTTCGGGGAGACATCGATGAAGTCGACTTCTTCCGGGTGAACGGTGAGGAACTTTTCGTAAATGCGGACCTCGACACGGTCGCTGACGAAGTGGCCCTCGTCATCGAGGACGGTGTTGGCCTGGCCGACCTTCCACTTGTCTTCCTGGTCGGCGGTGAGGTAGAGGATGTCGCTGGTGACCCAGGGGCGAATGACGACGGAGCGGCCGGCAGCAGCAAGCTTCTTCGCCATGGCAGCATCGATGCGGTCACCGGGTTTGCCGATGACCTTGCCGCCGGCATCGAGCGCCTCCTCGCGGAGAATGCGGCCGACGAGGCTCGGATCATCGGAAACCATCTCGCGGATGACGCGGCGGTAGGGGGTCTCGATGAAGCCAAACTCGTTGAGGCGGGCGTAGGTCGCGAGCGAGCCGATGAGGCCGATATTCGGCCCTTCGGGTGTCTCGATGGGGCAGATGCGGCCGTAGTGGCTGTGGTGCACGTCGCGCACGTCGAAGCCGGCGCGGTCGCGCGAGAGGCCGCCGGGGCCGAGGGCGCTGAGACGACGCTTGTGGTTGAGTTCGGAGAGCGGGTTGGTCTGGTCCATGAACTGGGAGAGCTGGCTGCCGCCAAAGAACTCCTTCATGGCCGCGACCACGGGGCGGATGTTGATGAGCGCGCTCGGCGTCGCTTCTTCCGGATCGGTGATGGTCATGCGCTCGCGGACGACGCGCTCCATGCGCAGGAGGCCGACACGGAACTGCTGCTGGATGAGTTCGCCGACGGCACGCACCCGGCGGTTGCCAAGGTGGTCGATATCGTCGCCGTGGCCGCGCCCGTTGTTGATGTTGACCTGCTCGCGGACGATGCTCACGAGGTCGTAGGGGCGGAGCCAGCGCTGCAGGGTGGGCTCCTCAAGCTCGAGCCGGGTGTTGACCTTGTGGCGGCCGACACGGCCGAGGTCGTAGCGGCGCGGCTCGAAGAAGAGCGTCTTGAGCAGGTTGCGTGCGTTGTCGTGGGTCGGCGGGTCGCCGGGGCGGATCTTGCGGTAGAACTCGAGGAGCGCGTCGTGCTTGTCCTTGGCGAGAGGGTCGCGCGGCTCCTTGGAGATGGTGGTGGGGAGAAACTGGTGGATGTCGCTGGTGTCGACGGCCTCGAACATGGCGATGAGACGCTCATCAGTGCCCAGTTCGGTCTCGAGCTCGCGTGCAGCCGCATCGCGGGCGCGGTCGTCGCCGGCTTCGACCGCGGCCCAGTACTTCGCGAAGCGGGGGTTGTCCTTATCGGAGGGAAGGAGACCCGGGACGTCGATCGCGCGGATGAGGGTGGTTACGGGGATCTTGCGCTTGCGGTCCACCTTCACGTAGAGGACGTCGCGGTTGGAGGTTTCGAATTCAAGCCAGGCGCCACGGTTGGGGATGAGCTTGGCGTGACAGAGGCGCTTCCCGGTGGCCGCATCGGTTTCGATGGTGTAGTAGACACCCGGGGAACGGACGAGCTGGCTGACCACGACACGCTCGGCACCGTTGATGATGAAGGTGCCGCGGTCGGTCATCAGGGGGAAATCGCCGAAGAAGAGGCGCTGTTCCTTGA
>CAZRUZ010000208.1:0-3577 GCA_964603275.1 uncultured Anaerolineaceae bacterium | reverse complement strand
CAGATGATCCTGTTCATCAACGGCCTCCAGTGGAGCGGCTACCGCAAGTTCGACTGGAGCGTGGTGGGCGAATCATCCTGCGCCGATTCGTGGGGGAGGGCGCTGAAGACGGGCGAGCCGAGCCTGTCGATCCCGTGCTTCGCCGAACGGCGCTACGGCGGCGTGCTCGATGACGAGCTGTTGATGGCGCTGCCGCCGAGGTACCTCCCGCGGGCCATTGCGGGGATGGAGCGGCTGGCGGGCAACGGCCTGCGCTACCCGATCCCGCAGTACGGCATCCAGAGCGACGCCCGCGCGGGGCTGGCGGTGAGTTACGGAAGGTGAGACGCAGAACCGCCGGAAGCGTGCTCCCGGCGGTCCCGTGTGAAGCTGCAGGTGGCAGGCTTACTGTTTCGGGGCGCGCGTGCCGCAGTACTTCGCGCCGATGAAGTGGCCGCCCCAGATGGGCGCCACCGGGCAGAGGTTGAACACCCCTGTCGCGATTGGGACCAACCCCAGGGCGGCGATGGCCAGGCCGGCGCCGCCCCCGACCACCGTCAGCCCCGTGCCGATGATCGCGGCGCCGAAGGCGACACGCACCACGCGGCCGCCTTTCGATGCCATGAAGCGGGAGAAGGCGCTGCCTTCAGGTTCGGTGTTTTCAGCATAGGAGCTCATCGCAAATACCTTTCCAATCGTGAATCGTGAATCGTGAATCGTGCGTGGTGGTTGGGCCTCAGTGGGCGAAACGGACATCCGGCAGCATCCGGTCGGCCCAGCGGGGGAGCCACCAGGCGCGTTCGCCGACGAGGTGGAGGACGGCCGGGACGAGGACGAGCCGGACCAGGAAGGCATCGACCAGCACGGCTGTGCCAAGGATCAGGCCCATCTCCTTCATGGGGAGCGTGCCCGCGATGGCGAAGGTGTAGAAGACGGCGATCATCACCCCGGCGGCGGCCACGATGGGCCGGCCGGTGTGGGCGAGCGAGCCTTCAACCGCTTCGGCCGGGTCGTTCGAGCGCTCGAAGTGCTCGCGGGCCGAGGCCAGCAGGAAGACCGTGTAGTCCATCGAAATGGCGAACACGAGGGCGAAGAAGAAGAGCGGCGCCCACGAGGTCAGGTAGCCCTGGCTCTCGAAGCCCATCGGGCCCGCCGCCCAGCCGTGCTGGAAGGCGAGAGCGCCGACACCAAAGGCCGCGCCCACCGAAAGCAGGTTGAAGACCACGCCGGCGAGGGCGATGAAGACGGCCTGCAGCGCGAACAGCAGGAGCAGAAAGCCCAGCACGAGGACGACGCCAATGACGATCGGGGCACGGTCGCGGAGGGTCTGATCGAGGTCGTAGTTCTCGGCCACGGGGCCGCCGACCAGGACGTTGCCCGGGAGCGTGTCGCGCAGGGTCTCGACGAGGCTGTAGATCTCATCGCTTGAAGGGTCGAAAGCGCTCATCGCCTGGATGAGGCTGGCGCCGTTGGCCCCGGGTTGGGGCGGGTAGGCCATCACAATGCCCTCGGTCCCGTTTACCGCATCGGCGACAGCCGAGGCATCCATACCAGCGGGGACGACAACCTGGATGGGGCCGGGAGCGCCGGGCCCGAAGCCGGTTGCCAGCGCGTTGTACCCCTCGCGGGCCTGCCGGTCGTCCGGGAGGACGGAGATCGAGGGCATGCCCGTCTTCAGGTCGAGCAGTGGGGCTGCGAGCAGGAGCAGCAGCGCTGTGGAACTCACTGCGAGGATGGCGGCCCGCGACTGCACACGGCGGGCGAAAGCGGCCCACCACGGGCTGCGGTGCTCACCGGCCGAGTGCCACGGGAGCGACAGCCGGTTGACCCACGGGCCAATGACTGCCGGCAGCAGCGTTAGCGCGGCAAGAAGGACGAAGAGGACCGCGAGCATCATTCCCGCCGCCATCGAGCGGAACGCGGGGATGGGCACGAGCAGGATGGCCGAGAGGCTGATCAACACCGTCAGGCCGCTGAACAGCACGGCCTTACCGGACGTGTCCATGGTGACCGCGATGGCCAGCTTCGGATCGTCCGGGGTGGCGTGGATGGCTCCGCGGTAGCGGGAGACGATGAAGAGCGCGTAATCGATGCCGAGCGCGAGCGCGAACATGATCGCGAAGTTCAGGGTCCAGATAGAGAGGTCGGTGAACTGCGTGATGCCGTAGAGGATGCCCATCGCGGAGACGAGGCCGGCGGCGGTCAGCATCAGCGGCAGGCCGGCAGCAGCCAGGGACCCGAAAGCGAGCACGAGGATAACCAGCGTGATCGGCCAGGTCAGCATCTCCGCCTTCATCATCCCTTCGCGGTTGACCTCGTTGAAGTCGTTCCAGAAGGCCGGTGAGCCGGTCAGCGCGACGAGGATGCCGTTGCCGGAAAGCTCCTCGACGTCATCGGCGATGCGGCCCGCGGCGAAGACGGCCTCGGTCGGGTCCACGACGGCGCCAGCCTGGAGCATCACCGTCTTGCCATCGGGGGCGGGTTGCGCCGGCATGGCCGGGCCAAAGGCTTCCTCGCTCGCGAGGACGTTCGCCGCCGTGGCGATGCGCTCGGCGAAGGCCGGGTCCTCGTAGGTCAGCGAATCGGACTGGAGGACGATGACGGCCGACTGCGAGGAGAGGCCGCCGAACTCGCGTTCGATGACCTGGCGGGCGGCGAGGGAGTCGGAGCCCTCGACTTCCCACATCGCGCCCGAGAGGGCGTGTTCGAGTTTCGGCGCGAACACGCCGAGGCCGACGGCGACGAGCAGCCACACGGCGATGACGGCGAGGCGGTTGCCGGCCATGAAGCGGCCGGTAGTCCCGAGGGGGCCGGCGGTCATAGCAACCCTCCATGACGATAAAGCGATAGACTGACCACGGTGCTGTTCCCTCCTGTGCTTGCCCTGGGAAATCGGGGGTTAGACGGCGGAGAAGGCGCGCGCTTGCTCATCGGCCTGCTCGCGCAGGCGGTCGCAGACGAGGTCGCAGAGCTGCGTGAGGCTCGGGTCCGCCACGCGGTAGTACGCGGCGGTCCCTTCGGCGCGGCGAGCCACGAGGCGGGCATCGGCGAGCGTGCGCAGGTGCTTGCTGATGTTCGCCTGGCTCATGCCAAGGCGTTCCACCAGTTGCCCGACATTCAGCTCACCCTCGGCGAGGAGGGCGCGCAGGATGGCGAGGCGGGTGGAATCACCCAGGACGCGGAAGCGTTCGGCGACGTGTTCGAGGAGGTGCGCGGGTACCATCTCGGCCATGGGGAGTACTCTATCGCTCTATAACGATGAATGCAAGGGGGTGGCCGGAAATCAGCGGGCCTTGCGCTCCCAGAGCCCGCAGGTGGTCTCGGTGTCATCGAGGAAGGGGCCAACGCAGAGGCGGCCGTCGCGGATGATGTGGCGGCAGGTGTTGATGAGGCCTTCGCCGAGGCGGTGGTTGCCCATGGTGACCTGGAGGAAGGCGCAGCGTGCTGCGAGGCGCGCGGGCGCCCATTCGGCCTGGGGTACTGGTTCCATGCACCGTTAACTCTACCGGGGTTCGGACAAGCGACAACGGCGGGGGAGGTGAGAGTCGCGAGTTGCGAGCACCCCGCGAGCCTCGACCGTCAGGGAGGGGACACGAAC
>CAZRUZ010000207.1:0-3657 GCA_964603275.1 uncultured Anaerolineaceae bacterium | reverse complement strand
GCCACTCCGGGCACGGGTTCGCCGACAGCTGCGGCCACCGAGCAGGGCAAGAAGGGCGGTATCGCCCGCTTCATCAGCTTGAACGCCACGTACGATACGTTCGACCATAGCCGCAGCCGCTTCACGCCGGTTGCGACGATCATCGGCCGGACGATGCAGCGGGCGGTCTACTGGGACAGCTTCAAAGAAGGCCGCCTGGGTGGCGGGTTCGCCGAGAAGTGGGAGCAGCCGGACCCGCAGACGGTCGTCCTGAAGCTGCGGAAGAACAACTTCTTCCACAACAAGGCGCCGGTAAACGGCCGCCAGACCAAGGCCAGCGACATCCAGTTCCATATTGAACGGAACAAGGCCGGCGCCCGCCAGGATGGCACCGCGGACCCGAACTTCTACCGCAAGGGCGAATACCAGGTCGTCGAATCGGTCACAGTCCCCGATGAGGAGACCGTCCAGATCAAGCTGGCGAAGCCGTCGCCGCTCTTCCTGAACCTCCTCGCCCAGTCCTACGAGGGCATCGGCGCGCCGGAGGCGATCAAGGAATTCGAGAAGGATTACGCCAGCTTCGACCAGCGGATGATCATCGGCACCGGGCCGATGGTCCTGACCGAGTTCGCCTCGGAAGGCCGTCTCAAGTTCCAGCGCTTCGACAAGTTCACCGGGACCTCGTACCTGGACGGCATCCAGGAAGTGCCACTCTTCACCGACCCGCAGGCAGCCCAGGCCGCCTTCGAACAGAAGCAGATCGACTCCTACGGTCCGCCGAATATCCAGGTGCTCAACGAGATGCGCGAGCGCTTCAAGGGGAAGACCAGGGAATCGACGAACTTCTCGGCGAACCCGATCATCGCCGGCTCGTACTACGGTGGCGCCGAACCGTGGAGCAACCCGAACCTGATCGGCGCCTACTTCCGCGCCATCGACCGGCGTCAGATCGTCCAGCAGTTCCATGGCGGCCGCGGGGTGATCTCCGGCTCGATCCCACCGAGCCAGGGCGCCTTCGGCCTCACCGAGAAGGAGCTCATCACCTTCCCCGGCTACTTCCAGGAAGTCGAGAAGGACATCGCCGAAGCAAAGAAGATGTGGGAAGCCGGCGGCGGCCCCGCCCTCGGCGAGGTCACCCTCGACGTGCCCGACATCTTCGAAGGCGCCTATCAGGCCAGCTCCATCCTCGTGGCGATGCTCAACAAGAACCTCGGCACCAGCCAGTTCAAGGCCAAGATCGAGCCCTATTCGACCATCACCTCCAAGATCGTCGAGCAGAAGTACGGTGGCGGGAACGCCAACCTCTGGTTCGGCTGGGACACGGAAGTGCTCGACCCCGAGCCGACCGCCTTCCTGATGAGCAACTACAGCTCCAAGACCACCCTGAACAAGCAGTTCTCGGTGAAGATGCCGGGCATGGATGAACTCCTCGAGAAGGTCGGCGTCGAACTCTCCCTCGACAAGCGCAAGGAGATGACGCGCGAGATCGAGCGGACGCTGCTCAAGAACTACGGCGGCGGGCGCATTTACTCCCACCTCCAGATCACCAACACGCTGATTTGGAACTACCTCCACACGGCCGAGTCGGCCCCGTTCAGCACCGCCCACCTCGGCGCGATGTACGGCTGGATCGACCCGGCGGACCCGACCTACCAGGGACGGCCGGCGTAATGGGGAGGTATGCGCTCCGGAGGACATTGATCAATATCCCGGTCATCTGGTTGATCGCGACCCTGGTGTTCTTTGCGACCAACGTCCTCCCGGGGGACTTTGTCGCCCGCCGGATTGCCCAGCAAAACCCGGCGGGCGGCGAGGACGCCACCGAGCAGATTGCCCAGATCAAGAAGGACCTGGGGATCGATAAACCGATCGTCGAGCGCTATGTCCGCTACCTGTGGGACGTCGTCCGGGGAGACCTGGGCGAGTCCTACCGGTCGCGCCAGCCGGCGATCAGCGAGTTCAAGCGCGGCGCGCCCTACACCATCCAGCTCTCGTTGATGATGCTGGTGGTGGCACTGGCGACGAGTGTGCCGATCGGCATTATCTCGGCCTTACGCCAGGACTCGCTGGTGGACTACGTCCTGCGCCTGCTGGCGATCCTGGGGGTGGCCGCGCCGAACTTCTGGATCGGCACCATGCTCCTCCTGGTGGTGGTGCGCTACGAGCTCTGGACCATTGACCTGATCAACTCACCGCTGCTCTGGGAAGACCCGGTGCGCAGCCTCCAGCTGTTCATCCTGCCGGCGATTGCCGGGGGCTTCGCCTCGGGGGCGGGGATCATGCGCCTGACTCGCTCGCAGATGCTCGAGGTGCTGCGCCAGGACTACATCCGCACGGCCTGGGCCAAGGGGCTCCGGGAACGGGTGGTGGTCGTCCGCCACGCCACCAAGAACGCCATGATCCCGGTGCTCACGGCCATCGGCCTGACGGTCGCCGGCCTGCTCAGCGGGAACGTCGTCTTCGAATACCTCTTCAACATCCCCGGCGTCGGCAACCGCATCCTGACGGCGATCACCGAACGGGATGTGCCGGTGGTCCAGGCCTTTGTCCTGATCATCGCGACGTTTGTGGTCTTCGTGAACCTTGCGGTCGACATGCTGTATGGCTGGGTCGACCCGCGCATCCGTCTCTCCTAGGGGCCCCTATCGATGACAGCACCGAACGTTGCCCGGCTCGAGGAACAGTATTTCCGGCCACCGCCACAACCGGTGCCGCCGCTCCGTGCTGCCCGGGCCGTCAAGAACTTCATGGTCCAGAAGCCTCTTGGCGGCTTTGGCGTGGTCCTCATCTGCGCCGTCGTCCTCACGGCCTTCCTGGCGCCGTTCATCCAGCGCTACGACCCCGATACGGTCTTTTCCCGGGACAACCCGGACTACGATGCCGAGCTCGCCGAGAAGTCCCTCGAAGACCGCAGCATCCGCTTCCAGTACCCGCCGGAGAAGTTTGAGAAGACGGTCATCGCCTCCGTCGATGGCATCTCCTCGAGCCACTGGCTCGGCACCGACACGGCCGGCCGCGATGTCTGGTCGCGCATGGTCTGGGGCGCCCAGCTCTCGCTCCTCGTGGGCGTTGGCGCCGCCATCATCGCAATCAGCTTCGGCCTCTTCTTCGGCACCATCAGCGCCTACTTCGGCGGCTGGGTGGACCTGGTGATCCAGCGGATGACCGACACCCTCCAGGCGTTTCCCGCCCTGATCCTCCTCCTCCTCTTCCTGCAGGTGGTGGAGAACGCCAACAAGTACCACATGACCTTCGCCCTCGGCATCATCGGCATCGCCGCCGTCATCCGCATCGTCCGCAGCGCCGTCCTCAGGGCCCGCGCCGAGCTCTACATCGAGGCTGCCCGCGTCATCGGGGCGACCGACGCGCGTGTGATGGTGCGGCACATCCTGCCGAACATCATGGCGCCGACGATCGTCATCTTCACCATCTCCATCGGCTCCTACATCGTCGCCGAATCGTCCCTCGCCTTCATCGGCTTCGGCGACCCGGCCGCGATCTCCTGGGGAAAGATGGTGAATGAGGGCCGCAAACTCTTCCCGGCTTCCTACACCATGTCACTCGTCTCGGGTGGCGCCATCACCCTCACCGTGCTCGGTTTCAACCTCGCCGGTGACGCCCTCCGCGACGTCCTCGACCCGCGCATGCGCGGCGCCGGCAAGAGCGGCTTCTAGGGAC
>CAZRUZ010000206.1:0-3680 GCA_964603275.1 uncultured Anaerolineaceae bacterium | reverse complement strand
CGTTCGCGCCAGGCGTAGATGAAGCTGGTGCCGAAGGAGCCGACATCGGCGCCGAAGGCCCCGAAGAACATGAAGTGCGAGAGGATGCGGGAGAGCTCGACCATCATCACGCGGATGTACTCGGCGCGCTCGGGGACCTCGATCTGGCCGAGCTTTTCGACTGCCATGCAGTAGGCCATTTCGCAGGCCATGCCAGCGAGGTAATCGGTCCGGTCCCACCAGCCCATGGACTGGCGGTAGTCGTGGTTTTCGGTGAGCTTTTCGAGGCCGCGGTGGAGGTAGCCGATGTACGGTTCGCAATCGACCACCATTTCGCCATCGACGGTCAAGACCATGCGGAACACGCCGTGGGTGGCCGGGTGCTGGGGCCCAACGTTGATGGTCATGTCGACCGTGTTGAAGGAATCGCTGGTTACCAGGCGTTCTTCGGGCCAGACAGTCATGCGGCGCCTCCCGTGGAGGGTGCGGTTCCGGCGCGGCGGGTAGAAGCAGTCGTGCGCATTAGAACTTGAACCCCGGGTCGCGGTCTTCGATGCCCTGGGCGATCTCCATCTTCTGGAGGGGGTGCGCCTTGAGCAGGGGGTGAATGCGGACATCCTCATCGAGGAGGAGGTTCTTCAGGTTGGGGTGGCCATCGAAGACGAGACCGAGCATCTCGGCGGCTTCGCGTTCGTGCCAATCGGCGGCGTCGTACAGGCCAGCGAGCGATGGGATGTGCGGGTTGCCGGGAGGCGTGGGCACGGTGACCTGGACTGCGTGGCCGTGCGTCATGGAATAGAACTGGTACTTGCAGACCAGCCCGGCGTCCTCCATGTCAATCCCGACGACGTTGCGGAGGTAATCGAAGCCCAGCTCCGGCGTGTTCTTGAGGCCTTCGACGAGGGCGAGGAAGTTCGCGGGCTCGACGGTGATATCGGCGTCGGTGCGCGTCTGGCTGGCGGTGAAGGGGACCTTCGGCAGGTGCTTGTGCACGAGTGCGGAAACCCCGGGATAGGCGGGTGCGGTTTCGTTCGTCATCCGACCATCCGCTTTTCTTCCATGATCTTCTCCTGGAGGCGGAGGAGGCCATCGAGGAGCGATTCGGGGCGGGGCGGGCAGCCGGGCACATAGACATCGACCGGGATGATCTTGTCGACGCCCTGGAGCACCCGGTCGTATTCCGTATACGGGCCGCCGTTGGTGGCGCAAGCGCCCATGGAAACGACGTACTTGGGGTTCGGCATCTGCTCATAAAGGAGCTTGATGGCGGGGGCCATCTTCTTGGTTACGGTGCCGGAGACGATCATGACGTCGCTCTGGCGGGGGCTCGGCCAGGGGACGATGCCGAAGCGGTCGAGGTCGTGGTTGGCCATGAAGGTCCCGATCATCTCGATGGCGCAGCAGGCGAGGCCGAAGGTCATGGGCCAGAGCGAGCTCTTGCGGCTCATGGCGATGACCTGATCGGCGCCAACCTGGATAACGCCGGGGAGGACGATGCGGTAGGCGGCGCGCGTCTGGGGGATCTCGACGGGCTTGAGGCGTTCAGCCTCGGTGCCGAAGTCGGGTACGTAGGGGGTGATGTGCGTATCGCTCATGACTTCCACTCCAGGACGCCGCGTTTCCAAGCGTACACGAGTCCGAGGCTGAGGATGAGGATAAAGGCGATCATGTGCCAGAAGACGAATTCACGGAGGGCCAGGTAGGTCATCGCCCAGGGGAAAATAAACACCGTCTCTACATCGAAAATGAGGAAGAGGATGGCGATGAGGTAGTAGCGGACGTGGACCTGGGACCAGTTGCGGCCGATGGGGAGCATGCCGCATTCGTAGCTGACGCCCTTGGCATTCTCACGGGCGAATGGAGCGAGGAGGCGGGCGCCGATGAGCGCCGTAAAGACCAGGACGAACCCGGCGATGGCGGCGATCATGATGGCGGACCAGTTGTCGTAGAAGCTCATAACGGGCGCCTTTTGATGGTGCTGGCCACGAAAAAGCAGAGCCCCGGCACGCAGGGTGACGAGAAGGCTCTGCAAGTCATGGGCGAGCGTGCTCCCCTAATGAATGACGGGCGCCAGCGATGGCGGCCTGCCGGTTGTGATGAAGCACACAAACGATAACTGCGAAGGGGTGGGAGGGCAAGGGCAGGGAAAGAGGGGCGGGGGTGAGGGTGGGGGATTGACAACGGCTTTTCGGAATATCGAACATCCGATGCGGTGCGAACAACCTGAGGAGAGCGGCCATGGCAACACGAGGCACAGACTACGTTGAACTGACACGGAGGCTGGCATGGGCGGACGACGGCCGACCAGGACGCCAGGTCGGAAGATGGACCCGAGACAAGCTCGCCCTGCTGGCCTACTACCTCCCGGAGTTTGCGCGACTCTGCACGGATAAACTCGGAGGTTGGTACTACTTGGACGGGTTCGCCGCAAACGGCGTGAACTCCACACCGGGGTTCCCGCTCGCCAAGGGGACCGCGCTTATCGGGTTGTCACAGTCTCCACCGCCGACAAAGGCCCTCCTGATCGAGCGGAATCACGATGATGCCTGGTTGCTGAGGGAGCGGTGTGCGCAGTTTGCCGCCGAAGCACGCGTGCTCGAAGGTGACGCCAACGTCCTCATCCCGGCCGAGCTGGGCTATTTCGATCAGCCGTTTCTGCCGGGGTTCTGCACGCTCGACCCGGAAGGCCTTGAACTCGATTGGGAGACAATTCGGACCTGCGCAGAACATCGCCGGCGAGGATCGCCGTATGAGCTCCTCGTCTACTTCTCCACACCGGGGACAGCCCGGACCGGTGGAGTCCGGGCAGCCGGTTACGTCGAACGAGCCGAGGCCCGACTCCGGCGGCTTTTCGGCAATGACTCATGGCGCGAAGTCGCATCCCTGCAGGACCGAGAAGCGCTGGCCCCGGGAGATGCGGGGCGGGGCTACCTGGCGCTCTACGAGGCCCAACTCCGCAAGCTCGGCTACACAACCGTCCTTAGCAGGCCGTCGATGCGGCAGGACGGCGGACTGGTGTACCACATGGTGTTCGCCTCAGCCAACGATGCCGGCGCGAACATCATGGACAGCGCATTCCGCCGCGCGTATGCAAGCCAGATCCCACTGCAGTTCGACGTCTAAGCGGGCATTTCGTCATAGGTGCGGCCATGAAGGAGGCGCCCGGACCGGCGCTTGCCCACACGCCGCCCGTGACAGTCGAAGGCACCCCATTGTTTGAAGAAGAAGGCGACGCCCGCCTCCTCGCATTGGTGGCGAATCGACTCTGCCCATTCTTCCTTCATCGGCCGTGCGCGTGGCCCCGACTCTCCCCCGACAATCACCCAGTCGATGCCCTCAAGATTCAGGTCCAGCGGCCCCAGGAGCGGCTCGCAACTCAGGAATCGCAGCCCGGCCGGGATGGCTCGCAGCGCATCGACGCGACAGGTCCAGTGCTGGTTCTCGACGGAGGTGCCCATCCAGACGTTTTCGGGCCACACGAGCGACCCCGCAATCCGGGCCGCTCTCTCTGGCCGCTTCGTCAGCACCTGGAAGTTGTGCCAGGAAGAACGCTGCATTGTGTCGAATACAGCTGTGATGTAGTCGTCGGGCACCTCCTCGTGGAACAGGTCGCTCATCGAGTTCACGAAGATCAGTCGACTGCGCCTCCACTGCAGCGGCAGTTCGAGTCGCTCAGGCCGCAGCTGGATGTCGAAGCCGTT
>CAZRUZ010000205.1:0-3749 GCA_964603275.1 uncultured Anaerolineaceae bacterium | reverse complement strand
GCCTCGTTTGGGAGCCCGCGGAACAGGCCAAGGTCGAAGATTGAGCCCACCGCTCCCCGTTCAAGCGGCTGGACCTCCATCGAGCGTTTGTCGATGGGGTCAAACGCCTGGCGGGCGCTCTCCGCAAGCCCGCGCAGCGCATCGCCGACAGCGGGGTTCAGCTCCTTCAGCGATTCCAGCACATCGAGGCGGACGCGGTTCCGCGTGAAGGCGCGGTCTTCGTTGCTCGCATCAACGAGCGGTGTGATCCCTGCCTCCGCGCAGATCGCCTCGGTTTCGGGGCGGCCCGTGGTCAACAAGGGCCTTACCAGCCGGACCCCGGCGGCGCCGGGTACGTTCGACACAGGCAGCATGCCGCGGATTCCGCGCACGCCCGCGCCGCGGACGATGCGCATCAACACGGTTTCCGCCTGGTCATCGGCGGTGTGGCCCGTGGCGATGCAATCGGCGCCCTGTTTTCCGGCTACGAAAGCGAGGAACTGGTAGCGCATCGCGCGGGCCGTTTCTTCAATCCCGGACCGCTGCTGCGCGGCAACGGCCGCCACCTCGCCCTCGCCGGTGATGCACTCGATCCCAAGTGACGCGCACAGCGAGGCCACCCACTCCCGGTCTGCCGCCGAGTCTGGCCGAAGCTTATGGTCGAAGTGGCACGCCTCGACCTCGAACCCGAATCGCTCCCGCAACCCCTGAAGCACGAGCAGGCATGCGACCGAATCGGGCCCGCCCGAGACGGCAACAAGGACTTTGTTGACACGGCGGAACATGCGCTCCCGGGTCGCGAGGGCCGCAACCTGGCGAGTAACACCGCGGGTGACCGGGTTAGCGAGGGAAGAGCCGCTCCCACCACGCTCCTGAGAGAGCGCCGTCCTCTTCGACGGGCGGGCTGATGACGACAAAGGGGACTTCTCCGTCGCGGATGTAGCCGAGTTGGCGGCGCGCCTGCTGTTCGACGTAGGCATCGGAGGCGACGTAATCGCGGATGCCCTCGAGGTACGCTTTACGGTCTTCAAGCTCCGCGAGGTGCTGTTCTGCCGCGGCGCGATCGTCACCCAACTGCTGGTTGCGCAACCAGCCGGTACCGGCGGTGTACACGAAATACCCGGCAACTGCCAGGCACACAACAACCGCGAATCGGGTGCGGGTACCCTGAAGCGCTCCCATACGCTGGGTTCACACGCTACGCGCAGTCTCCCCAAGATTCAAGGAATCCAGGTGGCACGTGTCGTTGAGCCGGCTGACTGCCACACGGCCATTCCGGACCGTGACGGTTGTGACCGAGGCAAGGTCGATCTGGAACGACCGGAAGTTCTCGAGCGGGGCATCGAGGAGCACGCAGAGCAACGAGCGAAGCACGAAGTTGTGGCTCACCACGGCAAGCGCGCTACCCTCCGGGAGTCCCTGGAACTCGCCTGCGAGCGGACTCACCCGTCCGGCCACATCCCGCAGGCTTTCACCGCCCGGGAAGAGCGCATCCGCCGCGCCCGGTCCAGCCCACTGCCGCATGAACTCGGGGAACTGCGCGGCGGTATCCGTGTATGCCGCGCCCTCGGTCAGGCCAACGTCCAGCTCGATCAACGATTCCCGGACCTCGACACTCGAACCGGAGTGCGCCCCCACCGCTTCCGCCACCCGCATCGCCCGCGACAAGGGGCTCACCAGGACCCGGTCGAGCGCGACCCCGGCGAAGGCGGCCCCGGTCAGGCGAGCCTGCGTTTCGCCCGTCGCGGTCAGCGGCACATCCGATCGGCCGAGGCCCTTGCCGTCGCGGTTGAACGCCGTCTCGCCGTGCCGGATGAGGTAGAGCGTGGCGGTCATTCGGGGGACTCCCCGGCACTGAGAAGCGCCCAGAGACGGCTGATGAACGGAGTGAAGCCAATCGCCCGCCAGAAAGCCGCAGCCGTCTCGTCCGAGCTGATCACCGCCATCTCGAAGTGCGAGATTTCCCCCCGCTGGTTCGCCCAGCCTGCAACAGCCCCGAAGAGCGCCCTTGCCACGCCGCGGCGGCGATGGGACTCATCGACGTACAGGTACCCGATGGTCGCGTGCGCCGGGGGCAGGCGGTCGGGAGGGTTCCGTTCAATCCCGCCGCTGATGAACCCGGCGAGGCGCCCGGCCTGCTCCGCGACAAAGGTCACCGACTCGGAACGGGCGAGGGACTGTTCAAACTCCGCCTTGAACACTTCGGCCGGCACCGGCGCCGGGATGATGCGCCGGTCGGCGGCGGCGTTGTGCTGGCGGGCGCGCTGCCAGGCGGCATAAAGGGCCGGACCATCATCGGCGCGCGCGGCCCGGACCACGCAATCCCCTACTGGTACTGGCCGTAGCGCCGCCATAGCTCCCTCGCGCGAGAACGTTCGTCGAGGACAATACCATCCCGGCTGATCGGGCCGCATTCGTGGCCGGGAAAGAGCGCGGCCGCGAGTGCCTCCGGGCGCGCCGTGAGGTTCGCGTCCGCCTGGAGCCGCATGCTCAGCCGGGTGCCGCCGTCCATCGCGCGGGAGCGCAGCCAGGCGGTCGCGGCGCGCAGGTCGTATTCGCGGATACGCTCGCCGCGTTCCTCCCGCCAGGGGAGGGAAGCAGCTTCGGTGAACCCGCGTACGGCAGTCTCGGCCTCCGCCGGTACAAGCCCGGGGATATCGACGTTGTAGTCCGCCCAGAGCATCGCGGCCTGCGGGGCAGGCGCACCGCCCGCCACTTCCTCCACCGCGACGATGGCGAGGTCCGGCGTCGTTTCCGCGCCGATCCGCCGCGTGAACTCGTCAAGCTCAACCCGCTCGTCGAGCGTGACGTCCATTACCTCGCGCTCGGCCGTGAAGCCGACCGGCAGGGGCGATGCGAATGCCAGCCGCGGGTGCGGCGTGAACCCCTGCGAATACGAAAGCGGCAGCCCGGCACGCCGGATGGCGCGCTCCCAGAACCGCAAGACGTCGAGATGGGAAATGAACCGGACACGCTCACCCTTCCGGAACCACACGCGGACGCGCTGCGCACTCATACGAGGATGGTAGCACGGCCCACCCGGCCGGCCTTCGCCTTCAGATGAGTACCGTTGCCGCCAGGTCCTCGGCGGCGGTGTGCGGGTCGACTTCACGCGCGGCGACGCGCTTCACAAGCGCCTCCAGGTCCGCATCCGATGTCGCCGATCGGATACGCTCCAGGATGATCTGCCGCGTGATGGAAAGCACCTGGTGGCGGGCCTCTTCCTCGCGTTGCCGCTGGATTTCGCCCGAGCTGATCAGGCCGGCAAAGTGCTCATCGACGGCGGTGGCGAGTGCGTCGAGCCCTTCACCCCTGGTCGCGGTCGTCTTCAGGATCGGCGGCCGCCGCGAACCCGCGGGCGATAGTGCGAGCAACGCCTGGAGCTGGCTTACAAGGACATCGGCGCCCGGGTGGTCCGCCTTGTTCACGACGAGAATGTCGGCGATCTCGATGATGCCGGCCTTGAGCGCCTGGATGTCATCTCCGGTCCCCGGGTTGTTGACGAGGATCGTGGTCATTGCCGTCCCCGCGATCTCCACCTCGTCCTGTCCTGCTCCAATCGTCTCGATGAGCACGTAGTCGAAACCGAAGGCGTCCATGACCGCCACAACATCGGCGATCGCCGGTGCGAGGCCTCCCAGCGCACCCCGGCCCGCCATGCTGCGCATGTACACGCCGGGGTCGAGCGCAAGGTCCTGCATCCGGATGCGGTCGCCCAGGATGGCGCCCCCGGTGATCCCGACGATGTGCGTCTTTCCGGAATGCGGGAA
>CAZRUZ010000204.1:0-3749 GCA_964603275.1 uncultured Anaerolineaceae bacterium | reverse complement strand
GGTTCGTGTTACCTGGTGCTTTTCCGGCTCACGCCCGGCGAGACCCCACCGGCGGCGATCTACGCCACCGGGATCTACCGGGACGACCTGCGAAAGCTGGAGACCGGCTGGGCGTTTTCGAGCCGGGTTGCGACCTTTGACAGCTGACGGGCACGAGTGAAGCAAGTCCTCATCCTGGCGATCATTGCGTTTTTCGCGGTCACGGCAGTGATGGCGGTCTTCTTCCGCGACCAGAAGGCGCGAAACCGGCTGCGGTTCTTGCGGAACGTGGCCTATGGATACATCGCCGCGATCGTGCTGCTGGCGATCTACCGGATGTGGATCGCCTGATGCGGGTGCTGATCGCGCCCCAGGAGTTCAAGGGGAGCCTGGCCGCGGATGAGGCGGCGGCGGCGATCGCCTCGGGAATCCGGCGGGCGCACCGCGAATGGCCACTGGACATCCTGCCGCTTTCGGATGGTGGGCCCGGGCTGCTCGATGCGATGCGGCGGGCAATCAAGGCGGACACGATGGCGGCTGTGGTGCATGACGCCCTGGGGCGGCGTGTGCTCGGGCGGTACCTGCGGGTGCGGGCGAGCGGAGAGATCATCATCGAGGCGGCCCAGGCGAACGGGCTGATGCACGTGAAACCCGATGAGCGGGATGCGCTCCATGCCGACAGCTTCGGCGTGGGCGAGCTCATCACGGATGCAGCCCGGGAAGAGCCGGGCCGGATGGTCATCGGCGTTGGAGGAAGCGCCACGACGGACGGCGGCGCCGGTGCCGCACGGGCGATGGGGGCGAAGTTCCTCGACGGCGCCGGGCGGGAACTGCCTCCCGGGGGTGGCGCGCTGGTCCAGCTCGAGCGGATCGCCTGGGAGCGGCCCGCGTGGGCGGCGGAGATCGACTTCGTGGTCGCGTGCGATGTGACCAACCCGCTCTGCGGGCCAAACGGCGCAGCCCGGGTCTACGGCCCACAGAAGGGCGCGAGCGAGGCGGAGGTGGCGCAGCTCGAGGAAGGCCTGTTCCGCTACGCGATGGTGGTCCGGAGGCAGCTCGGTGTGGACCTTTCGGCGATGCCCGGCGCGGGGTCAGCCGGGGGGCTGGCGGGCGGGCTGGTGGCGTTCCTCGGGGCGCGGATGGCGAGCGGTTTCGACCTGGTGGCCGAGTCCACGGGCCTCTCCGCGCGGCTGGCCCAGGCGGACCTCGTGATCACCGGAGAGGGGCGGTTCGACGAGCAATCGGCCCAGGGGAAGGTCACGGGGCGGGTGATCGAGACGGCGCGGAAGGCGGGGAAACCGGTGGCGGTCTTTGCCGGGCAGGCCCCGGAGGGCAGCGGGGCGCTGATACTCATGGGACTCGAGCCAGACCCGGCCGCGGCGATGGAGCGGGCCGCGGACCTGCTCAGCGAGCTTGCGGAGCGGTGGGCGGGCGAATTCGCGTAGCCGGTTTATTCGCCCAGCGTGTGGCGGGCCTTGCGGGCGGCCGCGGCATCAATCACCTGATCACCGACGCGGGCGACCCAGGCGCCCTCGGCGCGGGCGGCATCGTAAGCGGTGGCAGCCGCGCGGGCGTGGTCCAGCGTGGTCGCGGCCGGGGCGAATGCGGTGTTCGCGGCGGGGGCCATGCGGTCGTTCGGGAGGATGGCGCCAGCGAAGCCGTACTGAGCCAGGTAGACCAGCTCGAGACCATCGGAGACGGCAAGTGGAGACTGGCCGAGGGCACGGGAAACGGCGACAACCTGGCCGCGGGCAAAGGCGAGCCGGTCGCCCTTCTGTTCGTCACGGGCGCCGATGTCACGGGCATAGCGCGCCGAATGGAAGACGAGGCCACCGACGCGCGGCGCGGCGGACGCGATCTCGGCAGCCTTGAGGAGGCCGCGGGCGGTATCGATCACGGGGAAAATGGCCACATCGCCGGGTTCGATGCCCCGTTGGAGCTCGAACTCGCGGAGGAGGACGGCGAGGTCGCGCACATCCTGCGGTTCGACCGCGTGCGGGAGGAAGACGCCTTTGACAAGCGGGCTGAGAATGGCGTCCAGGTCATCGCGGAGGAGGCGGGTGCGCGGGTGGTTCACGGCGACCAGGGCGGAGGCCTCGTGCGTGGCGGTGCGCCCGAGCGCTGCGGTCACTTGGCGGCGGAGGACATCGATGGGCCGGGAGGCATCGGCGAGGGTCAGGAGGACGGCATCAGCCTGCGAGCCGAGGGCGTCATCGAGCCCGGCGCCGGAAACGCCGATAGAAACAATGCTGCGCAAGCGCATGGTCAGGGCCGACCTCCGATATAGCCGCCGACGATAAGGGGCGGCGGTTGCAGGGCCGCGAGGTTGATGTCCTGCTTGAGCCCCATCATACCCTGCAGGTGGTCGAGGGCGTGGCGGTACATGAGCTCGGCGAGCCACTGGCAGGAGAGCGGCCCCCAGCGCGTGTCTTCGCGCAGCTTCGTCCAGGTGAAGTCGTTCATGTCGCGGTAGATGGCGAGCTCTTCATCACGGATGCGCTGGAGGTCGCCGACGAGGGCGTGGAGCGGCTCGGCCGGGTCGTAGCGGTGGTCGTGCCAGTCGCGTCGGCTGTAGTCGAGGGGGTCGAGCATTTCGGGGACGGTGGCCCAGCGGAGCAGGGGGAGGTAGACCTGCTGCTCCATATCGCGGAGGTGGGAGAGGTGCTCGTGGATGGACCATTCGGCTTGCGACGGTTTGTAGGCGGACTGTTCGAGGGTGACCCCGCGGATGAGCCAGGCGATGTCATCGGTTACGGAACGAAGCCGGGCGGTGAGCTCGGTTCGGTAGGACGAGGTTTCGCTCACAGGGACCCTCCGGAGCCACCAACTGGAGGGAGTATAGGCGATATCGATCACTCGCGCGAGCAGATCTTTTTCGCGGGCAGGAGGCAGGCGATCAGCCCACCGAGGAGGCGTGGCGGCTCCACAGCTTGAGCGTCTCGCGGAGGCGGTCGGCAGCGGCGTCAGGGATGGTGGCGTCGGTCAGGACGCAATCAGTGAGGTGCTTTTCGAGGACGAGCAGGCTGGCGGATTCGAGGCCCGAGCGGACGGCCAGGAGCTGGGTGAGGACATCCTCACAACAGCGGCCGTCTTCGAGCATGTTGCGCAGGCCGCGGACCTGGCCTTCGATGCGGGCCAGGCGGTCAAGCAGGCGTTTGGTTTCTTCTGGGGTCATCGGTCTCCTCCGGGTATTGACGATGATACCCCATGGGGGTATATTACGACCACCATACACCCGCAACCATCGGTGTCAACGGCCGGCGACGGGTGGCCGCAAGGAAAGGAACAACAACATGTCTGACGTACGCGAAGTAACCGATGCGACCTGGGACAGCGATGTCCTGAAGTCGGACCTGCCGGTGCTCGTGGATTTCTGGGCTCCGTGGTGCGGGCCGTGCCGGATGGTTGCACCGATCGTGCAGGAGCTGAGCGAGGAGTATGCGGGGAAGGTGAGCTTCATGAAGATGAACACCGATGAGAACCCGATGGTCCCGAGCAAGTTCGGCATCCGGAGCATCCCCTCGCTGCTGATCTTCCAGAAGGGCGAGCTGAGGGGCACGGTCGTGGGCTTCCGCCCGAAGAGCGACCTGAAGAAGCGGATCGACGAAGCGCTCGTCTAGGCTCGAGCGAGTGTGACTGACCAGGGCCGGACCGGGAGCAATCCCGCCGGCCCTTTCGTTTCCCGGAAAGGACGGACAGGTGGAAAGCTACGATGTGGCAATCATCGGCGGCGGCGGCGCCGGTCTGACTGCGGCGCTCTATGCGGCGCG
>CAZRUZ010000203.1:0-3752 GCA_964603275.1 uncultured Anaerolineaceae bacterium | reverse complement strand
CACCTTCATCGGCGCCGATGCCGTCCTCACCGCGGGACACTGCCTCTGGAACACCGCGAAGGAGGACTGGCAGGCAGCAGGCTACCGCATCGTGCCGGGGAAGGATGGCGCGAAGGAGCCGTTCGGTTCGGCCACGGCGAAGGACTGGTGGGTGCCCGACGCCTATGCCGCCACCGGCCTCGTCGAGTGGGACTGGGGGGTCATCATGCTGGCGGATACGGCCCTCGGAACGGCGGGCGGCTGGATGCCGATCGCCCTCCTGCGCGATGACACGCTGCGGGCCATGGATTTCAACCCGGCCATCGCCGGCTACCCGGCCGACCGGGAGCTGGGGACGATGTGGGGGCATTCCCGCGCCATGTTCTCGCTGGTGGAGCCATTCCGCCTTTTCTACGAGATCGATACCGCCATCGGGCAGAGTGGCGGCGCCATCTGGTCGCTGGGGCCCGGCGCCCACACCGGCATGGTGGTTGGGGTGCACACGCAGGGCGTCGCGGCGGGGAAGCTGAACAGCGGCTCCCGCATCGATCAGGAGCTCCTCGATGACCTGCTCGAAGGGTGTACGGCAATGGGCTGCAGCATCGACTACGTGGTGGAAGAGGAAATCCCGCCGGGTCTGACCCCTCAGGCGGTTTTGGCAGCCATCTCGCGCGAATAACCCCCGCCGGCGCCCCGGCCGGTTGATCTGCCCCTATACTCCGCCGGATGATGCGCGGCGCCTTCCGCCACCGGGATTTCCGGCTGTTGTTCGCCGGATCGGTGGCGGTCAGTTTTGTGATGCCCATGCAGTTCCTGACCCAGATCTTCTGGATCCAGGACCGCTACCCGGACCACTCGGTGCTTTTCGCGGGGATGCTCGCCGCCAGCCGCGGTTCGGCCGGGCTGATCTTCGGCCTGCTCGGCGGCGCCTTCGCCGACCGCTTCGAACGCCGCCGCGTGCTGCTGGTCAGCCAGGTGATCTCTCTCGCCATCGGCGGGCTGGTGACGCTCGTGATGATCGTGGAGCCGTTCGGAGCGGCCAACATCGCCGCCCTGCTCGGCCTGACCTTCATCGCCGCGGGCAACATGGCGGTCGACCAGCCGGCCCGTACCGCCGCCACGCCGGCGATCGTCGGCATGAAGGACCTCTCCAGCGCCATCACCCTGCAGATGGTGGCCATGCAGGTGACCTTCCCCCTTGCCCTGCCGTTGACCGGCTACCTGAACGACCTGATGGACCCGGGGAAGGTCTATGCCCTGACACTGCTCGCCTGGGCGATCATCCTCCCGCTGATCGCGATGCTCCGCTTCCAGAGCCGGGGCGAAGCGAACCGGGCGACGGGGATCATCGGCAACATCCGAGAAGGACTCGGCTACACCCGGCGTGATGCCACGATCTCGGCGGTCATTTTGCTGGTCCTGGCGGTGCAGGTGCTCGGGATGCCCGGCCCGGCCCACCTTGGGCCGCTCTGGATGACCGACGTGCTGGGCCTGAGCAGCACCCAGTTCGGGTTCATGGCGATGACCTGGGGATTCGGGACGTTCGCTGCCTCGTTCTTCTTCGCCTTCAGGAAGGAGCTCGCCGGCCGCGGCG
The DNA here is from genome assembly GCA_964603275.1 of uncultured Anaerolineaceae bacterium. GTDB lineage: Bacteria > Chloroflexota > Dehalococcoidia > Tepidiformales > Tepidiformaceae > Amarobacter. Next base: position 2,179 of record CAZRUZ010000203.1, on the reverse strand, counting down.
CCACCCTGTGCGTCGCCGTCCTTTTGTTTGCCGGCGGCGCCATCATCTTCGGCCACTCGCGGATCATCGCGCTCACGGCCTTCGCGAACTTCGCCCTCGGTTTCGGTTCCGTCGCCACCAGCGTGACCTCGGCGACCATCGTTCAGCACACCGTCAGCGATGAAATGCGCGGGCGGGTGATGGGGCTGTTCCCGCTGGCACACGGCCTCTCGATGCTGGCGGGTTTCCCGGCGAGCGCGGCAAGCCAGGCGCTGGGCATGGCCTTCGTCTTCCCTGTGCTGGCCTGGGCGACGCTGGCTGCGGCATTCGGCGTCATCGGCCGGCGGCCGACGCTGCGGACGATCAAGCCCGCCGCCACGGCCCCGGCAGCGGTGGCAGGGAGCGGCTGACCGTCAATCGCTATCCGCGCCGGACCACGCCACTTACGCGCAGCGGAGTCACCCGGATGACGACCCTGCCGGCCGCCCGGAGCCCTTCTTCAAACCCTTCGGGCGGCGCCCATTCCGGCTGGCCGCGCATCGCCCGGTTGACCGCCACATGCCCGGGCACCAGGTCATCACCCTGGATACGGGCCGTGCCTTCGATGGAGACGAACCGGAACGGTTCGCCCTCATCGAGCACCGTCACCGCGATCCTGGGGTCGCGTTCGAGCGTCCGGACCTTCAGGCGGTCGCGCGTGGTGCTGAAGATCAGCTCATCGCCATCCATCGCGTAGAAGACCACCGACGATGCCGGGCTGCCATCAGCGCGCAGCGTCGCCACCGTGCACCAGCGCATCGCCCGGATGAACGCGTCTTGTTCGGCTGTACCAATCATTGCTTCCCTCCCGAATCAACCGCATCGAGGAATGCGCGGACCGCCTGGTTGAAGGCCGCGGCCCGTTCGAAATACACCGAGTGCCCCGCTTGCGGGACCGGCAGGTAGCGCCCGTTGGGGACCGCCTCCGTGAGCAGCCGGACCGCCTGCGGCGGGATGACCACATCTTCCTCACCGGCGAGGCCGAGCACAGGCATGCGCAGGGCGGCGAGCGCCTCGGGCGGGACGGTCATCAGGCTCATGAGCTGGCCGCGCAGCGCTTCCTTGTCGAGCCCCGCGGCGAGGTTGTTGATCTGCCAGTAGAGGTAGTGCAGCGCCGGTTGTTCGGCCGCCATCCGCTCGCCTGCGGCCGGGTGGATGCCGCGCGCGAAGAGCCCGGCCTCACGCCCGGGCGGACGCTCCGCATAGAGCGCTCCGAACCCGGGATGGGCGAGCGTCCCGGTGGTGTCGCACATCACCAGCGCGCGGACGCGGTCTGGGTGGCGCAGCGCGTAGGCGAGGCACGTCCAGCCGCCCATGGACTGGGCCACCAGGCGGACATCGCCCAGCCCGAGGTGGTCGATGAGCGCCTCCAGGTCATCGGCAAACGCGGCCGCGCCGGGGCCGCCCGACTCCTCAGTCGATGGCGCGAAACCCCGGTGCGCGAACGTGACGCAGGTGTACCGGCCGTTGAATGCCGGCACCTGCTGCCACCAGGAGAGGTGGTTGCCTCCGAGCCCATGGGCGAACACAAGCGCGGGCCCGGAACCGCTCACTTCGTAGAAGATGCGGGCGCCGGGGAGTTCGAGGTAGGGCATGCCCGCAGTCTACCTGCGAACGTGACCGGACGCGCGACGTCCACTCGCGCCGAGCCGCGTAGAGGCGGATCTCGCGCTGGAATTGCCAACGCACGCGCGGCGGAGGGGCGGCTCCCTTCTCCGTTCGCCCATCTCCCGGTACGCTTCGGCGAGATGGGCCCCCGCATCCTCATCCTTGCTCGCGGACACCTCGGCAGCCATATGTCCGCCCCGGGCATCCGGGCGACGGCGCAGGCGCGCGTCCTGGCCGAACACGTACCGGGCGCCCGCGTCACCCTTGGCGCGCCGAACCACGATTTCGAACAGCCGGCCGATGGCGCCTTCGAAGTCGTGCGCTGGAGCGCGCGCAACCTCTTCGCGCTGGTTGCCCGGCACGACATCGTCATTTCCTCCGGCCTTCCCCCTCACCTGGCGGCCTTTTTCCCCCGGCGGCGGATCGTCGTCGACCTGTTCTCGCAATACGCGATGGAGTGGATGGAAGTCGGGCGGCAGCACCACCAGGGCTACAAGCGCCACGCCTGGGTGCAGCGCACCCGCACCGTGCTCGCCATGCAGCTGACCATGGC
>CAZRUZ010000202.1:0-3787 GCA_964603275.1 uncultured Anaerolineaceae bacterium | reverse complement strand
GTGGCGGAGGGGGAGGGATTTGAACCCTCGACCGAGTTACCCCGGAACCCGCTTAGCAGGCGGGCGCACTAGACCACTATGCGACCCCTCCACACGCGCGAAGGTACTCATTGTAGGTGGTGGCCGGCGGTACGGTCATCCGCCGGGGGGTAGGGTACGATTGGCGCCATCACAACGGTGGAGCCCGCATGCGTTACGGAGTTGCGATCCCCCAGGCCAACCAGTTCGCCTCGGCGGAGGCGCTCCGGGCGATGGCCCGCGCGGTTGAGGACCTGGGATTCGATTCGATCTGGGTGAGCGACCACATCATCGTGCAGGAAGGCTCGAGCTACATCCCGGAGTTCATGACCGAGCCGCTGGCGGTGCTGGCCTACCTGGCCGGCGAGACGCGGCACGTGACGATCGGGACGAGCGTACTGATCGTGCCGTATCGCGACCCGGTGTTCACAGCGAAGTTCCTCAGTTCGGTGGACTACCTGAGCGACGGCAGGCTGGTGATGGGCGCGGGAGCCGGCTGGATGGTCCCCGAATTCGACGCCCTCGGTGTCCCGTTCGCTGAACGGGGGCGGCGGACAGACGAATACCTGCGAGTCATCCGCAACCTGTGGGAGACGGACACCTCATCGTTCGCAGGCGAGTACAAGCGCTACGAGCGGATGCGGATGTTCCCGAAGGCGGCCGCATCGCGGCGGGGGACGATCCCGATCTGGGTAGGGGGCAACGGCGCGGCAAGCATCCGCAGGGCCGCGGAGCTGGGGGACGGCTGGCACCCGATCAACCTCGGGCCGGCGGAGTTCACGGACCACCTGGGGCGCTACCGCACTGCATGCGAGCGGTTCGGGAAGACGCCAGGTCCCGTCTGCCTGCGCCACATGCCCGGGGGACGGACGCGCCCCGATGGCGGACGCTGGCCGCTATCAGGCACTCCGGAGGAACAGGCAGCCGATATCCGCGCCTATGCTGAGGCCGGGCTCGACGAGCTGATGCTCTCGCTGAACGCGAGGACGCTCGGCGACTACGTGGGGATGCTCCGGCGGTTCATGCGCGAGGTCGCGCCCCGGGTCTGAGCCTTTCACGCACAGGGGCTACACTTCGTCCATGCCAGCGGCCGTTGTGGTGGTCATCTTCACTGTGCGGGCCGGGAGCCTCTCGGTCCTGCTGATCGAGCGGGCAGCGGCGCCGTGCGCGGGGGAGTGGGCGCTACCCGGAGGCACGCTCCTTCCCGGCGAGACGCTCGACCAGGCGGCCAAGCGCAAGCTGGCGGATGAAACCGGCGTCTCCGACGTGTTCCTGGAGCAGTTGTACACGTTCGACCACCTGGGCGATGGGCGGGCGGAGATCGTGGTGACTTACTTCGCGCTGGTCGACCTGGCCCGAACGCGCCTCCGCGGCGAGCTGGAATGGCGGCCGGCCTGGCAACCGGTGCACCCCCTGCCAGTACTCGCGTTCGATAACGAGCGGGTGGTGCGCTACGCCGAGGAGCGGCTCCGCAACAAGCTCGAATACACGAACGTGGTGTACAGCCTCCTGCCGGAGAAGTTCACGCTCACGCGGATGCAGCAGGTGTACGAGGCAATCCTCGGCGAGACGCTGGACAAGCGGAACTTTCGGCGGCGTGTTGTTGGGCTCGGAATCATCCGCGAGACCGGGGAATTCGAAAAGGTTGGCGCGCACCGGCCGGCAATGCTCTATGCATTCACCTCCCGCGAACCCATGGCCCTTTAGCCGGCAAGCTTCCGGGCCATCACCACGTACATCGGGTCATGACCGCGGCCGGGGCTGATGTTGAACGAGCGGGCAGGCGCGAAGGCCCGGGCGAGCCGGAAGTACTCCGTGACCAGTTCCGCGTGGCCACGCGGACCGCGTTCCAACCATGCAGCGATGGCCTTGGATGGAAAGCACCGGTTCGAGAAGGCAATCACAAACGGCGCACCGGGTCGAAGAACACGCCCAACTTCGGCAAAGACCTCGACCGGGCGTGTCAGGTACTGGACCGATACGGTGACCACGGCGGCATCAAAGCAACCATCGGGCCACGGGAGCACCGGGTCGCGGTTGAGGTCCTGGACCACTCGCTCCGTGAGCGCCGGGTTGGCGGCAAGTTCCACCGCGTTGAGGCCGACGCCGGAAACACCCGAGAGCGGCTTGCCTGCCGGCAGGTGAGACACCCAGCTGGTCATCAGGTCGAGGACGCGGGCGCCATCGGGGATGACCTGGCGATAGAACGCCGTCAGCGCGCCGATCGCCTCGTCATCGATGTGGGTGACCAGGCGCGGCTGGCGGTAGAAGAACGCGTCATCCGTCTCGTCTTCGCGGCGAAACGCCCCCGGGGGCAGGGCGGCGGCATCATCACCCGGCTGGCTCGACCCCGGCATGGTCCCTACCGTCCCGGGCCCATTGCGTCGAACACAGCGGCACTCAGGTCGCGGAGGATTGGCCAGTTCCAGTCTCCCTTGGCGAACACGGCGATCACGTACGTCCCGGCAGACGCTTCGACGAACGCCACATCGCCAGTGATGCCGGGCCACGTGCCCGTCTTGTTTCCGGTCACCGCCCCGGTCTCCACGGGGAGGCCGGCGGGGAGCCCATCGCGGATGGTCTGTTCGAGCAGCAGACCGCGCATGTGGCCACGCTCTTCCTCGCCAACACCCTCGCCGGAGACGATCGCCCGCATCAACCGGGCGAGGTCGGTGACCGTCACCGGCAATTCCTCAGTGTTGACCGACATCGTGGTGAGGCCGAGGTCACGGAGCGTCGCGTCGACTTCGGCAGGCCCGAGGTGGCGGAGTAGCGCAACCGCGGTGGCGTTATCGGACAGGGTGACCATGGCCGTGAGGGCTTCGCCGATGCTGACGGTGCCGTCCGCGGCGATTGGCACCCGGTCGATGGTACCCAGGTCTTCAGACAGCGCTTCCTCAGTCAGTACCAGGCGGTCGTGATATTCGAGTTCTCCGGCCGCGTGACGGCGCTCGGCCTCGTACAGGAGTGCAAGCTTGAAGGTGCTGGCGGCATACCAGACGCGGTCAGCTTCGTGGAACGCCTGGCGGCTGCCATCGAGCGAGAGCACGGCGGCCGATGCGCGGTCGTCGACACCCGCCAGTACCGTGGTAATGGCATCGAGCAGAGATGCATCCGAGGAAGCGGGCGGTCCCGGCGTCACCGCGATGACCCGCCCCTGTTGCTCCCCGGCGACGAGGGAAACCGGTATGGCGGCCGCGGCAGGGGTGAGCGCGCGCGCCAGCACGGCGCACAGGTAGACCACCGCACCGAGCAGGAAGACGACGGAAGTGAAGAACGCAACGGGTGACGCGAACCTCCGGGACAGGCCCGAAGGGGGCGTGCCCCGTGGTATCAATGCCGCACGCATGGTCGCGCGCATCTGGACCTCCGCCGGGCCCCGCCATTCGGAGCGTACACCCGATGGATGCTGCCGCCAACGGACGCACGGGGCTAGCATGGGACGATGCACGAAGCTGCCCTCCCAATTTCGTTTGATGATGTGCTGGCGGCGGCGAAGCGCCTTGAGGGCGTCGCGATCCGGACCCCGGTGTTGACCTCGCGGACGTTCGACCTGCTGGCGGGGCGCGGCACCCGGGTGTACTTCAAGGCGGAGAACCTGCAGCGAGTTGGTGCTTTCAAACTCCGGGGCGCATACAACCACATCGCCTGCCTGCCGCCCGACGCGCGCACAAGAGGCGTTGTGGCGGCATCATCCGGTAACCACGCACAGGGAGTAGCCCTTTCCGCCCAGATCCTGGGCATCCCCGCGACCATTGTGATGCCGACC
>CAZRUZ010000201.1:0-3792 GCA_964603275.1 uncultured Anaerolineaceae bacterium | reverse complement strand
GCGGTCTGGCCTTCCCTGATATCGGCCAGGGTAGTCATGGGGAGCTTCCGGTTCGGGCTGCGCCCCGGTATCGGGTAGCCGAACGGGCTCCGCTGTGGCCGCCCGAGCGATTCGTACAGGTGTGGTTCGGTCACATCCGAGATCCCGTGTTCGAGCAGGTGCGCCTCTTCGTAGGCCCGCCACCACGGTACCTTCAGGACATCGGTGATCAGGCATTCCGCGAGCCGGTGCCGCCGCACCATCTCTTCGGCTCGCCGCAGCCCCTCAACGGTCAGGTGGATGTTCTTCTTCGCATCGATGCTCACCAGCCCATCCCGTATCAGGCGCTTGAGCATCCCCGCCACCGACGGCGGCGTAATTTCGAGCCGGTCCGCAAGCCGGACGGCAATCACGTCCAGCCCTTCGTCGTGGCTCAGTCGGTAGATCGCGGTCAGATAATCGTCGGTTGCGACGTTGGAAACCTGCTTCGGCATGGCCGCGCGATCATCCCACGTCGCGGCCCCCGTGACCACACGGCGCCAATCAGCCCGAAAACTCGCCTCTCCGCGCCCCGGAGCGCATGAAGCGGCCGCGGTTTCCGCGTCTGCCCGGTAGCCCTGGCTCAGGCAGCCCGCCGCTCCACGAATCCCTGCGCCTGCCGGATCGGGACCACCCGGCTCACGGGCTGGGTCCCGGACGCATCCCCTCGCAGGTACGAGGCGACACAGGGCGGCACGGTTGCGCTCTGGTGACAGCAGGCCTGGCACTGTTGTGCCCGGCTCATGGATTCGATAGGACATGCAGCGTTGTTCGATGCCATGTCGTGACCTCCAGGTTCTTACTGAAGGTATCGGCCGTCACGGTCTGGTGGATGAGGGGTGGAAACGCGGTTTCCCGGATTCCATCGCGGTACGTGGGCGTATTCCCGGGCAACAAGAAGGGGTCCCACGTCGTGGAACCCCTTCTTGTTGGCGGATTGCCGCAGGCTCTCATCCCCGGGCGAACGCCGCCCGGACTCGTTCGACGATCCCCGGGCGTTCCTGACCCGCCGGCCCGGCGGGTTCTCGCCTGGTCTGAAGCTGGCGCAGCTCTTCCGCGATCCGGTAGCGCCGCAGGAGCCACTCCGGCTCGGGCACACCGGTTGCGTATAGCCGCCCGTCTCGCGTTATTGCCAGGCCGTCGCCCGCCCTGATCTGTGCGTCAAGCATCCACAACACCTCCTTGTGGGTCGTCAGCCGGCCGCGTCCGGAGTGCTTCCGGGTGAGCGGCGGGCTGGGGTCGCGCGTTACCTGCTCGCAGGCGGCGCATCTCGGCGCGGTGCCACGCCGTCACATCCTTCTCCACGTCTGCGCCAAAGCGCTTGTTGTTCACCATCGCGGCGATCCGCGGAGAATGCACCATTATTGGGTTCATCACGTCTACACCCCTTTCCCTGGTAGAGCGAAAAATGAGCGTGCGAATGCTGAACACCATGCCCGAGCTCTTGGCACAGTGTCTTACGAGATTCCGGTTCCTGTTTATTCTGGAAGCGTGGATATGCATCCGCGAGACAACGGTGAGGTTGTCAGTCCGGGCTGATGTGCTTACAGAAACAAAAAAGCCGTACCGCCAGGCGGTACGGCACCGATGCCGTTCTGCCCTGGCAGAAGTCTAGATAGCCGCTGCGGACCTGTGTGCGGTCGCCGCAATCAACGTGCCGTAAACCATCTCGATACCTCCGGCGCTGCCGCTGTTATTCCTGACAACGAAGATATCCACCAGAAGGTTAACTGTCAACGAAAAGGAATCCCCTTCAGGCCGGCAACTGTGCGGTACTCCACACAGCGCAGACTCCCCGCCAGGCCGCATCCGGAGGCGATGTACACTGGTTGCATGCGCCCCTCGAGTATCCGGCCGCGAGCCGCGCTCCTCGTGCTCCTGCTTGCTGCTGCGGCCGTCACCGTGGGCTGGCAGGCCCGGCCGGCCACCAGCCAGGAGCCTGCCAAAGCGGGTTTCGCCACCGAGCTCCGTTACATCGGCCGCGACGAGCTGACCGGCATGCCCGCCCGCGTCGATGACCGCTTCATCGCCGCCGTCGAAAAGGCCATCGAGCGCTACGGCAAGGACCGTGGCGAACCCATCCCCCCGCCTCCGCCCGGCCCGGTCGATATCGCCACACTGTCCGTCCCCTCGCTCGGTATCGTCGCTGCGCCGGTCGGGCGGTTCGGCCTGGATGCTTTCGGCCGCCTTGATGTCCCCCAGGATACCCGGACTGTTGGCTGGAACCCGGCCTACAACGACCTCCCCGGTGAGGCCGGCGCCACCTTCTTCGCCGCGCACTACGAATACCAGGGGGCCCCCGGTGTCTTCTTCCGGCTCTCGACGCTCACCCCGGGAGCCGAGATCGAAGTTGCGCTCACCGATGGCAGCCGCCATCGCTACCGGGTGACCTCCACCGTTGATTACGCGCTCGGCGCCATCGACATGGGGGCAATCCTCAGGGGGCGGGAGGGGCGGGAGAGCATCACGCTGATGACCTGCAGCGGCCCCGCGAACGAAGGCGAGTACGCCCACCGCACGGTTGTGCTCGCCGAACGGGTGGACTGATTCCCTTCAGCTGCCGAACGCCTGCTCCATCCCGTAGGCAGCCCGCCTCTGCTGAAAGCGCGAGACATCGTGGCTCAGCACCAGCAGGTCGTGTTTCTTCCCGGTCCGGTCTTTCACCTGCTCGCGCAACAGCGCCTCGGGCTTGAACCCGAGGTTTTCGAACGTGGCCACCGCGCTGCGCTGGTCTACCGTCATCTGGGCCACCATCTTCTCGATCCCCATCCCGAGCGCATTCGTGAACGCCTCCTGCGTGAGCACGCGGCCCAGTCCCAGCCCGCGGACGCGCTCGGCGACCATCACATGAAGCGTTGCCACGTGCGCCGTCCAGCGCAGGCTGCTCCGCCGGATGGTCGAGAACCCGAGGATGGCCGCCCCCTCGATCGCGAGGACCGTCAGCGCGCCCCCATCATCAATCTCGGCGACCCACTCGGCGATCCCTGCCGGGCTTGTGATGTCCCGCGGGAGGAACAGCAGGTCGTGTTCGGGTAAGGACTGCGCGAAGTTCAGCATCCCTTCGCTGTCTCCCGCCACCATTGGTCGCAACGTCACTTCTCGGCCCTCGACTCTCCGAGTATCCGGGTAGCTTCGTGTGCTCTCGATGGTCATGCCCGATCCTCCCTGCTCGCCCGACGGCTGATTCCGCCGCGACAGTATAGACCGCCCTGCGAATGCCGGGGTCAATTGTTGGTAATCCTCTGTGGGTAACCGCGCTTCTAACCCGCCGCCAGTTCTCCCAACACCAGCGCGTCCGTCGGGAACGCCAGCGGCGGCGGCTCCGCGGGGTCGAAATAGCCCAGCTCCGATAGCTCACCATCGGCCGGGTGCAGGTGGCCGCCGGTGACCCGCCCGTCGAACCAGACCCCGACCGTCTGGCGGTCCCGGTCATGGAAGTTCGAGTGGACGGCGGCCACCCCGGCAAGCTCCACCTCAAGCCCGGTCTCCTCGCGGAATTCCCGTTTTGCCGCGTCACGCACGTCTTCGTCCCACTCCAGGCGCCCGCAGGGGATGCACCAGAGCCCGGCGTATCTCCCCTGTGCCCGCCGCCCCATCAGGACCCTCCCGGCGTCATCCCGCACGATCACCGCCACCCCGACGCCGGGGTAGCGGCGCGCCGGCACTTCTCCGTTGCCAATGGGGGCCCCCATCCGCGCAAGCCTACCTGTCTGCCGCCCGCGATGCGATCACCCGGCCTCGTCTACACTCTCGCCATGCCGCGGATCGCCGTTG
>CAZRUZ010000200.1:0-3838 GCA_964603275.1 uncultured Anaerolineaceae bacterium | reverse complement strand
ATCCTCCTGCGGCGGCTGGCGGAGGAATAAACGCCGTCAGCCGCCCGGTTCCGGTCGTTCAGGCCAGCAGGTCCGCCGGCGTCAGGTCGAATTTCTTCAGCACGTCCGCCGCGTAGGTGATCTGTCCGGAGTTCACCGCGGGGTCGCCGTGCACCAGGTGGAGGCACGCCTCGGCCATGTGCTCGACAGGCGTCGCCATGTCCTTGTTCGCCTCCGTTACGAGCCCGTGCAAGAGCACCCCGGGGGTGGCCACCAGGCCGGGCGAAATCACGTTCACGCCGATCTTGTCGCCGCTCGCCTCCGAGGCCAGCCCCGTGGTGAACCGCTCCAGCGCCGCCTTGCACATCCCGTACACCGTGCCGCCCCGCCCGGGCGCGCGCAGCTGCGGGTGCAGTGCCGCGTGTGATGAGATGTTCAGGATCCAGCCCGACTTCCGCTCACGCATCGATGGCAGCACCAGCTGGGCCAGGTGGAACGGCCCGAAGACCTGCACCTCGAACATCAGCTTCATCCGCTTCTCCGGGAAGGCATCGACCGGGATGAAGTAGGTGATCGCCGCGTTGTTCACGAGGATGTCCACGGGCCCGTACGCATCCACCGTCTGCTTGATCAGCGCCTCCCGGTCTGCCGCGTCCGAAAGGTCGCAGCGCACCGCCAGTGCCTCGCCGCCCGCGTCCTTGATCCGCTTCACCACCCCGTTGATGCTGCCGGGCAGCTGGTGGTCACCTTCTTCGACCGTCCGGGCCGAGACCACGACCTTCGCGCCTTCCATCGCATAGCGGATCGCGATCGCCTCGCCGATCCCGCGCGATGCCCCGGTGATGACTGCGACCTTGCCAGCCAGTACGCCGTTCTTGTTCACACTTGCCACGTATCCAGTTCCTTCACTTTCTTCAGTGGAGATAGTTGTGCGGCCATCTTGGACGTTGCCGCCCTGACTGTCACGCCAGGCAACCTGCGGTGGCGGCGCGAAAAAGGGGCATCCACAGATGCCCCTTCCTCAGAAGTGCCGGTTGGCCGCTATTCGTGTGCCCGGCGGCGGTAAACGATGTACGCCCCCATGACGATGACGGTGGCCACCACGACGGCCGGGATGGTCGTCTCAACCGGCCGGCCGCCGTTGATGCTGGCCTCGCTGTCGCCCGTCGAGGGTGGCCGAGGGGCATTCTTCGTTGCGTCCACGGTTCCCGGGTCGCCAGGGCGCAACGGGCTCGTGAACGTCATGCCGGCGTTCGCGAACGAGGCGTTGATGTCATCGCCGGCAGGCTTATCGCCGCCCCGCGCCCAGGCCACCATGTCGTCGAATGCCTTGATGATCTCAGCGGAGCTGAACCCGCAGTGGTTCGCGTCCCGGTAGATGCGCTGCACGAGCAGGTTGGTGTTGCCCGCGCCCGAGACCGCCTTGTAGAGGTCACGTTCGAGGAAGATCGGCACGAACATGTCGCCGGTCGTATGCAGGGTGATGAGCGGCCGCTCGATCTCCCCGCTGAATGGCGCAAGTTCCGGATACGGGGTCTCGCTGCCACGATACGCCGGGTCGCCTTCCATGCGGCGGACCTGGGCGTTGATGGCCTCGGCCGTCAGCCCGTGCCCGGCACCGATGGCGTACTCCCAGTCCTTGTTGCTGGCCGCCGCCGCGAGGAGCCCCGGTTCGCCGGCCAGCTTCGAACCCGAGATGGTCCGCCCGAAGTAGGCGGTCAGCCCTTCAAGCGTGAACGGCCGCGGGCCGCCGGTGCTATTGATCATAATGCTCGCCATCGCGAGCCCCTTCGCGGTGTAGTTCGGGGGCGTCCCGAACTGCTGCATCATCTTTTCCAGCGTGGCGCTCGATGCCTGGCCGCCACCGAACTTGAGCCCCGTGACGACTTCCGCCGCCGCGCCATTCGCCGCGAAATAGTCGAACAACGTTGGCCCGGCGGGGCAGAGCGCCATGGCTCCGGCAAAGGCCGTCGGGTATTCCTGCATACCCAGGAGCGTCACGTGTCCACCCATCGATGCCCCGGTCAGGTACGTCCGCTCCGGCGCCTTCCCCCCATTGACCTCCTGGAAGATGCCGGTGAGCATCAGCGTGTCCTGGAGCCCGATGCCCGGCACGTAGCTGTTGCAGCGGTAGCTTGAAACGGCCCACGCGAAGCCGTTCTTAATCATGTGCTCGCGCCACGCGGCGGATGGATTCTGGGCGCGGACCACGTCGCCTTCGCCGGCGTAGCCGTGCGCGTACAACACCAGCTCGCCGTTCCAGTCGTCGGGGATTTCGATGTGGTAGATCCCCCCGGCATATTCGCCGTAGTAGGCCTTTGCACCGGCCAGCGCCGTGAACGGCACATCGCCCCTGTTCCACACCTGCGCCCGGCAGGGCACGGGCTGGAACGGTGCGTCGGCAGAGGCGGTGGTGGCCCCGCCTCCCGGTACGATGCCCACCACGAACGCCGCGACCATGGCCAACGCCGCCGCGGCCCGCAACCTCCCGGAAATCACTGAGACTCGCATGGTTCCCTCTCTACCCCGGGCGAGTCCATCTGGTTTCAACTCGCCCGGTAAAGCTGCGCAAGTCTAGACCGGCAGCGCCCGGAACTCAATGCTTAAACGAAATGCACTCGCGAAACCTCCCGGCTACCCTGGCCGGTGGCCCGCGGTACACTCAAGCGAGCCCCATGAATACTACCTGCGAGACCTGCGGCAACACCCTCCACTCCGGGCTCTCCCGGACGCTGGGCCGCTGCGGCGCCTGCCGCCTCGCCGAGGAGGGCGAGCCCGCCTTTACTCCTCCCCCACCGGACCTCGGGTGCCGGCGTGAAGGCCCCATCCCGGAGGTCGCTCCGGGCCGGCGCTACCGCTCGACAGGCCAGGAAACGACCGAGGCGTAGCGCCGAACCACCGGCATCCGGACGAGCCCCGTCTCCGGGTTGGCGAGCCCTGCGATCAGCCGACGGAGTTCGGCAGCACCCTTCGAGTCCGGCTCGACATGGTACATAAAAAGGGATGCATCGAGAACCTCGCCGAGCGGCTGTTCCGGTGACGGCGGCGCCGGCATCGGGTGCACACTGTACCGGCGACCCATGGCCCCGAGGAGCGCGACGAGTTCCCGCTGTGCGGGCAATTCCGCAAACGGCTCCCCGTGGAGCGCCTCCCAAATCTCCGGCACGGGCGTATTCGGTGCCCGGTCATGAGTGATCACGACGCAGGTGCGGCTCGCGTGCGCTTCAGCCGCCCCGAGGAATCCGCCGATATCCTCAGCCCCGTAAAGCACATTCGCCATCAGGCTCACGTCCCCTGCGGGTACCTCCGCGCCCGGCTTTGGCGGCCATTCCATGTCCACAACGTCGATGTTTGTGCGCTTGGCCGCGGCTGCCGCCGCTCCAAGTTGCGCCCGCATCGCTGGAGATGGTTCGACTGCGACCACCCGCGCGACTCCCACGCTCAGCGGAATGGCGTAGCGCCCGCCGCCAGCGCCAATGTCGAGCCAGGTGTCCTCGGGCCGTGCCATCGCGAGCAGCAGGTCCACCTCCGGGGCATCCATCACCCCGGGGCGGAAGTTCTGGGCCCGTTTCGCCCAGTAGTCTTCGCCCCGGGGCCGGCCGCCGAACAGGCGCGCCATCTGCACTCGATTGCGCTCGACAAGCTCCCTGTACCGCTCCTCGACTTCCTGAATCGAAGGGCGCAACACCGAGCGGCCACCCGTCGTGTCGGTCATCTCCAGCCTCGCTTTCTCACCTCGCCGGGGGCCGCCCGCATGCGGGCGGCCCCCGGCACGCCGTCGATCAGAACCCGGACTTCCAGCCCGGCGTGAAGGCGGGTTTGTTGAGCACCCCCGGATATCCGCCGAAGATCCCACCCG
>CAZRUZ010000199.1:0-3842 GCA_964603275.1 uncultured Anaerolineaceae bacterium | reverse complement strand
CGCCGCTCGCGCAGCCCGGCCAGGACGACCGTCCCCCGCCGGCCGCCGTGCCCCGCGCGCAGGCTCCGCGCCGCATGTCCCCGGACCGTCGCCTCGATGACAGCCACATCGGCCTCGCCTGGCGCCAGCACCATGCCCATCGACTCACACGTCTCACGCGCCACGGATCGGGCGGCGGCGTCTTCGATTCCGAGCCAGACGCGCGTGCCTTTCAGGTTGGGGTGCGGCCACGCGCCGTACGGGCCATCGATCTCCCGGTCTCCCGCACCGCGCAGCGTCCGCCCGTCCGAGGCCAGCGAGACCAGCCACGCCTCGCACGCCGGGCACGCAAAGACCTCCAGCCGGGCGCCGTTCGGGCTCACCCACGCCACCCGGGCCGCGCGCTCGGCCGGCATCCCGCAGCACACCTGGCACTGGTCATCGAACACCAGGCGCCGGGTCCCACTGGTGGGGCTGCCGAACACCTGCGTGGTCTCGCCTTCACCGCGGGCCGCCGCCACCAGCCCGCCCATCCACTTGCTACAGGCCTCGCAGAGCCGGTGCTCGCTCCGCTCCCGCTCGCCGTCCGGGCGCCACTCCCGGTAGAGGCGCAGCGGCTCCACGGCCAGCAGCCATGCGGCAGCCACCGGCCGCCCGCAACACGGACATCCCCTATCCATCTCCCCGCATCATCGGGTCTCCGGGGCCGTTCCTTGAGCCCGGTTCACGCACCAATCGCCACCCGGGCCACCACCGCGAAGTGGTCGCTCGGGTAGATCGTCGCATCTTCCGCCGGGTGCCGGTTCGCCCCTAGCCAGGCAGCCTCAGCCTGGCACGCCCCTTTCAGCCACAGGTAGTCCAGGCAGTGCGGGTCGCCCTCCGTGTCCATCGTCGGCGCCTGGATCCCGGACGGCCACGTCACCTCCGGCTCCCGGCCGTTCGCCTCGGCAAACGCCGAACGGTAGCCCGCGGCAAGCATCACCGCATAGGCCGGCTCGTGCGGCGGCGTGTTGAAGTCCCCCGCTATCACGATCGCGTCCGCCTCGGGCGCCGCCGCCATCCACTCCGTCAACGCCGTCACCTGGGCCACCCGCACCTCCGGCTCTTCCGGCTTGTGGTGCAGATGGGTGTTCGCGAACCACAGCATCAGGCCGCCCGGCAGCGCCACCAGTACCCGGTGCGCCGACCTCCCGTGGCTCAGACGCAGTTCCTCGTGCGCCAGCACATCGCCCAGGCCGCACAGGACCGCGTTCCCGAACTCCGTGTACTTCTCGTGACGCGAGGTGAAGGCCCGGTAGTGCCGCCCGGGCAGTTGCGCCGAGAGGTAGTCGTCCTGGCGCGGCTCACTGAACATCACCTCCTGCAGCCCGATGATGTCCGCCGCGATCTCCGCGAATGCCGTGCCCAGCAGCGGCTTCCGTTCCTCGTACCGGTCCGTCACGTTGCGGATGTTGAATGTGGCCAGCCGGAGTTGCACCATCGGAGGCCTCAGACCGCGCCGCACGCCCGCAGCGCGCTGGCGATGCGCTCGCCCATGCCCTCGGGAGCATCCATCTCGAAGGTCATCACCGCCACGCCATCGACCAGCGGCGACTTCGCGAGCGACCGGACGGTCTGGCCGAAGTACCCCCAGGCCGCTTCCTGATCACCTCCGGCCAGCACATCCCGCAGGTCGACGGGCAGGCCAATTCCCAGCCGCTTCTCAATCCGCATCGCCGCCTCCAGCGAGAGCAGTGGCATCACCATCGCCACCAGTTTCGTTTCGGGGTGTTCACGCTCGATCACGGTCGCATAGCGCTCCAGGGGGCCCGGCTCGAACACGGGCTGCGTCTGGACGTAGCTCGCGCCCGCCGCGAGCTTCGGCAACAGGTTCCGGAGCACGCCGGCCTGCTCGGCCACGTACTGGTTCAGCGTCGCCCCCACGATGGCTTCCGGGAGAGCTTCCCGCGCCATCCGGATCACCTCGCGGATGGTGGGCGCGTCCACTCCCGTGGCCGCCGCATGGTCGCCAAGGATGCACAACACCTGCCCGATCCCGCCTGCCCGCGCTCGTGTCAGGTCGTATTCGATCTCTGCCCGGCTGCGGCCGCGCGTCACAAGGTGCCAGGCCGGCTCCATCCCGTGCGCCTTCAATTCCAGCGAGGCGTCAAGGCTCGTCTGCCGCCCCGGCCGCTGGATCACGTTGATCGCGTGCGCCGCCTCGCCGAGCAGGCTCGCCCGCCGCAGCAAGACCCTCGGGAGGTCGTGCTGCGGTGGCGTGATCTCCAGCGCTACCGCGAATTCACCGCAATCGAGCTTCCTGGCAAACGGCACCTTCATACCGTGCGACGGCCCGCGCTCAGCGTCCACCCCGGGCGGGCCGCTGCCTTCCCCGCCCGGTCGCGAACGCTAGGCGAATCCTCCGCGGGCGCCCCTGAGGCGCGGGTCCAGCATGTCGCGTAGCGCATCGCCGAACATGTTAAAGCTGAACACCGCCAGCGCGATGCACATGCCCGGCCACACCACCGCCTGGAACTTCACCGTCGAGATCTGCTGCGCCAGGTTCAGCATCTGTCCCCAGGTTGGCTTGTTCGGATCCACCACCCCGAACCCGAGGAAGCTCAGCGCGGCTTCGGCCAGGATCACGCCCCCGAGCCCGATCGTCGCCTGCACCATCAGCGGCCCGAAGATGTTCGGCACCACGTGCCGCACCATGATCCGCCGGTCCGTGCAGCCAATCACCCGCGCCGCTTCCAGGAATTGGGCCGAGCGGACCCCCAGGACCGAAGCCCGGATCACCCGCGAACCCCCGGCCCCGCCCAGCACGCCGAGCACGAGCGCCAGCTTGAAGAACGTGATGCTCGGCTGGTCGAACGGCAGGCCCCCATCGAGGTCAAGCTGGCCGATCAACTGCGGCAGCGCCAGCAACACCACCAGCGCCGGCAGCGCCATCACCGCATCCACAAAGCGCTGGACCACCGCGTCGTACCAGCCGCCGAAGTATCCCGAAGTGACCCCGATCAGCAGCGAGATCAGCGAGCTCAACAACACCGACATGAAGCCCACGTAGACAGCCCACCGCGCGCCGTACACCACCCGGCTGTAAACATCGCGTCCGAGCTGGTCCGTGCCGAACGGCTCCGAAAGGCTGCCCTCGATCCGCCGCCCCGGCGAGGTCACCGATGGCGGCTCCACCACCGTCGGGCACAGGACGGAGTCGACGGGCCCGAGGCAATAGCTCTTGAGTCGCGGGGCAACCCCGGCCTGGGCCGGGTCGTGGGTGGCGAACACCTGCGGTATCGCCGCCACCACCAGCATGAACACCAGGACCAGGAATCCCGCGAAACCAAGCGGCTTCGTCCGGGCCATCGTGGTGAAGAACCCGAGGGTCCGCCCCGGGAGCGACCTGGCGAGTCCACTCTCGCCCGGGGTCCGCAATCCGGCCATTGTCTCTTGCATCGTCAGCGCCTCGCTCGCGGGTCAAGCAGTGTGTAACTCAGGTCCACCAGCAGGTTCACCGCGACCACGGTGATGGCGAAGAACAGCGCGACGCCCTGCACCACGGCAAAGTCCTTCTGGCTCACCGCCAGGATCAGGTGCCGCCCGATCCCCGGCAGCGAGAACAGCGATTCAAAAATCACCGTTCCACCGACCAGCGAGGCCACCGTCAGCCCCACCACGGTGATCACCGGCAGGAGCGCGTTCTTCAGCGCGTGCCGGACCACCACCACCCGCTCGCGCAGGCCCTTCGCCCACGCCGTCCGGATGTAGTCCTGCCGCAGTACGTCCAACATCATCGTCCGCGCGTAGCGCATCACCTGGGCCGATGTCGCCAGCGAGACGATGAAAGCTGGCATCCACATCTGTCGCAGGTTTGCTATGGG
>CAZRUZ010000198.1:2449-3867 GCA_964603275.1 uncultured Anaerolineaceae bacterium | reverse complement strand
GCCCTTGATGCGGATCTTGTGGGCTTTCGCTGCTTTCAAGTCGGTTGCCTCGAGTTCCTTGCATTCGAACTCGCCTTTGAGTTGCTTTGCGCCGTCATCAACGGTCACGGTGCACTGGGAGCCCCACTCGCCGGCGGTGGCAAATTCGGCGGTTGTGACCGAAACGGCCCCGGGCGCGTCCTTCGAATCGGCCTGAAAGGCCAGGATGACGCTGGCTTTGTCGTTTCCGAAGGTGAGTAGCGTGTAACCGGCGCTGGCGAGCCCGTTGCCGGGGGCGTCGAACTCCAGGTTCTTGCCGCCCGAGATTTCGACGTGCACGTTGCCATCACCGAACACCCCGTCCTTGATGGCCGGAACCCTGGTGTCCTTGCTGGAAGAACCTCCGTCGTTACCACCGCCACCAGTCGAGGAAGCTGAATCGCCACTGCCCGAACCGCCGGCAGCCGAGGCGCCGGCATCGTTGTTGGAATCGTCGCCGCCACCGCCGCAGGCGCCAAGGATGGCAAGCGAGGGGATAAGAGCCAGCAGTGACCGGCGAAGAAGGAACACGGTGGCAGGCCTCCGGCAGGAACTGGTATGCCAGGCGGGCGGCCCCGGACGGGGCCGGTGGGCCAGCGAAGCGGATGGACTATAGCACGGGGCGTCAAGGGGAGCTGGATGGTCGCGTCCCTTCCGCCGGGCCGGTACCATCCAGCCATCACTCTCTGGGGGAACAGCAGCATGGGAGGACTCCGGGGCGATGCGGCGATCGTTGGGATCGCCGAATTCGCACCGGTCCGGAGGCCGGACCGGGCGTGGATGGGGATGGAGGCCTACGCCGAGCTCGGGCGGCAGGCGCTTGAAGATGCGGGGTTCGCCGCCAGCGATGTCGACGGGCTGATGACGGCACAGGTCGCGGAAGCGGGGCCGCTATTCATGCCCGGCCACCTGACCGAGTACCTGGGCATCCATTCGCACTTCTCGGAGATCGTCGACCTCGGCGGGGCGACCGGCGCCGGGGCTGTCCTGCGCGCGGCAGTCGCGATTGAGGCGGGGATGTGCGAGACAGCGCTGTGCATCGTCCACACGCTGCCGCGGCCGCACAACCCGATGGGTGGCGGGCTGCGCTGGGGCTACAACTGGGGCTCACCGATGACGGAGTTCGACTACCCGTTCGGCGCCATCGGCCAGAACTACGCTTACGCAACCATCGCCAACCGCTACGCCTACGAGTTCGGCCTGACCGACGCGCAACGCGCCAAGGTCGCGGTGGACCAGCGGACGAACGCATCGGTCAATCCGAAGGCGGTGTTCCGCACCCCGATCGACATCGACGATGTACTGAACTCACCGATGATTGTCGACCCGTTGCGCATGCTCGAGATCGTGATGCCGTGCTTTGGCGGCGCGGCGATCGTGGTGACCTCGCGGGAGCGGGC
>CAZRUZ010000198.1:0-2439 GCA_964603275.1 uncultured Anaerolineaceae bacterium | reverse complement strand
CAGGAAGGCCAGGAACCGCCCCGCCTACATCATCGGCGGCGGCGAAAACACCACGCACCTTTCGGTGACGTACGACCCGGACATGACGCACACACCGATCAAGGCCGCGGCCGATCGGGCATGGGCAATGGCCGGGGTGAAGCCGAAGGACATTGACCTTGCATCGCTCTACGACTGCTACACGATCACGGTGCTGCTGACGCTCGAGGACACCGGGTTCTGCGGGAAGGGTGAGGCCGGGCGGTTCGTGGAAGCCCACGACCTGACGTACAAGGGCGACTTCCCGATGAACACGCACGGCGGCCAGCTCAGCTTCGGGCAATCCGGGATGGCCGGCGGGATGTCGCACATCACCGAGGCGTACCTGCAGATGACCGGGCGGGCGGGCGACCGGCAGCTCAAGCGCTGCGATACGGTCTTCGTCCACGGAAACGGCGGGCTGATGAGCGAACAGGTCTCGCTCATCCTGCGCGGGGAATAGGGGAGAGAGCAGATGCCGAAGTATCGCAAGGGAATTGAGCCGATCCCGGTGCCCACACCGATCAGCAAGCCGTTCTGGGATGCGGCGAAACAGCACCGGTTGACGCTGCAGCGCTGCGCCAAGGGTCACGTCTTCTACTACGCCCGCTCGCATTGTCCGGTGTGCCTTTCGAACCAGCTGGAGTGGTTCGATGCCAGCGGCAAGGGGACGGTCTACAGCTTCACGGTGGCCCGGCGGGCGACAGCGCCGGAGTTCGAGGCAGACGTGCCGTACACCATCGCGGTCATTGAGCTGGCCGAAGGGCCGCGCATGACCAGCCTGGTGGTGGAGGCTGACCCGGACAGCGTGCGCATTGGGATGGCGGTGGAGGTGGTCTTCGACGACATCAACGAGGAAACCGCGCTGCCGTACTTCCGGCCGGTATGACCGGAGTCATTGCGGAACATCTCCGGCCAGCGGACAATCCCGAGTTGAGCGCGCTCCCGGGGAGTGCGGGCGGCCAGCGCCGTGCGCTCCGAGCACAGGAAGGATCACAACATGGGTAACAGGGTATTCGTCGTCGGCGTGGGCATGACGAAGTTCGAGAAGCCGTTTTCGCGCGAGTGGGACTATCCCGACATGGCGCGCGAGGCAGGCCAGAAGGCACTCGCCGATGCGGGCGTGCCATACGACGCGATCGAGCAGGTTGCCGTCGGCTATTGCTACGGCGATTCGACCTGCGGGCAGCGGGCGGTGTACGAGCTCGGACTGACCGGTGTGCCGGTCTATAACGTGAACAACAACTGCTCGACGGGTTCGACGGCGCTGTTCGTGGCCAAGCAGATGGTCGAGGGTGGCCTGGCGGACTGCACGATGGCGCTCGGGTTCGAGAAGATGGAGAAGGGCTCGCTGGGCTCGAAGTTCACGGACCGGACGAACCCGATGGATAAGCATGTGCAGCTGATGGTCCAGGAGCGCGGCTTCGCGCCGGCGCCCGCGGCCCCGCAGATGTTCGGCAACGCGGGCCGCGAGCACATGGAGAAGTACGGGACGACGGCACTCCAGTTCGCGAAGATTGGCTACAAGAACCACCTCCATTCGGTGAACAATCCGTATTCGCAGTTCCAGACGTCGTACTCGCTTGAGGACATCCTGAACGCGCCGATGGTGTACGAGCCGCTGACCAAGCTCCAGTGCTGCCCGACCTCGGACGGTTCGGGAGCGGCGATCCTGGCGAGCGAGGAGTTCGTCCGGAAGCACGGCCTCGAATCGCAGGCGGTGGAAATCCTGGGCATGGCGATGGCGACCGACATGCCGAGCACGTTCGAGGAGAAGAGCTGCATCAAGATGGTCGGCTTCGACATGTCGAAGGCGGCGGCGGCGAAGGTCTATGCGCAGGCGGGCCTCGGGCCGCAGGACGTGGACGTGATCGAGCTGCACGACTGCTTCTCGGCGAACGAACTGATCACCTACGAGGCCCTGGGCCTCTGCGAAGAAGGCAAGGGCGGCCAGCTGGTGGACGCGGGGGCGACGACCTACGGCGGCAAGTGGGTGGTGAACCCCTCGGGCGGGCTGATCTCGAAAGGCCATCCGCTTGGCGCGACGGGCCTCGCGCAGTGCGCCGAGCTCAACTGGCAGCTGCGCGGCATGGCCGAGAAGCGCCAGGTCGACGGGGCGACGGTGGCGCTGCAGCACAACATCGGTCTCGGCGGTGCGGCCGTGGTGACGATGTACGGTAAGCCGAAGGGGTAAGGCCCCGGCAGGCGCAACATCCAGAGCCCCGGGAGTGCGAGAGTGCTTCCGGGGCTTTTTCGTGGTGGTAAGTGTGGCGGGGTGGTACCCCCGGCAGGAATCGAACCTGCGCACATGGTTTAGGAAACCACTGCTCTATCCGCTGAGCTACGGGGGCACGGGTGTGGGAGGCGGCCGCAGGGGGCGCCAGGTGCAGTGTAACAAACATCCCGCGGCGGAGACCGGGT
>CAZRUZ010000197.1:0-3872 GCA_964603275.1 uncultured Anaerolineaceae bacterium | reverse complement strand
GGCACGTACTACGTCCAGGCCGGCGAGCTCACCCCGCTCGCCACCGCCGCCGCAATCCCCGCTGGCTGTACCGTCACCCTCATCCTCGTCGTCAACAACCTGCGCGATATCCCCACCGACCGCAAGACCGGCAAGACCACCCTCGGCGTCGTCCTCGGCGACCGCGGCACCCGTGCCTGGTTTGTCGTCCTCCTGGCCGTCGCACTCACCGCCCCGTTCGCGCTCTCGCTGTTCTCCACCCCGCGCTGGGCGTGGGTGGCCTCTCCGGCCAGTTTCCCGTGGGCGATCGGCATCGCGCGGCCCATCACCTCTGGCACGGCCGGCCGCGAACTCAACCCGGTGCTCAGGTCCACCGCCCGCTACAACTTCGTCCTCGGACTCTTTCTCGCCGTCGCCATCGCACTCTCGCCGGACTGAGGTGCTTTGCTTCGCGTGAACAATCTCGCGTAGTATCGGCCTCAGCCGCCAACCCCGATCCGGGGCGGCGAGCCAACCGGGGGCACGCCCACATGCGCATCATCGACGGTATCTACCAGCTCCTCACGCCCTTCCCGCAATTCACCATTGACGACGCGAAGGCGCTCCGCCGCGAACTCCAGCAACATCCGCGCGTCACCAAGGGACTGCCCTACGTCCTCCCCTACCTCCTCAAGGATGGCGACGATACGGTCCTCGTCGATTGCGGCTGGAACACCGATAGCGCCTACCAGGCCCTCGAAGAAGGGATGAAGGAGCATGGCTCCCACCCCAACGACATCAATAAGCTCGTGGTCACCCACATCCACCCGGACCACTACGGCATGGCCGGCCGCCTCAAGCAGCTCTCCAGCTGCGAAATCGTCCTCCACGAAAAAGACGCCGAAGTCATCAAGGATCGCTACTTCGCCCCCAAAGGCCTGACCGATGAGATGGGCAGGTTCATGGAGACGAACGGCGTCCCTCCATTCGAGTCCCCCGGCATGGCCCGCGGCTCCATGGGCATGCTCGGCAACGTCGCGCCCGTCCCCGCCGATACCGAGGTGAAGGGCGGCGAGACCTTCAAGGTCGGCGACTTCGACTTCGAGATCATCTGGACCCCCGGCCACTCCCCCGGGCACATCTGCCTGTACGAACCCAACCGCAAGATTCTCCTCACCGGTGACCACGTCCTCCCCACCATCACGCCCAACGTCAGCATCCACGCTCAGACGCACGGCAGCCCCCTGGGCGACTACATGCGCTCGCTCCGCCTCCTTGAAGACCTCGATGTCCAGATTGTCCTTCCCGCCCACGAGTTCGAAATCCACGACCTGAAGAAGCGCCTGCGCGAGATCGAGGACCACCACGAGGTCCGCCTCGACGAGATGGTGAACTGTGTCGACCGCGGCGGCTCCACCGCCTGGGAGGTCGCCGGCCGCGTGAAGTGGGCCACCGGCTCACTCGCCGATTTCGAGCCGCACATGCAGCGAGCCGCCGTCGGAGAGACCATCGCCCACCTCGAATACCTCTTCGAAACCGGCCGCCTCGCCAAGGTCATGCGCCAGAACAGGCTCATCTGGCTCCCCGTGTAGCCTTGGCGAGTCGCGAGTCGCGAGTCGCGAGAACCCCGCGAGGCCCGACCGTGAGGGAGGGACCCGCACCACCGCGAACAACCGCAAGCACCCAACAACACGGAGCACGTTCGCACCCCGGGTCGTAGGGGCGTATCGCCATACGCCCCTACCACGCCGGCCAACCACACGCTCTGCCCGCCCGGGGGCACTTCGTCCTTCGTTCTTCGAACTTCGCCCGGCGCGGCGCGGCCAACCGGGATTGCCAGGTGGCAGCGCGCCGGACGCCCGCAGGCGCCGCAACGCTGCGTGCAAGACAATTTACAAATCACCGCATTGACGTGTGTGTGTGTGTGTGTGCCTAATCTCCGAGCGCATTCGAGGCCCCGGAAGCACCCTGAACATATGCGGAGGTTCTACATGCTGCGGAAGCGCATCCGGACGCGAGGAGCGGTGCTGGTCATCGCCCTGACAGTTGTCGTAGCCGGGGGAGGCTTCGCCTTCGGGCGAGCATTCCTCGGGTCCGACGCCCCGGCAATCGCGTCACCCGGGGCCCCCCCATCGGCGCCGGAAGAGGTGACCCCTCTGCCGACACCTTCCAATACCGAAACGATCGACACCAGCAAGCCGGGATGGGGGCTCGCCTATCTTGAAGCCGATAAGGCGCTCCCCCGCTTCGACCAGGTGGTTAATGCCATTGCGGTGGGTCCATCCGCAATGCACAAGCCCGGCACATGGTGCACCCCCGGTCAGGCCCGCTGGGTGGATGCCGAGGACGCCAACGGCACGGCACTTGCCCTTCCCAGGGATCTTCCTGCCGGTGGGACGCTCACGAACGGGCGTGCAGTGAAGTGCGGGGAGACCGTCGTCCACTCCGAAGCCACGATCGAATTCGTCGCCTCCCCAACGAGCTCAGCCGAGATCGCGTCGGGCAAGAGCTGGTTCGATGTGCAGCACGGCGGGCAGATGCTGGTCTACATGAGCTTGTTCGCCGCCCCCGGCTTCTCTTCCGAGATCGCGTCGGAACGATGGGAGGCCACGACCGTTGCGGGCTTTCCAGCGGCACTCGGGCGGCCAATCCTGCGTGACGAGTTCGGTGAGAGCGCCGTCATCGTCTGGGACGAAGGACGCAGCCTCCAGATCGTGGTCCGGGGGTTTGAAGTCCATCTCGACGATCTCCTCGCGGTCGCCGCGGAGGCGGTCCAGTGAGCGCCAGAATCCTCATTCCAACCTTCACCTTCGTTGCATTCGTGTCCGCGGTATTCGGCGCATTGACGGCCACCCCGGCACGGGCCGTGGTCAACTACGGGCTTTACGTGAACCCGGGTGGCTCATCAAATGCCCTGACCTGCGGCTGGCACTCAACCTGTGTCTGGCCCTATTCGTGGGGCAACGCGCTGGATTGGGGCAACGACCCAGATACGTACAAATTCGTCTATTGGCGCTCCTGGGGAACGTCCGATAGTGGTTCCGGGACCATGGCGTACGCCTACCCCTACAACGCGAGCAGCGACATCTGTCACGGAGCAGGTGCTAACGTCTACGACCTTGGCTGGACATGGCGTGGGTCGGTCGTGTGGCTGCATACATCCTTGAGCGGCAGTGCTCCCACCGTGTATATCAACGGGAGCTGGTCAGGAGCCTTTACATCTTCTGGTCCCATGGGGACGACGGTTCCCACGGAAAAGGACGTATCGTGCCCATGGGACGGCCCGCACCTTCATCAGTACAGTACAGCGAGTGGCTGGTACGCCAACACAGGAGTCTACCCCAGCGCGCCGACGACGGGTTCCGGGTACAGCCTGGCAGACTTTGGAAACTGGCAGAACCGGACAAGCTGGAGCAACTGACCGGAACGCAGGCCCAACGAGGGACGGCTCTGTGCGGAGCCGTCCCTCTCGGCGCTTCAGCGCACAGGTCCTCGAACACCTCCGGCGTCGCGCCGCGCCAGAGCTTGGCTCAGTGGGATGCCACTCCACAGAATGCCCCGACCACCCTGAACAACGGCAACCCCCCGCACCACCGCCAACAATCGCAAGCACCCAACAACACCGAATACCTTCGTACCCCCGGTGGTAGGGGCGTATCGCCATACGCCCCTACCACGCCGGCCAACCACACGCTTTGCCGCCCCGGCACACTTCGCACGTGGCGGTTCGAACTTCGCCCGGCGCGGCGCGGCGTTCGGGCGAGCCACATCCCAGCGCGCCATTCCTGGCGCGCCTCGGATCACGTGGGCCGTCATCGTGAATCGCGAATCCGAAGGCCCGCCCGGGCGCACTTCGCACCTCCTCGTTCGCCCTTCGCACCTCCCCCTACTCCCGCCCGTGTGCCCTCCCCAGC
>CAZRUZ010000196.1:0-3995 GCA_964603275.1 uncultured Anaerolineaceae bacterium | reverse complement strand
GAGATATCAGCATGTACATCCACTCGCCCGGCGGCGTCATTACCGCCGGCCTGGCGATTTACGACACCATGCAGCTGATCGAGCCCGATGTTTCGACCATCGCCGTCGGCCAGACGGCTTCCATGGCCACCGTCCTGCTCTGCGCTGGCGCCAAGGGCAAGCGCTTCGCCCTCCCCAACGCCACCGTGCACATGCACCAGGCCCTGGGTGGTGCGCGCGGTCAGGCGACCGATATTGAAATTGCGGCCAAGGAGATCCTGCGCAACAACGAGATCATCCGAAACATCATCGCCCGCCACACGGGTCAGCCCGTCGAACGTGTGACGCGCGACTTCGACCGTGACTTCTACCTCGACGCGCAGGGCGCGAAGGACTACGGGTTCGTTGACGAGCTGCTCGCGCGGCCGTCCGAAACCCGTTAGGCAGGCACAGGGGGGACTATCGCCTTGGCAACCAATCGCACCAACCGCGTCCAGTACCATTGCTCGTTCTGTGGCAAGAACCAGGACCAGGTCCGCCGCCTGATCGCCGGCCCTGGCGCCGTCTACATCTGTGACGAATGCGTCGACCTCTGCCGCGAGATCATCGACGAAGAGAGTGGCACCGCCACCGCTGCCGCCGGCGGGAAGGCCGCTGTCGGTGTCAGCGACCGCGTACCCCCGCCGCGGGCGATCTACGACCACCTCCAGGAATACGTGGTTGGCCAGGAGCAGGCCAAGAAAGTCCTCTCCGTCGCCGTCTACAACCATTACAAGCGCATCGGCGCCGCCGGCGATACCGACATCGAGCTCGAGAAGTCCAACATCCTTCTCGTAGGCCCCACCGGCGTCGGCAAGACCTACCTCGCCAAGACCCTCGCGAAGATGCTCGACGTGCCCTTCTCCATCGCCGATGCCACCGCCCTCACCGAGGCCGGCTACGTCGGCGAAGATGTCGAGAACATCCTCCTTCACCTCATCCAGGCCGCCGATTTCGATATCCAGAAGGCCGAGCGCGGCATCATCTACATCGACGAAATCGACAAGATCGCCCGCAAGAGTGACAACCCGAGCATCACCCGTGATGTCTCCGGCGAAGGCGTCCAGCAGGCCCTCCTCAAGATCATCGAAGGCTGCGTCGCCAACGTCCCGCCCCAGGGCGGCCGGAAGCACCCCCACCAGGACTTCCTCCAGATCAACACGGCGAACATCCTCTTCATCTGTGGCGGCGCCTTCGAAGGCCTCGAGAACCACATCGAAAAGCGCCTCACCCGTGACCACGTCCGCCTCGGCTTCCAGGCCCAGCGCGGCTTCCGCGGCACCCGGCGCAAGGATGAGCTCATGATGCATGTCACCCACGATGACCTGCTCGAATTCGGCCTCATCCCCGAGTTCGTCGGCCGCCTGCCGATGGTCGTCGGACTCCAGTCGCTCGATGAAGCAGCACTGGTGCGCATCCTCACTGAGCCCAAGAACGCCCTCGTCAAGCAGTACCAGCGCTACTTCCAGATGGACGGCGTCGAACTCGTCTTCACCGACGACGCTCTCCGCGCCATCGCAGAGTCCGCTCTCAAGCACAAGACCGGCGCCCGCGGCCTCCGCACCGTCCTCGAAGAGACGCTCATGGAAGTCATGTACGAGATCCCCGGCCGCGGCGACGTCAAGAAGTGCGTCGTCAATGCCGATTCGGTCACCAACAAGACCCGCCCGCTCCTCCTCACCCGGGGCGGCCAGGAAGTCGACATCCCCGTCGGGACGCAGGAACTCCACGGCGAGACCGCCTGACCCCGACCGCGTCGGTCAATCAATCAAGGCCCCGCCCTCCAGGGTGGGGCCTTTTTCATGGTTGACGAAGGGGCGCCGCTCCGCCTCATACTCCTCCGGTCCGTCAGGAGGGTGGATATGTTGAGCTACGTCGACCGCATCCAGCTCGTCGTCCCCGACCGTGGGGCCGCCGCCGAACGCTGGCGGCTCATCTTCGGCGCCGAACAGGTGAGCGAAGACGCGTCCCGCTTCCTCAACGCCCGCCGCACCACCGTCCAGGCCGGCCGCTCACTCTTCGAGTTCCTCGAACCGTCTGGCCCCGGGCCCATCCAGGACTTCCGCGACCGCTGGGGCCAGGGGCTGTACGGCGTCGGCTTCTCCACCCCGGACCTCGCCGCCATGGCCACGCGTCTCCACCATGCCGGTGAGGCCGTTGTCGAAGAAGGCCCCGCCCTCTATCTGCGCGATGCCCGCTTCGGCATGCCCACGCTCATCGTTGCCGATGAGCCGCGCCAGTCCATCGGCCACATCCGCTGCGTGTACGAAGTCACAAACCCCGTCGGCGACTGGGAGGCGGCCTCCAGCTACTACACCGGGACCTTCGCTCTTGATTCGTCGAAGTACTGCCCCATCGAAAGCAAACTCTACGGCTACAAGGGCACGCTCACCCTCTTCGACCCCCCGCACCGCCTCGACCGCATCGAAATCACCCAGACCTGGGGCGGCGGCGCCATGGACCGCTTCTGGCAGAAACGCGGCGATTCGCTCTACATGTGCTACATCGAAGCCGACGACATCAAGGCCGTCGAGGCGCGCCTCCAAGAGAACAACCTCCGCTACGCTCCCGGCGAAGGCCGCCCCGATGGCACCAACATCTTCATCCACCCGCAAACGCTCTTCGGGATGCTCATGGGCGTCAGCAAGACCAACTACGGCTGGCTCTGGAGCGGCCGTCCCGACCTTGCCGGCGCCGGCCCCGGCGACGCCGTGCACTGAACCCCACCGCTTAGCGGTGACCGATCAGCACCGCCAGCGCTGTCGCCGTGAACCCCGCCCCCGCGAGGATAATCTGCGGGTCGGTGAACAGGATTCGGTCCGGCGCCTCGGTGCTTCGCGACCCACTTAACAGCATCAGGTAGCGGAACAGCGCAAACGCCATGAACGGGATCGTCAGCGCCATTGACCCATCGTCCGGCACCCGCACCGACTCGATCGTGTACAGCGAATAGCTCAGCAGCGCCCCGGCCGCGCTGATCGTCAGCATCTGCCCCAGGATGTCCGCGCTGTAGTGCGCCAGCGATGGCCGGTGGCGCGCTGCCTCCGCTCCCAGCTGGCGGAACTCCGCCCACCGCTTGCTGCTGGCGAAGAAGAACGACCCGAAACTCGAACACACATATAGCCACGGGCTGATGTCCACATCGATGGCCGTCGCACCGCCCACCGCCCGGCCGACCACCCCCGTCGAGAGGATGATGATGTCCAGGATCGGCAGCCGCTTCAGCCCGAACGAGTAGCCCGTCATGAGCGCGGCATAGCCCGCCAGCACGACCCCGGCCATCAGGTCGAGCGCGAACGCCAGCGGCAGCGCCACTGCGGTCAGCACCACTGCTGCCGTCACGGCCATCCCTACCGGCACGTCGCCGCTCGCGATTGGCCGGAACCGCTTGCGCGGGTGGATGCGGTCCGCCTCGCGGTCGCGGATGTCGTTCACCAGGTACGTCGCGCTCGCCGCCATGCACCACAGCCCGAACAGCGCCGAACTTCGCCACAGCAGCGGCCACCAGCTCTCCGGGTCGCCCGGCCGCCACACATCGCCCGCCGTGAACACCAGTGCCGCGAACACGATCAGGTTCTTCGGCCACTGGTATGGCCGCATCGCCGAAAACAGCGCCCCCGCCGCTGACCGTTCCCCACCCGCCGCCGTCGTCTCCGTCATTCCGGCGACCGGACCACGCTGGCCCACTGGCCGTTGATGGCGCGCACCAGGTCGTCCGTACGGGCCATGAAGACGGCGTTCGAAGCCCCGGCCGCCGCCCACACCTCTTCGAACCGCCTGAGCGAATCATCCACCACCACATCGACCGGCTTTGGCCAGCCGACTGGCGCCACCCCGCCCACGGGGAACCCGGTGTACTCCAGCACCTCGGAGGGCGTGCCCATCTTCAGTTTCTTGCGCCCCACCCCGAGGATCGGCGCCAGCAGCGCCGTATCCACCTGGCGGTCCCCGGCAGCCAGCACCATCGTCGGGCGCCC
>CAZRUZ010000195.1:0-4169 GCA_964603275.1 uncultured Anaerolineaceae bacterium | reverse complement strand
CGATCCCCGCCTGGGTTGCGTAGAAGAGCTTGAAGCGCTTGTTGTGGACGAGGGGGGGGACGTGGTCGCGCATGGCCCGGGCGAGCAGGGCATTGAGTTCGCCGGTACTCAGCCGACGGCGGCGGGCCTCGCGGGACTGGCCAGCCAGGGTGAGGAGTTGGCCGAGGCCGCGTCCTTCGAGGGCGGAGATGAAGGTGACCATGGCCCAGGGTACAAACTTGACTCTGCCGCGCATCTGCCGCTCGGCCCAATCCTTACCGGCCTCCGGGTCTTCCCAGAGGTCCGTCTTGTTAACGGCGATGATCAGGCCTTTGTGGTGGTCCATCGCGATGCCGGCGATGTGCGTGTCCTGGGCGGTCACACCGTCCACGCCGTCGATGACGAGGACCGCGACATCGCAACGTTCGACGGCCGTGGTCGAACGCATGACGGAGTGGCGCTCGACGCCCTTGCCGAGCTTCCCGGGACGCCGGATGCCGGCCGTGTCGATGAGAAGGAACGAGCCCTCGGGCGTGTCCACCTCGGTATCGATGGCATCGCGCGTGGTGCCGGCAACGTCGCTCACGATGACCCGCTTCTGGCCCAGGATGGCGTTGACGAGGGCGGACTTGCCCACGTTGGGCCGTCCGATGATGGCGATGCGAGTGCGGTCGCTCTCCTCAATGACTCCGGGTTCGGGGAGGAGTGCGATCACGCTATCGAGCATCGTGCTGACGTTGATGTAGTGGAGGGCGCTAACGGGCACCGGGTCACCAAGGCCGAGGGACGAAGCATCGGCGATCCCGGACAGCTCGCGCTTCTCGTTGTCCGACTTGTTCGCCACAACGACCGTCGGGCGGCGGGCCCGGCGGACCACGTCGGCCATGTCGTAGTCACTGGCGGTCAGGCCATCGCGAGCATCGACGCAGAAGAGGATCACGGCCGCACCTTCGATGGCGGCTTTCACCTGGTCGACGATGAGGGAGGCGTAGACGTTTTCCTCGTCGGTCTCGTACCCACCGGTATCGATCAGGCGGAAGCGGACATCGCGCCACTCGACGTCGGCCTCCACGCGGTCGCGGGTGGTGCCGGGCTCGTCCTCGACGATGGCGCGCCGCTCACCGAGGACGCGGTTGAAGAGCGATGACTTGCCGACGTTGGGACGGCCGACGATGACGACCCGCGGAAGTGTGTCTGATGCTGCGGTCACGGTTGGCCTCCGGGCGGGGCGGCCACAAGGGTGACCTGGAGCGGATTGACTGGTTCGGCGCGCAAACCGGCGGGTACGGTCACGGTCACTGGATAGGATCGCGTCCCGGCCGTCCCGCCCGTGAGAGAGACGGTGACTTTCACATCGGTCAGCTTCAACGCGCGCAACTGGGGCAACGGGCCGGTGATCGTGACCTCCACCGAGTACAGGCCGGAGTGAGAGAGACCGGCCGGTGTGTTTTCGAACGCCGGGCCAACTACATAGGTGGCGCCGGAACAGGGTGAGTTCGCGGCGCCGGAACACTCGATGGGCCGAATTTCGACCGTTATGGTAACCGAGGCACGTCCGAGCGAGGTGTTCTGGGGCACGTCGATGTTCCGGATCAGCGTCTGATCGGTCTTTGCGCCAGAGACATCCACGGCGGCAACGGTCAGGCTGGAGAGTCCGCCGACCACGGCACGGGGGCCGGTGACCAGCACGGTATCCGGCTCCACCTTGATCCCGGTGACCTGGTATCCGGCGGCGACGTCACCGGTGGTGAGCACCGCCACCGGCAGGGTGCGCTGGGCGAAGGTCTGTTCGATACGGAGGATGGCCTTGGCGCGGGCAGGAGTGATGGTCACCACAACCTCTGCCCCACTCTGGGAACGGGCAACCAGGTCACCTTCGACGGTCGTGTTATCGCGCACACCACTCAGGTTCACATCCAGGTCAACTGAGCGCACGCTGGCAACGCGCTCGGGCAGGCCGCTGATGACGACGGTGGCCGGATCGAGGGTGACCCCGGCTTCGTCTTCCTGGTACCCGGCGGCCACCTGGCCGGAACGGCGGATGGTGACGGGGACTTCGCGTTCTTCGGGTTCGACAACCGTGACGCGGACCGTCGAGGGGGTGACTTCGATGACCCGGAGGTCGCCGTCGCGCGGCTCGACCTTGACCTCGCGCAGCTCGTCGATCCCGGGCTGCATTCCCTGGACATCAACGAAGGCGCGGAAGTCGCCCGGGACGAGGTTCTCCAAGTCATCGCCGCGGCCTTCGATGACAATCGCGACCGCGAAGTTCTCCTTCATGATCAAGTCACCGGCGTTGCGGGCCTCGACCGGAATCGACGCAGGGACACCCTCGGCCGGGAAGCGGGCGGTGACGCGCGGGTTCTCCACATCCTCCACCACGAACCAGATGGCGAAGGCGGCAACGAGGCTGAAGCCGGCGAGCGCCCAGTGCTGGTAGAAGCTCCGCACGACCGACCTGAGATTGGCGAGGACAACACGGGGCAGACTGGGCCGGGACGTGCCATTCCTGGTCATGCCGGGACCTTCTCCTCGGCGGCGCGCTCGGGTTCGAGCACGAGTTCGAGGACGGCGCGGAGACGGCGCTCATCGGGAACGTGAGTCAGCCGGCCGTTCAAGGCGACGCTGATGTCGCCGGTCTCTTCGGAAACCACGACGGTGAGGGCGTCTGTCTGTTCGGTGATGCCCAGAGCGGCGCGGTGGCGGGTGCCGAGCTGGCGGTCCTCGGGGTCGCTCGCCAGGGGAAGGACGCAACCCGCGGCGACCACGCGGTCATCGCGCAGGACGACGGCCATATCGTGCAAGGGCGAATTCGGGAAGAAGATGCCGGCAAGGATCTCCGGCGAGACCTTGGCATCGACGGGGACGCCAGTCTCGATGACGTCCTGGAGGCCGGTCTCGCGCTCGAGGACGAAGAGACCCCCATGCCTGTCGGCGGACATCCTTCCGGCCGCCCGCGCCACGGCATCGATGAGGTCGTCGTACTTGCCCTCGGAGAGCCAGCCGGTGAGGCCAGTCCGGCCCAGGCGGTCGAGCGCGCGCCGGATCTCGGGCTGGAGGATGATAACGGCGGCGACCACCAGGGCGGTGGCGGAGTTGGCAACGAGGAAGTTCACGACGGTCAGGTCGAACATCCGGCCGAAGACGACAAAGACGAGGAAGAGCGCAATCGCGCCCCGCAGCTGGGTGAGCCCGCGCGTCCCGCTGAGGATGCGCAGCGTCGCGAAGATGAGCAGCGCGATGAGGACAATGTCGACCGCGCTCCAGGCATCAAACTGGGCAAGGACATCCCGAAAGTGCTCGGTATCAGGCATGGACTGCGCGGCGGTCTCCAGTGTTCCGGGTCATCATACGCTGCGCCGGGGCAACACCGGGTCAGGCTTCGATCTGGCCATCCACCCCGAGGAGGAACGCCACGGCGGCGGCCTGGGCCCAGACGCGGTTCTCGGCCTGGTCGAAGATGATCGACTGGGGGCTTTCGAGCATGTCGTCGGTGATCTCCTCGCCGCGGTGAGCCGGGAGGTCGTGCATGACGAAGGCGCCCGTGGCGGCGTGGCTCACCAGGTCGCGGTTGAGCTGGTACCCGGCGAAGTCGATGCGGCGGCGCTCCGATTCCCGTTCCTGGCCCATGGAGGTCCAGACATCGGTATAGACGGCCACGGAGCCGCGGACGGCTTCAACGGGGTCATTGACGAGGGTGAGGTTGCCACCAGTCGCCTGCGCGCGGGCGCTCGCCTCGGCGACCACGTACTCGGGGAGGCCGTAGCCTTTCGGGGCAGCCATGCGCACATCCATGCCGAGGGCGGCAGCGGTGAGGACGAGGCTGGCCGCGACGTTGTTGCCATCGCCGATGAAGGCGATGGAGGCGCCGCGGAGTTCGCCGAGCTTTTCCTTCATGGTGAGGAGGTCGGCGAGTGCCTGGCAGGGGTGTTCCTCGTTGGTGAGCGCGTTGATGACCGGGATATCGGAGTATTGCGCGTACTCCTCGACGATCACCTGGCCGAAGGTGCGGACGGCGACGATATCCACATAGCGGGCAAGCACCCGGGCGACATCCTTGATCGCTTCGCGTTCGCCAAGGCCGACCTCCTGGGGCGCGAGGTAAATGGTCTCGCCGCCAAGATGGCGCATAGCGACCTGGAAGCTGACACGGGTACGCAACGACGGCTTTTCGAAGAGCAGGGCGAGCT
>CAZRUZ010000194.1:3946-4209 GCA_964603275.1 uncultured Anaerolineaceae bacterium | reverse complement strand
AGCCAATCGAAAATCGTGAATCGGAAGTCGGAAAGGGGGCCGGAGGGGTGCGGGGAGGCTAGGGCACCATCTCCTTCGTCGCCCCCGGGTTCATGACCGAGATGGACCCGCCCCACATGCACTGCAGCTTGCTCGAATTGTTGAGCACATTGAACGCCCCACACTTCACCGTCGGTGAGCCCGGCGTCCATGGCGCTACGGTCGCGGGGATGCAGGCCGCCGGCGTGGGGGTACCCAGCGCCGCTGCCGTCGCCGCAATCACG
>CAZRUZ010000194.1:3604-3936 GCA_964603275.1 uncultured Anaerolineaceae bacterium | reverse complement strand
GCGCGTTGCACATCGGGAACGGCGGGATGTTGGCGAACGGCGCGAAGTCCATGACGGTCGCGACGAGCTTGCCTTCCATCATCACCGGGGGCCCCTTGGGGATGACGATGAGGTTCCCCGGACCGAGGCCGTTCGTGCACATGATCTGGGCGCCCATGAGTACCGGAAATCCCATAGTGCGCAGCCTAGCGTCCCCAGGGGAAGGAGAAAAGAGGAAGGAGGAAAGAGGAAAGAACCAGGTATCCTCCCTCGCATCTCGCATCTCGCATCTCGCATCTCGCATCTCGCATCTCGCATCTCGCGACTGGCGGAGCGCCATCCGCTACCCTGTC
>CAZRUZ010000194.1:0-3594 GCA_964603275.1 uncultured Anaerolineaceae bacterium | reverse complement strand
CAGGCCGGTGAACCCCCTCCGCGGACACCCTCACAGATTCGCCAGAGCGCTTTGCCGCCAGCCGTGAGCGTTGTGCCAGCCCGCCGGCAACGCCCTTTCCTACCATCCGGTAGACACGGTCACCGGCCCGCAACCCCACCCTTCTCAGACCCCCCGTTTCCCTCTACCCTTCCTCGCGGGAGTGGAGGGGGCCCGGTGGCTTCCGCCGTCTTCAAAACGGTTGCGCGGCCGCACAAGCGGTCGCGGGTGGGTTCGACTCCCATGCACTCCCGCCACCCCGCCAGCTACCGCCCGCGGGCGATCCGCGGCGCCGGAGCCGAGTCCGCGGCCCACAGGCACAACGCCAGACTCGCGACATAATCGTCGCGCCTTCCCGGCGGCGCTCCCCAGCCCAGCTGCCCCCCGGGGCGGAGATACCGCCGGCACGTTTCCACCTCGCCCCACGCCCGCCGCCACTCGAGCGACCCGTCATTGCGCGGCAGCGCCAGCCGTGCCGACCCGGCCGCTCCCACCAGCCCCCATCCGAGCTCGGACTTCGAACTCGCGCTGAACACCACCCCCACCACACTCCTCCCGAGCAGCTCACGCAGGCGTGCCACCAGCGGCCCGCCCAGTCCGGTCTCGTCCGCCGCCAGCCGTTCGAGCCCCCATCGCCGCGCCGTGCCCGCAACCTCCCCCACGATCGCGTTGAAGGGCGCACCCTGCCACGCATGCCACGCCACCACCTCGCAGCGGCGCCCGGCCAGCCGGGCAACGGTCAGGACCGTGGCATCGGCACCCTCGCCGGCGCCGCCGAAATCCAGCCCGCCCACGTACCGCTCCCCGGCCACCGGCCCCCCGAACACCGGGTGGCTCCCCCGCAGCGACACCAGCGAGGCATCGTCGAACAGGCTCGCCGCCGCGCGTGAGGCGACCAGTTCGTACTGGCTCAGGTAGAGCGGGTTCGCCGGGCCAAGGCGCGCCCGCTCACCCTCCACATAGGCGCCGTACTCGGGCACCACCCCTGCCACCTCCGTCCAGTCCACCTGGTGGTGCCGGGGCTGCCAGTCCAGGTAGGGTCGGCCCCGCTGCCGCTCATCGCTCAGCCGGTTCGCCGCGACCGCCCGCTCCAGTAACGTCGATCCATCCCATGGCGTCCCGAACAGCACCGCCGGCGCCCCGGTCGAGGCCGCCATCGGCCGGAACTGCCGGTCGAACCAGTCCGCATCGATGTCTTGCGCCTCATCGGCGATGAGCGCGATCGAGGCCGTGTGACCCGCCACATGCGCCGCCGGCGATGCGCTCAGGAACGTCGCCACCGCCCCCCGGTGGCGGATGCTGTTCTCCTCCACCACCACCGCCATCCCCGCGTACCGCGCGCCCGTCAGCAGGGCCAACCGCGTCCGCTCCAGGCTGATCCGCGCCTGCGGGTAGAGCGTCGGCGCACACACGATGACGCTCCCGCCGCGCTCCCCGTGCGCCAGCAACAACCCACCGATAAGCCGGGCCGAGATCTCGTTCTTCCCAGCCTGGCGCGGCAGCATCACCGTGAACTGCGCCCCCCGGCTCCCCGGCAGGGCCCTGAACAGCGAGTCCAGCACCCGCCCCTGGTATGGCCGCAACGGCGAACTGTTCACCATCTCTCGAATTGTCAGGAGTTATGGGTTTCTCCCGAATATCCGCCTGACACACTGGAAAGCGCCCCCGCCGCTGTCGAACTTCTGAATAGCTCCTGTGCGAGGGAGTTGGGGGAGACATGAGCAAAGGACTGCGGGCTGCGTACGGTTTGTCGCGCCGCTTCTGGCTGCTCCTCCCGGTGGGTGTCCTCGCCGCCGGCATCGCCGGGACCCTCTGGCTCACCTCCGTCGCCCGCACCGCCGCCGACCAGCAGGACGAGGAGCGCCTCTACCGGCTCTCCGGCGAAGCCGAATCCCTCGTCCGCGACCGCCTCGGCGCGTACACCGATGCCCTCTTCGGCGGCGCTGCCCTGATCTCCGCCTCCGAACACGTCACCCGCGAAGAATGGCGCCGTTACGTCGAAGGGCTCGACCTCCAGGGCCGCTACCCCGGGATCGAAGGCATGGGCGTCGTCTACCCCTCCTCCGCCCACGATATCCCCGCCCTCGAAGCGGCCCAGCGCGAGGACCTCTCCACCTTCGAAACGCGCCCCGTCCCCGGCTATGCCTCCGGCGATACGCGCTTCATCGTCACCTACATCGAGCCGCTCGCGCCCAATGCCTCGGCCATCGGCCTGGATCTCGCCTCCGAGGACGCCCGCCGCGCCGCCGCCGAACTCGCCCGCAATACCGGCCAGCCGCAGGTTACCGGTCGCATCACCCTCGTCACCGATTCCGAAGCCCGGCCGGGCTTCCTGCTGTTCGTCCCCGTCTACCGCCCCGGCATGCCCATGGCCACCCTCGCCGACCGACACGCCGCGTTCGTGGGCTGGGTCTACGCACCCTTCATCACCGGCGAATTCGTCAGCGGCGCCCTCGGCGAACTCGGTGGAGAGATTGAAGTCCACGTCTTCCAACAGCTCGGCGCCGGAGCCCGCGAGCAGGTCTACGACTCCTCCGGCGCCGATCAGGCCGAGCGCTTCACTGCCGCCGAGGTGCGCCACGTCTCCACCGCCGGCCAGCTCTTTACGCTCGAAATGGGCCCCGGCCCCCGCTTCGCCGCTGCCTCCCTCACGCCCGAGCGCGTCATCTTCATCGGCGGCCTCGCCGTCACCGCCCTGCTCGTCTTCATGATCAAGCGCCTGCAGGATTCCGGCGAACGCGCCTGGCAGGTGGTCCAGCGCCGCACCGCCGAACTCCACCGCGCCCTCGCCTTCCAGCGCGGCATCCTTGATAGCGCCGGCAACGCCATCGTCGTCACCGGCCTCGATGGCATGATCCTGGTCTTCAACCCCGCCGCCGAGAACCTCCTCGGCTACCGCGCTGGCGAAGTCATCAGCCAGCACTCACCCCTCGTCTTCATGGACCACGCCGAACTTCAGGAACGCGCCACCGAGCTGAGCGGCCAGCTCGATCGCACGGTCACCTCCGGCTTCGAAGCGCTCATCGCCCTCGCCCGCACCGGCGTCAGCGATTCCCGAGAATGGACCTTCCTCCACCGCAACGGCACCCACATCCCCGTCAGCATGACCGTCTCCATGCTCCGCGATAGCCAGGGCGCACCCGCCGGCTACCTGGGCATCGCCCGCGATATCACCGAATCCCGCCGCGCCGGCGCCGAAATCCGCGAGAGCGAGGCCCGCTTCCGCGCCATCTTCGACCTCTCCATCGACATGTTCGCCATCGCCGACTCGCGCGGCATCCTCATCCGCGTCAACCACGCCTGGGAGCGGACCCTCGGCCACCCGGAGAGTGCGCTGGTCGGGAAGACGCTCTGGCCGCTCATCCACCCGGATGATCTCGAAGGCGCCAAAGAGCGCGCCCGGCCCGCCGCCGAGGGCATCGAGGTCCACGACTCCCGCGCCCGCATCCGCCACGCCAACGGCGCCTGGCACTGGCTCTCCTTCAACCTCAGCGGCATCGGGCCCACTGCTGAGTCCTACGTCGCCGCCCGCGATGTCACCGCCGAAGTCGAAGCCCGCCACGACCTAGAACGGCT
>CAZRUZ010000193.1:1703-4240 GCA_964603275.1 uncultured Anaerolineaceae bacterium | reverse complement strand
GGCCGATGCGGGCCAGCCCGTGGCCGTGCTCGAACGCCACTTCGGGCGGCACTACGAGCTGCCCCCGGAGGGGACCATCGCGATCAGCGGCGGGCAGCAGGTCAGCTACGTGGGCCAGGCGGTGACGCCGGAGTACTTCCTGGTGACGACGGAGCGCGGCGGGCTGATGGCGGAAGCGAACTTCGCTGCGGTCTTCGTTTCGATCGAGACGGCGCGCCAGCTCACCGGCCGCGAGGGGATGGTGAACGACCTGGTGGTCACCCTCACAGAAGGAACCACAAGGGAGGCGGCAAAGGCCGAGCTGGAAGGCCTGCTGGCGGAGCGGCTGCCGGGAGTGGGCGTGACGGTGACCACGCGGGAAGAGGACCCGGCGTTCCAGATCATCGATGCGGACATCGACGGGGACCAGCAGATCTACGACATCTTCGCGGTGCTGATCTTCGCGGGCGCGGTGGTGGCCGCCTTCAACCTGATCGCGAGGATCGTCGAATCGCAGCGGCGGGAAATCGGCGTGGCGATGGTCCTGGGCGTTTCGCCGGCACGGATCGCGATCCGGCCGCTGCTGGTGGCGGCGGAGATCGCGCTGCTGGGCGTGGTCTTCGGCATTGGTGTGGGCATCGTGCTGGGCCGGGCGATGATCGGCGTCCTGAAGGACTTCTCACCGCTGCCCGTCTGGCACACCGGGTTCCAGTGGGGCGTGTTCCTCGGCGTGGCGGTGATCGGCTTCCTCTTCCCGTTCCTGGCGACCACCTGGCCGGTGTGGCGGGCCGTGCGGGTCCCGCCCGTGCAGGCCATCCAGTCAGGCTACCGGGCGGCGCGCGGCGGCGGGCTCGCGCCGTTGTTCCGCTGGTTGCGGGCCCCCGGGAACACCTTCTCCCAGATCCCGGTGCGGAACGTCGTCCGGGCGCCACGCCGGAGCATCCTCACCAGCCTGGGGATCGCGGCGGCGATCGCCGCCCTGGTCGCCTTCGTCGGGCTGATCGATTCGTTCCTGGCCACGGTCGAACGGGGCGAGCGGGAGATCCTCTCAACGAACCCCGAGCGGCTGGAAGTCGACCTCGACCGCCCGTACCCGGCGGACAGCGCCGTGATCGCGGCGATCCGCGATTCGGCGGTGGCCAAGGAAGTCGAACCGCAGCTGCGGCTTGGAGCGAGCGTCGAACGCGGCGGCACGATGATCGACCTGCAGGTGCAGGTGCTGAAGCTGGACAGTGAGGTCTGGGCGCCAACCATCAGCAGCGGCGGCGCCGGCCGGGAGCGGATGGGGATCTACCTTTCGGAGCTCGCCGCGCGGGACCTGGGGGTGGGCCCCGGTGACACGGTGACGGTCCGGCACCCGCGCGTGGAAGCGGGCGGGACGTTCGCGCTGGTGGAGAGCGACCTGGAGGTGCTGGGCCTGCACCCGCATCCATTCCGCTTCGTCGCCTACATGGATGAGGCGCACGCGGGGCTCTTCAACCTGCAGGAGACGGCCAACCTGGTCGCCGTGGTGCCGCGCGACGGGGTGACCCGGGACGATGCGAAACGGGCGCTCTTTCCATTGCCGGGCGTGGTCTCGACCCAGGGCGTGGGCGAGGTCTCGGAGGTCATTGACGACCTGTTGAGCGAGTTTGTGGTGCTGTTGCGGGTGATCGAAGGGGCGTTGCTGCTGCTGGCGCTGCTCATCGCCTTCAACTCGGCGAGCATCAACATGGATGAGCGGGCGCGGGAGCACGCCACGATGTTCGCCTTCGGCGTGCCGGTGCGGACGGTGCTGCGGATGGCGATGACGGAGAACCTGATCCTGGGGGTGCTGGCGACGGCCGGAGGCGTGGTGCTGGGGCGGTTGTTGCTGGGGGCGATCATCGCCATCCGCATCCCGACGACGCTGCCGGACCTGGATGTCGTGCCGACGATCGCTGCGGCGACGCTGGCGCTGGCCGGTCTCCTGGGGGTGCTGGCCGTGACGCTCGCCCCCATACTGACCGTGCGCAAGCTGCGCCGGATGAACGTCCCCGCGACGCTGAAAGTGATGGAATAGTGACTCCGGGAAGGGCCCGTGGGCGGGCAGACTGACCGAAGCGCGCGCGTGCCCTAGCATAGACGTTTATGCGCATACTCCCGGACCGGGCTTCTGCCAGCGACACGAGATTCCCGGTGCTGATCCAGGGCGGGATGGGGGTCGGCGTCTCGAACTGGCGCCTGGCGCGGGCGGTGGCGCGCGCGGGCGAAAAGCTTGGCGAACGCGTCCTGGGCGTGGTTTCGGGGACGGGCCTGCCGGTGATCCTGGTGAACCGCCTGCAGAAGGGCGACCCCGATGCGCTACGGGCGCTGCGGGCCTTCCACCCGGGGATCGCCCAGGAAATCATCAACGAATACCAGCCGCCTTCGAATGGCCGGAAGGGCGGCCCGACCAAGTTGCCGCCCAAACCGGAAGTGATGGTGACCGGGACACCCCGGATCCGCGAGAAGATGGTGAACCTTGCCGTCGCATCCGCCTTCGTGGAGGTCTGGCTGGCGCGCGAAGGCCACGGCGGGCCGATCGGC
Source organism: uncultured Anaerolineaceae bacterium (assembly GCA_964603275.1). Lineage (GTDB taxonomy): Bacteria > Chloroflexota > Dehalococcoidia > Tepidiformales > Tepidiformaceae > Amarobacter. The sequence goes on along the minus strand of CAZRUZ010000193.1, from coordinate 1,714 downwards.
ATCAACCTCCT
>CAZRUZ010000193.1:0-1603 GCA_964603275.1 uncultured Anaerolineaceae bacterium | reverse complement strand
GCGGCCGCGGTTCCTGCTGATCGCCTCGCACCACGCCCTGGCGATGCGCCTGGCGGCCACCGTTGAGGTCGATGGTTTTGTGATGGAGGGGCCGCTGGCGGGCGGCCACAACGCCCCCGCGCGGGGCAAGGCGCTCGCCGAGGACGGCCAGCCCATCTACGGCGAGAAGGACCGCCCCGACCTGGCGAAGATTGCGGAGCTTGGCAAGCCGTTCTGGCTGGCGGGAGGCCGCGCAACCGCGGAGGCCCTCGCTGAAGCGCAGGAGGCCGGGGCGACGGGCATCCAGGTGGGCTCGGCATTCGCGCTCTGCGATGAGTCGGGCCTGCTCGAAGACGTGAAGAAGCGGATGCGTGACGGCATCGAGGCCGAAACGCTCGAAGTGAAGACGAGCGCGACAGCCTCGCCTTCCGGGTTCCCGTTCCAGGTCGTCCAGCTCGAAGGCACACTCGCCGACCCGGCGGTGTTCGAGGCGCGACGGCGGGTGTGCAGCCTCGGTCACCTGGTGGAGGCCTACCAGAAAGCGGATGAGGACGGCGGCGGGATCGGCTTCCGCTGCCCGGCCGAGCCGGTCGAGGCCTTCGTGCGCAAGGGCGGAGAGGCGGCCGACGCCGAAAACCGCGTCTGCCTCTGCAACGGGCTCGGGGCCGCGGCGGGGCAGGGACGGCCCACGGCCACAGGCGAGGAGCCGGTCATCCTGACGCTGGGCAAGGACCTGACGTTCTTCGACCAGATCGAGCGGCGGGCGGATGGCGGCTACACCGCTGAAGACGTCGTGCGCGCAATCCTCCGCCGTCAGGACAACCACCCTGCGGACAATGCGGGGGCGCTTCGGGCGGAGCCGCTCAGGGCCTGAGGGCAGCGACCGCCCGCGCGATCTCCAGCCGGTCGGTGATGAACCCGTTGATGCCCCAGCCGTAGAGCCGTTCGAGCATCTGCGCATCGTTGACCGGCCACGCCATCACCAGCCCGGCGTGACCGCGCAGCCTGGCGGCGACCTCCGGGGTCAGCAGTTTCTGATCGATGGAGACGGCGGCATCGCCGGGATGGGCTATGCGGGCAAAAGCCTGTTCGAGACGCGATGCCTTGCCGACCGAGTGGACCACGAGCACCTCCGGCGCGGTATGGAACGGTTCGAGCAACGCCCAGCGCTGGGCGCAGACGGCGTACGGCCGGCCGGGCGCGATCCGCGCCATCTCCCGCCGGACTGCGGGACCGAGGCGGTTGTTCCAGCCCTTCAGGTCGAGCATGAGGACCGTGCCGGGAGCGGCAGCCGCCACCAGCTCGCGCAGGAGCAGGCGGGGAGTGAAGGGGCTGGCGAGGTACCAGCGGTCCCAGAAGATGGGGACCGGCCCGAGTGTCTTCAGGTGGCGGACTTCGAGGCGGCCACGCCGGAGCCAGAGGTCGGCTTCGACGATTGCGGCCCCCGCTTCTTCCGCGGCCCGCAGCGTGGCGAGGGTGTTGCCGGCGCGGTGCGCGATCGCGACGGGGCGCGCGGGGTTCCGCAGGTCAGCCAGCACCGGTAACGCTCCGCGGCGGTGGTGGCATCGGGGAGAACCAGAGTTCGCGCGAGAACGGGGAGAGGCGGCGCCCGCGCGACCATTCG
>CAZRUZ010000192.1:0-4331 GCA_964603275.1 uncultured Anaerolineaceae bacterium | reverse complement strand
TCCCCCGGCCCATTCGGGGCGGCCGAGGGCAACGCAGACCGCGGGGAAGTGCTCGGGGCTCGTCCCGGCGATGCCGATCCAGCCATCGCTGCACAGGTAATAGCGGTTCAGCGCGCTCGTACCCAGCAGGTCGCGGCCGCCGCGGGGGTTGGCCGGACGGCCGTCGTACCAGGTGAGCTCGCCCGAGAGCGTGAGGATGCTCTGGTTCGCCAGGCAGGTGAGGACTTCCTGCCCTTCGCCGGTGAGCTCGCGGGCATGGAGTGCCGCAACGACGCCAAAGGCGGCCATCATGGCGCTCGCCGTGTCGTTTACGGGGATCTGGTAGAAGACGGGCTCGTCATCGCCACCCTGGGTGGCCATCAGGCCGCTGCGCGCCTGGACCAGCGGGTCGAAGCCGGGGTCGGTGGCGAGCGGCCCGGAGGCGCCGTAGCCCGTGACCGAGCAGCTGATGATGCGCGGGTTGACCTGCCTGAGCGTGGCGTAGTCGATCCCGAGCCGCTCGCGCACACCCACGCGGTAGTTATCGAGGATCACGTCCGAGACGCGCACGAGGTCGAACAGAAGCTCGCGGCCGGCCGGGTCCTTCAGGTCGAGTGCCAGGCCGCGTTTGCCGCGGTTGTAGCCGACGAAGCTCAGGCCGTAGGTGCGGAAGGGGTCACCCTCGGGCGGTTCGACCTTGACCACGTCAGCGCCCCAGCTGGCGAGGATGGCGGGGGCGAACGTCCCCGCGATGAAGGCGCCGAGGTCGAGCACGCGCACCCCGGCGAGCGGCCCGCGCCCCGCGGTGGCCGGGAGGGGCGCCACGGGCAGCGACAGCTCGTGGGCAGGGAGTGACTCCAGGGAGGCTGGCTCGGGCAGGTGGTGGACGGAGCCGGGAGTAGCCTGCAGCTTCACCGGGACACCGGGGATGACGACCCTGCCGTGACGCGGATGCTCCAACTCGAGACGCATCGCGTTGGTGGCGACGGTCTCGCTGGCGAACCAGTCCTCGGCCCGGCCGACGGGACCACGGGGGACGCCCGCCTCTTGCAGGATCTGGAGCCACTCGGCGAGCGGCTTCTCCTTGAAGCGCTCATCGAGGGCGGCGATGACCTGCTGGTTGATGCCGGGTCTGAGGAGGTTGGCGAACTCGCCCTCCACGCCTTCGAGCGCCATCAGGTGGAGCAGGTCGGCGGCCTCCAGCGCCTTGAGGAAGAACTGCGGGGTGAGCGAACCGAGGAAGAACCAGCCACCATCCTGGCACTCGTAGAGGCGGTAGTTCGGTATCCCGCCGCGGCTGCCGCGCCCGCCCATGCGCATCATGCCCTCGGAGCGGATGAGCCCGCCGCTGAGGACAGCGGAGGCGCCATCGAGGCCGCTGACCGTGATCGACTGTCCGAGGCCCGTGCGGCGGCGTTCGAGGAGGGCGGCGGCCAGGGCCCCCGCGCCGAGCATGCCCTGCCCGTAGGTGACCTGCGGAGTGACCAGGTAGGTCGGGCGGTCTTCGTAGGAATACTGGAGCGATGCGGCGCCCGTCAGGCCCGCAAGGAGGCCGTCATCGGCCGGGAGCTGGCTCCAGCGGCCAGTGGGGGAGTAGGGCGGAAACCATGCGTGCAGCAAGGCGGGGTTCGCAGCATGCAGGGTGACGGTGTCGAGGCCGCTCCGCTCCAGCTCCCCCGGTTGCCAGTCGAACACGGCGGCATCGGCTGTGGCAAGGAGCGAGCGGGCGTCGCGAAGGCCATCAAAACGGTGAATATCGAGGGTGACAACTCGCTTGTTGCGGTTCCAGCAGAGGTAACCAGGGTGGTCCTGCATACGTTCGCCCGCGGGCGGTTCCACCTTGATCACCTCGGCCCCGAGGTCGGCCAGGAGCATCGTTGCCAGGGGGCCTGCGATACCCGAAGAGAAATCGATGATGCGGGTGCCGGAGAAAGCGCTCATACAAAGCGGGACTATACGTGGGAAGCACGAAGGACAAAGCGCGAAGTGCGCCCCCGCTTCGCCCTTTCCGATTCGCGGTTCGCGATTCACGATTCACCATGCGGCGCCGGGCTTCTCCTCGCCCTAACGCCTACCGCCTGTCGCCTTCCCCTATCGCCCACCCCGGCGCGCGCCCGCCGCCGCACGTTCCGATTCACGATTCACGATGCGGCGCCGGGCTTCTCCTCGCCCTAACGCCTACGGCCTCACCCCTACCGCCTACCCCGTTCCCCCCTCGCCGGGCGTTTGCTACACTGAACCGGGAGCTCTTAGCACTCTGATTGTCGGAGTGCTAAACTGGCACAACAGGGTTGATAATGACGTTGTCAGAGCGCCGCGCGCGCATCCTCGCCCTCATCGTCGATGACTTCGTCGGCTCGGCTCAGCCCGTCGGCTCGCAGGCGCTTGTCGAACGCCACCAGCTCGGCCTCTCCAGTGCCACCGTCCGCAACGAAATGGCCGCCCTCGAAGACGAAGGCATGATCACCCACCCGCACACCTCTGCCGGGCGCATCCCCTCGCACCGCGGTTACCGCTATTACGTCTCCAGCCTGATGCCCGAGCGCAAGCTCACCCAGCAGGAGCAGTTCACCATTCTGCACCAGTTCCACCAGGCCTCGCGCGACCTGGAGGAGTGGGTCGGGCTGGCCGCGAGCGTCCTCGCGAACCACATGCACAACATCGCGCTCGTCACCCAGCCGCGGCTCTTTGAGGTGCGCCTCAAGCAGATCCAGCTGGTCGAGTTGCTGGAAAACCGCGCCCTCCTCGTGGCGGTCACGAGCGATAGCGGCGTCCATCAGCGCACCATCGATTTCCCGGTCTCCGCCCACCAGGATCAGCTCACCAGGCTCACCGCCCGCCTTAACGCGGAGTTCGGCGGCAAGACCGTCGCCGAGTTCCCTGCCCGCGATCCGGCTGAGCCCCTCAGCCAGGTCGAATCCGCGGTCATCGCCGCGCTCACCGACCTCCTCCTCAAGGAGCAGGCCGCCCAGGTCGATGCCCCGGTTGTCGAAGGCGTCCGCGAAATGCTCCGCCAGCCCGAGTTCGGCCAGAGCGACCGCATGCTCGATACCCTCGATGCCGTCGAGGAGCGCAACCTGCGCTCGGCCATTCCCGCCGATGCCCTCGCCCAGCCCGGTGTCGCCGTCGTCATCGGCGATGAAAACCGCGAAGGCCCCTACCAGGACATGAGCTTCGTCCTCGCCCGTTACGGCCGCGAAGGTGGCGCGGGCGGCATCCTCGGCCTGCTCGGCCCCACCCGCATGCAATACGGCGATGCCATCGCTCACGTCCGCTACGTCAGCCGCGTGCTCACCGAGCTCATGAGCGATTTCTACGGCGAGAACGATTGAGCGGTCCAGCCTCGCCCGCAAGGCCAAACCCGGTACAGAACCCGCGGCATCCCGCCGCGGACCCCACGGAGGTGGAAATGGTGGAAGAACGTGACGAACGCATGGTCGATAGGCGCGCCGCATCGCGCATGCGCGACGATGAGGGCCAGCCCGCACCGGAAGCGTCTCCCCCACCGGGGGACGAGTCCCGCACCGAGCTCGAGATCGAGCGGGAGAAGGCTGACTCCTACTACAAGAACTGGCAGCGCAGCGCGGCCGATTTCGCCAACTACAAGCGCCGCGTCGAGCAGGAGCGCACCGAGTCATCCCGGCTGATCAATGCCGCCCTCGTCATCAACCTGCTCCCCGTCTTCGATGACCTCGACCGGGCGGTTGCCTCGGTCGATTCCACGCTCGCCGGCCTCAACTGGGTGCAGGGGGTGGTCAACATCCACCACAAGTTCGGCCGCCTCCTCGACGCCATGGGCGTCACCGAGATCGCGGCTGAAAACGAAGCCTTCGATCCTGCCCGGCACGAGGCCATCGGCCAGCAGCCGGGGGCCGAAGGCCAGGTGCTGCACGTGGCCCAGAAGGGCTACGAGCTCCAGGGCAAGGTCATCCGGCCCGCCATGGTCATCGTCGGCTCAGGCAGTGGCGGGTAACCCGCACGGCCCCAGCGGTGCTGCCCGCGGCGCCCCAACACCAATCTCGACACCACTCGCGGCCAGCTCCGCGGCAAACAGGAGTGAACAATGGGCAAGGTAATCGGTATCGATCTCGGGACCACCAACAGCTGCATGGCCGTGATGGAAGGCGGCGAACCGGTCGTTATCCCCAACGCCGAAGGCGCCCGCACGACACCGTCGATCGTGGCCGTCACGAAGACCGGTGAGCGCCTCGTCGGCCAGGTGGCGAAGCGCCAGGCGGTCACCAACCCGGAAAACACCGTCTTCAGCATCAAGCGCTTCATGGGCCGCAAGCTCGACGACCCCGAGGTCCAGCGCGACCTCAAGCTCGTCCCCTACAGCGTCGCGGCTGCCG
>CAZRUZ010000191.1:0-4399 GCA_964603275.1 uncultured Anaerolineaceae bacterium | reverse complement strand
CCCTCGAAGATGGTCACCTCGTGGCCGCGCTCGCGCAGGACTTTCGCCGCGGCGAGCCCGGCAACGCCCGCTCCAACGATGGCCGTTTTCATACTGGCACCTCCCGGTCAGCCACCTCTACATTTGTGATCCGCTTGAAGGAGACCCCGTAGACCCAGAGAAGGATCAGCCCGAGGACAGTTGTCGGGATGAGGATCACGGCGTGGGCGATGATGGCGTAGGCGCCGGCGACATTCTCCGCGACGTTGCCCCCGACGAGGACGAGCTTCGCTGCCCATTCAAACGGGCCGGTGCCGCCGAAGAACGTGGGGATGATGATCGCCAGGTTCGCGGCCGCCAGGAGCAGGGCGTAGTGGCCGAAGCCGACATCCATGTTGAAGCCCTGGCCGATGACCGCGTAGGCGCCCGCCTCGACCGTCCAGGCGATGCCGCTGAAGAGGGAGACGAGCGCGAGGGAGCGCCAGTCGTGCACGGAGCGCAGGCTGCCGACGAGCGAGTCCGCCATGGTCTCGGCCTGGTGTTCGAAACGCTCGGGCAGAATACGGAGAAAGAAGTGGATCACGCGCTTCGCCCGGGCTTCGTCCAGCGTCAGGATGTAGAAGCCGGCCAGGGCGACGATGAAGAGGACCGTCGAAGCCGCGGCGATCACTTGGAGACGGCTATCTTCGAAGCCCACGATGGAACCGGCGATGAGGAGCATCAGGACGAGCGTCACGCCATCGAAGAGGCGTTCGACGGCGATCGTCCCGAAGGTGCCCATCTTGGACACACCTTCACGGTCGCCAAGGATGTAGGCGCGGACGAGTTCGCCCGCCCGAGCGGGCAGCAGGTTGTTGGCCATGTACCCGATGATGGCGTACGGAAAGAGCCTTGCCGGGCTCATGGGTGCGACCGGCCGCATGAGGATGGACCAGCGGATGCAGCGCGCGATGATCGCGATGAAGAGTACGGCGGTACCCGGGATCAGCCACCAGTAGTTCGCCTCCTTGAAGGCGTCGGCGAGCTCACGGGGGTGCGTGGCGCGGAGGAAGAGGGCAATCAGCACCAGGCTGATCAGGAGGCTGGCCCAGAAACGGATCGAACGGAGCACGGGACCGCCTGATTCAGGGGATTTCGAACAGCCTGAGCCGGGCGGACCCGCCTTCGACTATCCAGAGCTTACCATCGGCGGTTTCGGCCATCCCATAAGGGCGTACCAGCGGTTCGCCGCCGGAAACGATGACCCCGGCGGCGGTGCCATCGCCCCGGTAGAGCCGGACCAGGTTGGCCGAGGGCACGCTGGCGGCAACCCGGCCGTCGCGCAGGACGCGGACGTACGGTTTATCGGTCACCTCGAGTCCGCCCCAGCCCTCGACCGCGAACTCGGAGCGGAAGCTGCCATCCGGGTTCAGCACCTGGACGCGCTTGTTGTACATGTCGGCCACGTAGATCGCGCCATCGGGGCCGATATCGATACCCACGGGCTCATCGAACTGGCCCGGACCCTTGCCCTGCGACCCGACCGTCCGGACGAACTCGCCGGCCAGCGTGAACACCTGGATGCGGTCGTTGCCGGTGTCGGTCACCCACACATTTCCGGAGGCATCGATGGCGGCATCGCGCGGGCCGAACAGGTCGAACGGGCCGGGCGCCTTCGAAGTATCCGGCGGCTGGCCGAAGCCAGTCACGAACTTGAGGTCGGCATCGAACACGCGGATACGCCAGCCAAACGTATCGGCCACGATGACCTGCCCGTTAGGCCCGAGCGCGAGCCCCCAGGGCTGGGATTGCTCGCCCGGGTCCTGCGGGTTCGTGCGGATATCAACACTGGCCAGGAAGTTGCCCTGCGCGTCGAACTTCTGGAGTTTCTTCGTCGCGCTGTCGATGACGTAGAGGTTGCCCGCGCCGTCGCGCTCGACGTCGATGGGCGCGAAGAACTGGCCGGGGAGCGAGCCCGTCCCCCCGAACATGGGCCGGCCTTCGTTGTCGGAGCCGGGGGCGGGAGGTTCGACTGGTTGAGCCGAGAGCTTTCCGGTTACCAGGTCAAAGTTGGCCGGGAAGAAGGCGAAGGCGTCGGTCGAGCCGGGCTGGCGGACGGGATCGTGGTCGCGCCAGTAGGAGAACCAGGCATCCAGCCAGCCACCGCCGAAGACGCCGCTGCCGATCACCTTCCACGTCTCGAGCCGGAAGGGGCCACAGTTGCCGGAACGCGAGTAGCAGGGCTGGCCGTTTTGGACGCTCATCGCGTACTTGTAGGTTTCGTCGTACCACCAGCGGTGCGGGTAGCGTTGCGGGCTCCCGTACTGGACGGCCGGGTTGCTGGCGGCGTAGTCCTGGGCGCGGCCGACGTTGCCGAAGGCGACCAACATCACGGAGAAGTTCCCCGCCGGGGGCCCGTTGGAGAAGTCCGCGTAGGACACGGCCTTGTAGTCGCGCAGGTACCACGCCCAGGGCCAGGCGAACGAGTCACTCGTGTCCACGGCAATGGGCAGGTCGTAGCCCATGCCAGAGGCTTCGGCGAGGGCGTTGATCTGGTCTGCGACGTCCTTGAGCTGCGGCGAGGACTGCGTGTAGACCAGCATGTCCTTGGGCACGTCACCACGCTCGTAGACCGCCATCACCATCGTGCGGACCGAGAAGAAGGCGAGGCTGCCGGCCACCGCGACGACGGCGACGAACGGGGTCGCGCTCCTGCCCAGCGGCCGCGCCGCGATGACGATGGCCCCGGCAACACCGGCGCCGATGGCCAGCCGGACCAGGTGGTACACCATCTCACCGGGGAGGAAGGCGATGAGCGCGAACCCTCCGGCGGAGATGAGTCCGATGCTGCCGAGGATCGCCGCGAGGCGGGACGCCTCGATGCGGCCGTGCCAGGCATCCCAGGCGCGCTGGACGGTCCAGGCGGCGAGGACGCAGGCCGGCAGCGCGATGTGCACGTTCAGCCACGGCATCTTTTCCGCGCCCCAGGACAATGCCCCCCAGATGCCGAGGAGCCAGACCACGAGGAATCGCGAGAACGCGTCGCCCCTAACTATTGACCACCACGCGCCCCCGATGACAAGTGCAAGCGGGAGGAACTCGTAGGCCGGCATCAGCATGTAGTAGTAGAACCATGGCTGGTCGCCGCGGTGGGCATCCTGCTGGCTGTACCAGTAATCGAGGGAACCCCATGGACCGCTGACGAGACCGTCGAGGTTGGTCCAGAGCGATGTCATCAGGCTGAGATACACAAACCCGGCGGCGAGGAAGGCGATGCCCCAGGTCCGCGGCTTCCACTGGAGTCCAGCGAAGGCGGAGGCGCTGGTCGTTATCGCGAACAGCCCGAACAGGGCGACCGCATCGCGCGTCGCAATGGCACCCTGAAGGTTCTTCTCCCAGTTGAGGCGGTCTTTTTCGACCAGCCCCAGCGGTTCGAGGAGCGCGGTCCGTGCCACCGGAGTCAGCAGCGGAAGGGTGAACGTCCCCAGGAGCAGCAGGACTTCGCCGCAACGTGGCAGGTCATCTGCCCAATCCAGGTTGCGGCGGAGCCTCCCGAGGAATGGCCAGAGGGCCGCGACCAGCCACGCCCAGGGTGCGAATCCGAGGGTGAGGATCGCCCGCCGGGGCGCCGTGTCCATGTCGCGAGCCGCCAGGGTTCGCTTGGCAAGGATGCTGGCGAGGTAGAGGTCGAGGTACACGAGGAAGACGGCAAAGGCGAGGAACGAGCCCTCCTTCGTCAGGACGTTGCCCGTGAACCCGGCGGCGAAGGCGAGGAGCCAGCGCTCGCGTCCCTCATCGATGTACCGCCACATGGCAACAACCATGAGGAGCGTGAAGGCACCCATGTAGATGTCTTCGCGCAAGAAGCGGCTGAAGTAGACCAGCGTCGGTGAGAAGGCGATGAGCGCAACAGCGGCCAGCGTCCCAGCCCGCCCGAGCCGGTCGCGCAGCAGCAGCGGCAGCGCGACGATGGCAGTCCCGAAGAGCGCCGGGGAGACCCGGCTGGTGTAATCCGTCGCCCCGAAGAGAAAGAACACCAACCCCTGTACGTGGTAGTAGAACGGGCCATGGAAGACCGGGCTGTGATGGTAGTTGCCCTGCAGCAGCCCCCAGGACCACTGGGCGTGGATGCTCTCATCGTGGTGGAGGGCCCGTGAGCCAAGATCCCAGAAGCGGAAGCCCACGGCGGCGAGGAAGATCGCCGCGTAGGTCACGGTCTCCCAGTTCAGGGGGACGCGCATCGCCAGCAGCCGGTCGACGGCAGCCGGCCGGGTTGCTTCGCGTGGACGGGGTTGTGCGGTCACGGCTCGGCCTTCAGGTAGACGATGACGGGCACGCGCCCGACGGGAAGAGTATTGCGGTTTGCCAGCCAACGGAGGTAGTCGAGCACGCCGGCGTCTGGACCTCGTCTTTCCTCCAGCACGGTCCAGCGCCCATCGAG
>CAZRUZ010000190.1:0-4414 GCA_964603275.1 uncultured Anaerolineaceae bacterium | reverse complement strand
GTGGGCAGGACATCGGCCACCGCCGGGACAAGGTCGCGGAGCCGCCGGGCCGTATCCCACTGGAATCGCGTGAGCTCCTCGGCGTGGTCCGGGCCGAGGAGGTCCGTCCGCCCGGCGGCGCCCATCAGCAACGATCCCCCGGTGAAGGCGCCCTGCACCACACCGTTCAGGTCGCGGGCAAGGTAGGCCGTATGCTCGTACGTGTGGCCCGGGGCGGGAACGGCGACGATGTTGGCCTCGCCAACTTTGAGCACATCGCCGTCGGCAAGGGGGATGTGCGGGAACTGGAGCGGGGCACCGGCCGGCGCGGCAATCTCAGCGCCGTACACGGCAAGCTCACGGCCGCCGGAGACGTAGTCGTTGTGCACGTGGGTCTCGATGACGTAGCGGATGGTCGTCCGGTGGTCGTTGGCGGCGACCATGTACGGCCGGATATCGCGCTGGGGATCGATGACGGCTGCCACCTCACCGGAGACGAGGAGGTAGGAGGCATCGCCGAGCGACTCGGTCACGAACTGCTGGATCTTCACGTGCTGGGCCTTTCGGTGCTGGCAGGGGGCGGGAAGCTGGCAGCCGCAATGGGGGCTGCGGCGCCCATCCCCAGTGTAGGGCGAATGTGCGGTTGAGCACCCCACAACGGGCACTGTGACACTTCTGTGACATTTTCGCGGGGACATGGCGCGGCGTGGCACCCTACCGTGGGCGCGTGAACCGACTTGGGCGAGGTGCCAGAATGCAACCAACCACCACATCAGCCGGCAGCACGAGCGGCCGGGGGGAGCCCGCCAGTATGGATCGCGACAGGCCATCGCTCCCCCATTCCGTCTTCGGGGTCATCCGCCAGCGCAACACCTACGCGGGGCTCCTCTACGTGCTCGTCTCGTTCCCGATCACGCTGGCCACGTTCGTCGCGTTCGTGACGCTGATCAGCACGGGCGGAGGGCTGGCGATCACCATCGCGGGAATCCCGCTGCTGGTGGCAACCATGTACCTCTGGTGCGCAACCGCTGAGGTTGAACGCGTGCTGGCGAACAACATGCTGGGTTCGGAGATCCGGCCACTGCCGTTCGCGGGGGAGAAGGGTCCGCTCTGGAGCCTGGCGCGCATCCGAACACGGCTGGGCAACTGGTACACCTGGCGCGCGCTCGCCTTCGTCTTGCTGCGCTTCGGCGTGGCGACGGCCGGGGCCTGCGTGGTGCTGGGCACGCTCGGACTTTCGCTCCAGATGATGGCGGCGCCGATCGTGTACGGGCCCGCCGATGGAATCGATTTCATGGTCTGGGACATTGACCGGCTCCAGGAAGCGTTGCTGCTGGCGGCGGCGGGGGCGCTGTTCGTCATCCCATCGCTCCACGTGTCGCGGCTCACGGCCTGGCTGATGGGGCGCTTCAACGAGCTGCTCCTCCAGTCGCCGGAAGGGGCCCGGACGCCCGGCGGGCCTGGCAGTGTCGAGGAGGCGGCGGCGGCGGCGTTGCTCTGGAACGGCATCGGCCACGCCCGGCGCGCGAAGGACACGCATATCGCGACCATTCAGACACGTGCCTGGGCCGCCCACGTGGCCATGTACGCCGCCACGATGGTCGTCCTGGTGTTCATCGACGGTGCAAGCGCGGGCACCTGGTGGGTGTTGTACCCGGCCTGGGGATGGGGCATCGCGGTCGCCCTGCACACCGGGTACTACCTCGGCGGTCACCTCGGGGGCCACGCGGCGGCCTACCTGGTCGCAGTCATCGGCCTGTTCGTCATCGATTCGCTGTACACCGAGCGGACGTGGTTCTACTGGCCGGCCCTCGGCTGGGGCCTCATCGTGGCCGCCCACGCCTACGCCATCTGGGGGTTCACCAGGGTCGAAGTCGAGCCCGTGCTGATCCGCCGTGCGTCTGCGCCCGCAAGCTCTCCCCCTGGGGAGACCACGGAGGTGGGCATCGTGGTGGATGGGCCGATGCGGGCTGTCGCGATCGACGGCCAGCCGATCGAGGTGACCCCCACCGAGTTCGCCCTCCTCACGCTCTTCACCGGCGCCCCGGGGCGGGCCTTCAGCCGCGACGAACTGCTGGACCTGGTCTGGAAGGACGACCTGGAGATCACCCACCGGACCGTCGATACCCACATCCAGCGGCTCCGGAAAAAGCTCGGGGACCGCGCGGACACCATCCAGACCGTCTGGGGCATGGGTTACCGCTACCAGCCCTGAGCGGCGCCAGTGGCTGTCGCCATGCCAGCCGGCCCTTGGCCCTGGGCCTCCGCCCGCGCGACCTTCCCCTGACCACAACGGGCAGGGGGTCGCGCGATGGCAGTCTCCATCATCGATACAGGGGCGGCGGATGGCCGCTATCTGCGGGCGGCGGCAGTACTGGCCCGGGCATCCTGGGGGCTGTTCGGCGCCGCGCTGCGGAGCCCCGGGCGGCCGCTCAGCATCTCCCGGACAACGGGCCGGGTGACCCCGCGATGAGCGACGACGTCCCGGTCGGCCGGCTTGTCTCGATCATCGTCACGGTGCTCGCGGCGGCGCTGCTCATCTCGCTCGGCGGGCTGGTGGTGCTGGGTGCGGCCGGGGGTGACCCCGGGATCAGCACGACGCTCACGCACATCATCGAGACTGTGCTCGGGGTATTCGTCGGGATAGCCGCCGGGCGCCTGGCGAGCGACGAGTAGAGCGCTACAGCTGCAGGTCCAGCGTGATGCACAGGGCCCGGTCGACGGCGGCGATGGCGCCCGGCGAGCATTGCCCCCGTTTGCGAAGCAGCCGGGTCTTCGAAAGCACGCGGATCTGTTCGCACAGCACGATGGAGTCCCGTGCCAGGCCGCCTTCGGGTGCCGAGAGGAGCACCTGGTTCGCGTAAACGGTCTTCTCGGGTGTGAAGGTGGTGCACGGCACGACCACGACAACACCGATGGATTCGTTGAGCGCATCGCGGCTCACGATGACCACGGGCCGGGTACCGGCCTGTTCGGAACCTTCCACCGGATCGAGGCGGGCTTCCCAGACGGCGCCGCGGATCAGTCCGGCACCGCCCGCGCGGTCTCTGCGTCGGCGTCGGCGAACTCCGACATGATCTGCGCCTGCTCCGCAAGGTAGCGGGCGTCGTGCTTCATCTGGCGGAGGTTGTCATCAATCTCGATCTGCTCGCGGCGCCGTAACTCCCGGCTCAGGGCCTCGGTCACCACCGCCGCGCGGTTCTCGGCCCTCCCTGATTGAACTTCTCGGTCGATTGCCTCCAGCAAGTCCACCGGAAGTGCGAGCGTCGTCCGGCGGCGCTCCACGCCCGCAAGTCTCGTTCCCGTTGCGATGACCATACCGATGCCTCCACGGGCATCATATCACGCATCAATCCGGACATCGATCAGCGCTTCAGGCCTGGCGTCTCCTTCCGGTAGGGGCCTTCGCGCCAGTCGAGCGCGCCCTTCAGGCCCGTGCCGTCTTCCATGCCCTGGCGCATCCGGTCCTGCCAGCCGTAGCTGAAGCTGGTGAACTGGGCGGCCGCGTCGAGGTCGGTTGAGCTGCGGACCGAGGAGTAGATGCCCATGTTTTCGTAGAAACGGTTCATGTTGACCTTGAGGATTGCCAGGTGGTCGGCGGGCATGTTGGCCACCCGGTCGGCCAGGCCGATCGTGTACTCCTCGAGCTGCTCCTTCGGCCAGGCGTAGTTGATCATCCCAATGCGCTCGGCTTCGGTGCCGCTGATGGCATCGCCCGTGTAGTACAGCTCCTTCGCTTTGCGCATGCCGATGACGAGCGGCCAGATGACGCCGGTACGGCTGGTGCCGAGGCCGCGCAGGCCGGGGTGGCCGAGCTGGGCGTCATCGGCGGCGACCACCAGGTCCGCCATCATCGCCAGTTCGCAGCCGCCGGCGAAGGCGTAGCCGTGCACCTGGGCGATGGTCACCTTGGCCATGTTCCAGAAGTACATGTGGATATCGGCGATCTGCTGCATCCCGGTCCGGATACCCATCAGCAGGCGGCGGCGCTGTTCGTCGGTCGTGCGGTAACGGCGGACCACCGCATCGGCGCCGCCGCGGGCGGGGGCGAGGTCGTACCCGGCGCTGAAGGTGCGCCCGGCGCCACGCAGGATGATGACCCGGGCCGAATCATCGGCTTCGAGTTCGTGGAGTGCGTCGTTGAGCTCGAACAGCAGCTCCTGGGAGAGCGCGTTCATCTTCTCCGGGCGGTTGAGGGTGAGGCGGGCGACGCGGCCATCGCTGCCCACGCGGTCGATCAGGAGGTGTTCGTAGCTGGTAGTCATGGCGCGAATTATAGGGAGTGGGTCGCGGCCGGCGGGGCGGGCGATTGCCGCGTCCCGATGCCAGGCTAGGCGGCGCCGGCGCTGACTGGGGCCACCGGTGGACGCAACGCCCCCGAAACGAGCAGCGCCCCGGTCACCACGGCTGCCGCAAGTGCGCAGGCCGAGCCGAG
>CAZRUZ010000189.1:0-4416 GCA_964603275.1 uncultured Anaerolineaceae bacterium | reverse complement strand
TATGGATCTCTTTTAACTTATGGATGGCCACGTGGGTGTAGATCTCGGTGGTGGAGAACTGGGGGCCGGACCGACGGTAGGAGCGGCTTACGCCGCTCCTGCTGTGAACAGGCCTATCTGAAGTCCGCCGATCTATCGGCCCTTCCGGAGCATTTGGATGCGGTCGGCGAGATAGCTGCGACGGCTTTCCGATTTCACTTGCGAGGCAAACTTTCTCACGTCCGGCCAACGGAATCTTCGCGGCAAATCGAGTTCCGGCAGCCGTGCGAAGAGGCGCGATCGAGCCGGCGCGAGATACAGAATGTCGAACAACGCCTTCTCAGGGGTCGCGATCTTGGCGCCGTCCCTCGGGCTGATATCGAAGCCGGTAAAGAGTTCAGGAGGCATATGGTGAAAAGACACAGTGCCAATCGGATTCCGGACGCGCCGCGCGCGCCCGAGAGTGATGGCGTAGATGACCGCAGGAACCTGCTCGATCAGCCCGTGGTGGAACAGCGCTGACTGCAGCGAGACGTAAGCCGGATCGGGAGCGGACAGCAACTCAGGTAAGGCCAGCCGGCTCACGGCGCCCGCGATGCCCCATCGACCGCGTGCAAGGTGTACGAGGAATCCAGAGCGTGCGAGACGGCCCAGAATCATGGTGGCGTTGGCGGGCGTTACGCCCAGCAAAGCCGCCGCTTCGCGAGTGCCGAAAGCGGGCGCGCGCAGTGCGTTCAGCCGATTCATGGCTTCGATCTGATTCACTGCCGGAGCGCCCCAAGTGCCTCGACCACTTCAGCCTGCAGCGTGTCCCAGATCTTGCGCGATCGATACCGGTCCTGATATTCCGGCTCCAGGTAAGCGAGTACCTGACCGGCAAAGTCGTCATAGCCGATACCGATGGAATGCTCGATGGCGGCCGGCAGGATCCTGCTCAACTCATCGCCTGCCGGCGGGCGCGCATTCATGTCAAGCAGCAGCTTGAGATCGAATAAATCGCGCGCCTGGGTCTGGCTACGCAGCGCAAGTGCTTCCAACTTGTGAAGAAACGCCACCGTCGGCGTGTAGTGCTGGGTGAATACGGCATACAGTCGATAACGGTTGATGAGTTCGGCATCAACGGCCTCCAGCACCAGGCCTGGATTGAATTGACGTCGTGAAAACTCGATCTTCGTCGGGACGGACTGGGGAGAACCGTCGACGCGGATCTGCAGCTTCCAGCGCTGTGTGGTCGCGGTCTGCTTTGCCGAGGTGACGGCCTCCACCGTGAGACGCTGGGCACGAAGCGTGTTCAGGAAGGCAGATGAAGCCAGTAATGCTTCGACGTTTTTTTTCAGGGTGTGGACGGCGACCGTCCGCACATCCAGATCGATGTCTTCCGAGTAGCGGAGACTCTTGCAGAAGAAACGAAGATTGCAGCCGCCCTTGAGAACGAAAAAAGCGGGATCGACGCGCGCAGTAAGCGCCCGCAGAAAGAGCAGGTGAAAAACCTCGATGGCCTGGCGGTCGTTCCACACGGACCGGTTTCGCATATATTACACATAACAAACACTAATGTTTGTTATGTGTAATGTCAAATCAAACGCGTCCAGACCCTACATTACTTCGATTCGCTGCATGACATTCCGCTTTGCCCTGCGCCTCATCATACGCAGCTCCGCCAACCACGCAGCGAACTCTTTTCTCTGATTCACCCGCTGCATTAGCTCCTTGATCTTTCCCGCGAGAGCGGCGGCTTCGTCGTAGGCCGGGTTGTTCCTGCGATCGACGATACCGTCGATGAACTTCGGTAGAGTAAGAATGGGAATGAGGGTGCCGGGTCGAAGGTTTCGAACTTGTTGGCAACGTTCGCAGCGGCCGGCTCGTAGGGTCGAGATCTCAATGGAGATGATCGTCGGGGCGCTCTGAGACAACTTCGAAAACTTCGACCTGGCACCGATGCAGACCCGGTGCGGGGCAAAGACCCCGTGGAATCTCGTCAAGTGCACCCGGGGCTTCGACACCAGCGCGGTGAGTCTGGCGCGCGGATGTCGGGCTCGTTCATGGCAGGCTCCGGAGGTTCGGGGGGTGCCCGGTGGGCTCGGGTGAGCCTACTGCGCCCCGTGACGCTCGAGCAACCCGGAAACCTCCGGATCGCCCTCCAGCCGGGCGAGGCCGAGGGCCGACAACGTGCCCTCCCCGCGCGGCACCAGTGTGCCCGGGCTCCCGCTGGACAGCCTGCTCACGCCCCGGCTCCCGACGAGCGGCGTGGAGGTCGCCGGCGCGTAGCCCTCCAGATGGTACCGGTTCGGGTCCGCCCCCAGCTGCAGGAGCCTGGCGACAATGGCGAGCAGGGCCGCCCGCTCCTCCGGCGAGACCCGCACGAGCTTGTCCGTGCCCATTCCCAAGGCGTCAAAGCTGGGGCCGCTCAGGCCCTCGCCCTGGACCACGAGCCGAATCCCGTCGAGGTCCGTCACCAGCTGCAGGGAGACGATCCTCCGGATGGCCAGGACCAGGGCCCGCGCCGCCTCGTCGGGGTTCGCAGTCCAGACCTCCAGCGCGCGGGTCAATGCCTCCTGGTTGCCAAGCTGGACTACCTCCTCCAGCGGCGGCAACGGTGGCGGAGACGGCGACGGCGGGGGCCGGAAGTAGGAGACCACGTCGGCACGGCCCTTCTGCACGGCGAGGTCGAGGGCCGTGCTGCCCACGTTGTTTCGGGCCTTCGGGTCGGCGCCTTTGGAGACCAAGTACTCCACCGTCTGCCGGGAACCCGCCCAGGCCGCCCCCATGAGGGGCGTCCAGCCGTCGCCGTCGTGGCTGTCCACGTCGGCGCCGGCCTCGGCAAGCATGCGGACGGTGGACGGATGCCCACCGTGGGCCGCCGCCGAGATCGGGGTGGCGCCCACTACCGGACCGTGGTCCGGGACCGGGTCGGGGTCCACCCCGCGCTCCAGAAGAAGCGCCACGACCCCGTCCTGCCCTTGGCCGGCGGCGATGTACATGGCGGTGACCCCGTCCGTGCTCTGGCGGTCGGGGTCCGCACCGTTGTCCAACAGCTTGCGGGCGACCCGCACGTTGCCCGACTGGGCAGCGAACATCAGCGGCGTCCAGGCCTTCGCCTTGTCAGCCGCATTGACGTCCGAACCCTCGTCGATCAGGCGGAGGGTCGTCGCGGTGTCGTCGCGGGAGATGTAGGGGTGCAACCGGGGCTTCCCGGCGCACGCGGCGCCTGCGAGGGTCGCCAGCAGGAAGGCCCAGGCAACCGCCCTGACTGCAGTCCGTCGTCCGGTCGCCTCCTGCGCCATCGTAGGCCACCTCCGGGAATAGGACGTTCAAAGCCACGTTCAGGCCAGTGTAGCCCTCCGGCGCAAGGCCGGCGACCCGGGGTAGCGGTAGCCGAGCGATTCAGCGGCCGGTTGCGCTGCGGGAAATGTCCGCCTGCGGGTGGGATTCTCGCAGTGCGGGAGGCCGAGGACGCAGCCGCCCGCGGTGCGCCCGTGAGCCGGGCACGCTGAACCGTCTCAACCGAGGTCGATCTGCCCCTGCCCCGGCGGGCCACGGGCGCGGTGTGCTGTGGCCAGGTCAGCCGGCGATCCCCTCGCCTGCTCCGTTGGCTCCAGGTGCGAGAGAATCCTCCCGATCACCTGCGGATCCGCAATACTGGCAATGATCCGCACCTTCCCCCCGCAGCGCTCACAGCGCTCGATGTCGATGCGGAACACCCTTTTGAGCCGCTGCGCCCAGGTCATGGCGCAATGCCGCTCGGCCGGGCTGCGCTCGCTCCCGCTCCCGCCCGTCTTCTGCCCCCGCCCCGCCGGCGTCACCTGAGCGCGCAGCGCGCTGTGCGGGGCGAGGACGCCGTGATACCGGGTCAGGTGCACCCGGGGTTTGGGCACCAGCGCGGCGAGCCTGGCGATAAAATCCAGCGGTTCGAAGATGACGTGCGTGGTGCCGTCGCGGTGCGGGGTCTTGAGCGTGTAGCGCACCAGGCCCTGAGCGGTGAGCGCGAGGCGCCCGGTGGCCACCGCGGGGCGCGCGATGTAGCGGCACAGCCGCTCGACCTTGTCGCGTTGATGGGCGGCGGCCGATACACCGGCATGCAATGAAAACCCCGAGTGCTTCGCCAGCCGTTCATCGCCTGCGGGCGTCTCCAGCGCCGGCGCCAGCGTCTGCAGCGTGAACGCCTTGCGCCCCTCGTTCGGTCCCACCGCGATGCGGTAGGTGATCGAGTGCCCGACCAGGGCGGCCAGGCCGTCTTCCTCTCCGGGCCCGGCACTGAGGTAACTCCCCTCGGCATCCCGCACCACCAGCCCCCGCCGCTCCAGGTGCCGGGCGAGCAGCGAGTGCGGGCGGGCCCGCATCTCCGAATTCCTGCGCCGGCGCCTGCCGTCGCTGCACTGGATGGAGGGCGGGGAATGCTGACCGGCCACTACGACACGGTCGGCATCGAGCGCTCGG
>CAZRUZ010000188.1:0-4428 GCA_964603275.1 uncultured Anaerolineaceae bacterium | reverse complement strand
ATCTTCTCGCCGGTCAGGTCGACCAGCTGGAAGTTCTGCGGCTTGAGCGTGCCCACCGTCAGGTGGCGGTCGATCGACCACTTGTTGAGGGCAACCAGGTACTTGCCGTCCGGCTTGGCGGTATCGCCTTCCATCGTGCACAGGTGGCCGATGTTGTAGTGGACCGGGAGCGTATCGACGAGCTTGAACGGGTTCGGGCCATCGTAGTCCGGCTTGCCAAGCGTGAACTTCGCGACCGCGCTCGCCACGAAGAGCGAGGTGTAGCCATGGCCCTTTTCGTCGTACTGGGTGTGGAGCGGGCCGGCGCCGACTTCGATGCGCGCTTCCACGCAGGAGTCGAACTTCAGGATCGGCACACCGAACTGGTCGATCTTCTCGTAGTCCTTCTTCTCGATCGCAGCCTTCAGCTTGTCGATGGAGAAGATGGTGACGTTCGGGTCCAGCTTGCCGCCGACGGTCATGTACGTGCCGCTGGGCGAGACATCGACACCGTGAGGGCTGCGCGGCTCCGGCACGAGGAAGAGCATCCCCTCGGCCACCGCGGTCTCCATGGTGATGACCTTCATCCCGTTGACCGTCTTGAACTTGCCGGCCTTGATGACCTCTTCGCCCTTCTGCCAGTTGACCATGTGCATGTAGTCATAGTCACCGGCGGAGGCGCCGGCCTCGAGTGAGACCTTGCCTTCCATGTTGCCGCCGCTGGCCATCTCGGCGTTGTAGGAGTTGATGAAGACCCAGCCGTGGCTGACGAGCTTGCCGCTATCGGCAAGGTCCTGCGTGTACGGCGGCAGCTCAACCTGGAAGCTCTGGTCCAGCATCATCTGGCCCGTCTTCTGGTCGATCTTGAGGAACGTCGAGTAACCGCGGAACGACTTTGCGAAGTTATCCAGCGCGCCATCGATGTTGGTCGTGTCGACGAGCGTCGGGATCTTCGTCGAGATGTGGACGTACTCGGAGTTCTGGGTGACGAAGCAGCCACCGTGGGACGAATCGAGGTTCGGGACATCGATGATCTGCTTCGTCTTGAAGTCGCGCAGGTCGATCATCGCGATGCGGCCGTTGGCGCGGTCGTTGATGTAGCAGAAGCGCCCATCGTACTCCGCGTTCGTCTCGCTGATGGCCGGGTGGTGGGTGTCGCCCCAGAGCAGCTTTGGCCCGCGGGACGGTGACATCGGCTTGCCGTTGCCGGTGCCCATATCGAGGTTGTGCTCGCCCCAGTCGGCACCGTAACCGTAACCCTGCCACGGCTCGGGTGAGAACACGCCCACGAGCTTGAGGATGCGCATCGACGGGACGCCGATGACCAGGATCTGGCCGCTGTGGCCACCCGAGCTGAGGATGACGTACTCGTCATGCTCTCCGGGCGGCACGAACGTCTTTACGGCTCGAGCAACATCGTCGGCCGAAAGACCCCTTGCGTCCGCGATCTTCCCGGCATCGCCGGAAAGGCCGCTCGCGCCTCCGCCGCCGCCTTCGCCGTCATCTCCGGCCACCTTGCCGACGACACCGCCGACAACGAGACCGGCAGCACCGGCTGCGGCACCTGTAATCAGTTCTCGCCTTGTAACTGCCACGGGTTTCTCTCTCTCCTTATTCCCTTCCGGAGACCGGTCACCCGATCCCCGGCGAATGGCGCCTGACCTCAACGCGGGCGCCGCGCGTTTTCCCCTGTCCTGAGCCGTCCCCCGCGGCCCCAGTGCTATTCGACGACGATCTTCCCCACCATCGAGGGCAGGTGGTAGTCGCACTGGAAGTCGACAACGCCCTTCTTGGTGAACTTGGCTTCGAACGTGCTCGTCTTGCCCGGGTTCACCAGCAGCTCGCTCGAGAAGTCCTTCCCCTCGGTCTTGCTGCTAAGGATGTGCATGTTGTGGATCGCGGTGCCGTCGTTCTTCGCGGAGAACTTCACGGTCGTGTTCACCGGTACCTTGATGTCCTTGGGCGTGAAGATGTTGTCCGTCATCACGACCTCGACTTCCTTGGTGCCGCCACCGCCGCCGTTGTCGCCGCCGCCGTTGCTGTCGCCACCGCCGTTGCTGTCACCGCTGGGCTTGGTGGCAACACCAACGGTAGACCCGCTCTGTTCGTCGCTGCCGCCGCAGGCGACGGCAAACGGGATGATGAGGAGCGCTGCCGTGGCGAGTACGGCGGCCTTCTTCCATGACGTGAGGCTCATAATTTCCTGTGGTCTCCCTCTCTTAATTATGCGCCTGCGCGCCGTCCGCGTGGTGAGCGAGGCAACGCATTGACGCATCCTTTACGCCAGTCTCAGCGTGCTCCCCGGGAGCGCATGTGACATTCATCACAAAGTTTCGGGCCCCGGAGATCCCCTGTTGCTGAGTGGAGGCTGGGGGAATCGTATCCCGGGCACCCGCAACGTCCAAACGGACGCATGGTCCCCAAACGCACGGGCAGAGGGCCCTTTTGCCTCATCCGGCAGGCCGCTAGCTCGCGCGATGACGGGCAAATCCCGCCGACACGAGCGCCGCGTGACTTTTGTCCTAGTCGGGATGAGGCGTCCGCCTATGGTGAGGACATGGCAGCGATAGAAATCGACAATCGAGGTCTCCAGCCTCCGGAGCCGATGGTCCGCATCCTCTCCTCGGTCGCGGAACTTGGCGACGGAGACGAACTTACCGCCCTCATGGATCGGGAGCCCATGCTCCTTTACCCCGAACTCGAGCGCCGGGGCTTCACCTGGGAGTTCGGCCCGCGTGATGACCACTTCGCTATCACCATCCGGAGGGCGGCCCTGTGACGCTGGCCGCACCGGGCAAGGGGCCCGCGCTCGGCGTCGTCGCGCCGTTCTTTCTCGCAGCCCCGATCGGCCTGGCAGCGGCCGGACTGTTGCTTGCCACCGCCAGCAACGACATGCTCCTCGCGATCAACGCACCGCGCACCGTCGCGATTACGCACGCCGCCGTCATCGGCTGGCTGAGCATGGCGATCTTCGGCGCCGTCTATCAGCTTGGCCCGGCGGTCCTCGGCGGGCGGCTGATTTCGACGAAACTGGCCCGCATCCATTACTACGTCCACGTGACGGTCGTGCCACTCTTCGTCTGGGCGCTCTGGCAGTGGGAGGTCCGGGTGATGGCGCTGGCCGGTGTCGGCCTGGCAACCTCGTTCGTCCTCTTCCTCATCAACGCCTATCCGGCCATCCGGCCCACTTTCCGCGGGGCCACTACCAGCCGCTACCTGACGGCATCGCTGACGCTGCTGATCGTGGCGGCGGGGTTCGGCGTCATGTGGCTCGGTACGCTCGAACACCTGTGGTTCCCGGTCACCATGGGCCGCCTGGCGGGCCACGCCCACCTCGGGTTGCTCGGCTGGCTGGCCATCACCCTTATGGGTGTCGGCTACCAGCTTGTCCCGATGTTCAACGTCGTCCAGCGCAAACACCCCATCGCTCCCGGCGCGATCCTCGCGCTGACCGCCACCGCATCCCTTGCCGGTGGCCTCATCCTTATGCTTGACCCGGGCCTCTCCGTCCGCGTGGCTGTCGCGGCGGCGATGGCACTCGGGCCGACGGCCTGGGGAGTGGACATCCTCCGCCTGATGCGCGCCCGCTCCCGCCGCACCCTCGACGTGCAAGGGCACGCGACCTTCGTCTCGCTGGCCTTCCTTGCCGTGACGATCGCCCTGGGTATCCTCGCCGCCATTGGCAGGTCCGCCAGCCCTGGTGACGAGCCTTCGCGCATCCTCCTTGCCTACGGGATTGCGGGGGTCGCCGGCTGGGCCGGAGTGATGTTGATCGGCAATAGCTACAAAATCCTGCCGTTCCTCGTCTGGTACCACCGCTACCGCCAGCTCGCGGGCACCCGCCCTGTCCCGGTTGTCGCCGATATCTATAGCGAGCACGTGGCCCGCGCCACCCTCGTCATCCACAGCGCGGCAACCACCATCGCCATAGCCGGGGCACTGCTCGGCCAGCTCGATATCCTGCGCGTTGGCGGCGCCGTCCTGCTCGCCGGCGCCATCCTTCACCTTGGCTCGCTCCTGCACATTGTTGGGGCCCCGCACGCGCCAGCCGCGCAGCGTCTCGGCCCCGGGGAGGCACTCGCACGATGAACACCGCGGAAGTCGCCCGGCTCCTCGAACGCGTCTACGACCCGGAACTCGGCGTCAACATCGTTTCACTTGGACTCGTCTACGGCATCGGTGTCGAAGGCGAGGACGTCCGCGTGGCCATGACGACCACCTCACCCGCCTGTCCGATGGGCGCTGCCCTCGTTGAAATGGTCGAGGCAGTGCTCGGCTACGGAGAGCGCGACGGTGCGACCAGCGTGGAGATGGTCTTCGACCCTCCGTGGGATGTGCGCATGGCCGACCGTGCCGCACTCCAGCACCTGGGGATCATCCCGCGCGGCCAGGACAACTAGCAGGGTGCTGCAAAAGGGGATCGACCGGAACGATCAGTAGGGGATGATG
>CAZRUZ010000187.1:0-4430 GCA_964603275.1 uncultured Anaerolineaceae bacterium | reverse complement strand
AGAGTGTCGGCCTCCGGAGCCGAAGGCGCAGGTTCGATTCCTGCCGGGGGTACCATCGCTTTCCGGCCCCCCGGACCCCACATCCCGTGTGTATACTCCGGCCTCAGGGCCCAGGCGGCCTGAAGGGGAAGCTCGATGGCATACGCGGACGATACCTCCGACCTCACACCCGACCAGGTACTGCTGAAGCAGGAGGCGCACCGGTTCGCGGTTGAAGTGCTCCGGCCAACCGCGGCGGCGCTCGACGACCTGCGGCCGGACGAGGTGATCGCTGCCGGTTCGCCCCTCTGGGACGCCTTCCGCAAGTCCTACAAGACCGGCCACCACCTTCGCTCATTCCCACCGCACCTGGGCGGGGCCGGGCTCGGCCCGCTCGAATCCCACCTCATCGGCGAGGAGTTCGGCTGGGGCAACTCAGGCCTGTCCATCAGCCTGAGCGTCACCGCCATGCCGTTCCGCTTCGCGGCGATGAATGGCAATCCCGACCTGATGCGCGAGATCGTGATGCCGTTCGTGGAGGACACCGAGGGCAAGTACGTCGGTTGCTGGGGCGCAACCGAGCCCAACCACGGTTCGGACCTGATCATGGGTGGAAGCGACCCGAAGGTGCACCTGGAATGCACCGCCCGGCGGGACGGTGATGAGTGGGTGATCGACGGACAGAAGTCATCGTGGGTTTCCAACGGGACGATTGCGACGCACACCCTGGCCTTCCTGAACGTCCAGCCGGAGCGCGGCATGATGGGCACCGGCATCGCCGTTATCCCTCTCAACCTCCCCGGCGTGACGAAGGGCCCGCCGCTCAACAAGCTCGGGCAGCGCCCGCTCAACCAGGGCGAGATCTTCTTTGATTCGGTGCGCATTCCGGCGCACTACATGCTCGTCGAGCCGCCGCACGCGATGGCCGGGATCGAGGCGATCCTCGCGGGCGCGAATGCAGGCATGTCGACTACCTTCAGTGGCGTGGCCCGGGCGGCATTCGAAGAAGCCCTGTCGTATACCCAGTCGCGCATCCAGGGTGGGGTGCCGCTTTCCCAGCACCAGCTCGTCCAGAAGCGCCTGTTCGACATGTTCATGCGCGTCCAGGCGTCGCGGGCACTTTCGCGCAAGGCGAACCTCCGGCTCGCGACCGGTCAGCAGACCGCGCACTACTCGATGGCGGCAAAGGTGTTCGCGACCCGGACTGCGTTCGATGTGGCGTCAGATGCGAGCGAGCTCTTTGGCGGCATGGGGATGGTGAAGGGGGTGCTGGTCGAATCGCTCATGCGCGATGCCCGCGCCTCGCTGATCGAAGACGGCGCCAACGACACGCTCTCGATCGCCGCGGCCCGGCTGTTACTCGATTGATTGCCGTTACGCGGGCGGCCGCGCCCTCTTGGGATTAGATCGGCCGCGGTTCGCGCCAGCGGACTTCCCACAGGCGGAGTTCGCCCTCGGCGCCACAGGGGACGCGTTCGGCGAAGCGGAACCCCTTGCCCGCGACCAGCTCCCGCACGACCTGGGAGGTCAGTATTTCGCCCCCGCCCGCATGGGTGGTAATCCGCCGCGCGAGATCCACTGACTCGCCGAACAGGCCTTCGTGCTCACTGATCGGTTCGCCCGCATTGAGCCCTACGCGGACCCGCGGGCGGTACCCGTGGATTGGCCCGCCGGTCTCGAGCGCCTGCTGCAGCGCTATCGCGCACTGGATCGCCTGCTGGGCGGAGCCGAACGCCGCGAGGAAGCCATCGCCGAGGGCCTTCACCTCGGTCCCGCCGAACTCGCGCAGGCACCGCCGCGTCGCCTGCTCGACCTCGCGGAGCACGTCGCGGGCGGCCGCGTCGCCAAGCTCCTGGACCATTGCGGTGTGCGACTCGATGTCGGTGAAAAGGATCACCCGTAGCGCGCCAGCGCCCGGTGGTTGGGTGGACTCCTCGTCGTCCTCGTTGAGGAAGCTTTCGATCGCCGAGAGCGTTCGGGCGGTCTCGCCGATGAACGGGACTACGGATTCTCCATCGAGCAGGGAGAGGCGGGCGTTCGGCATCGCCGCGGTCAGCTGGCGCGCCACTTCCACGTTCGAGCCGATGAACGCCGGGCGGTGCATGACCAGCGTCGGCACGGTCACATGCGGCAGGTCTTCGCGCGCGTCAAAGGCGGCATGGCCCGCGAGCGCTTCGGCGAACTCCGCCGGGTCAATGCTCTTGCGGGCGACCTGGACAAACTGGTTGGCGAGCTCGCCATCGTTCCAGCCGATCGCCCGGTGCAGGTAGGTGCGGATGTACAGGTCCCTGTCGACCCCGGCGAGGTCGTTGACCGCCCGGCGCTGCTGGTCGAGGAGGGTGGGCAGACGCGAGACGACGTCGCCGTGGAACGCGTGGGTGCACCACAGCATCAGGCGCTTCACGCGTTCCGGGTGGCGGGCGGTGTAGCGAATGCCCATCGGTCCGGAATAGCTCGCCGCAAAGATGGCAAACCGGTCCAGCTGGAAGCGCCCAACCACAGCCTCCATGTCGAGGATGTGGGCATCGAGTGAGCGGTCGGCCGGGGATCGGTCCGAAAGACCCAGGCCCCGCGCATCGAAGCGGATCACCGTGCGCCGCTGCCCGATGGTTTCCAGGAAGTCGCGCATCCCCGGCATTTCCCATTCGAGCTGGAGGTGGCTCATCGGAAGGATGGGCAGGACGAGCACCGGCGGCCCGGAACCGAAGATGGTGCAGGCGATACTCACACCGTCGCTGGCGGTGGCGTAGTGAATGGGCGGGTCCACGCGCTACATGGTACGCCAACGCCGGCGGTGCAGAACCCTGTCCCGAATCATCCGCCTTCGAGCGCCTCGGGCGCGAAGGTGGCGGCGATGTGCCCCTCGGCGCGGAGCCGTTCGATATCCGTCTCGCCGAATCCGAGGACATCGCGGTAGACATACTCGTTGTGCTCGCCGAAAAGGCATGGCGGTGTGCGCAGGTCCACCGGCGATTTCGAGAAGCGGTAGGCCGGCCGCAACCAGTCCACTTCAGGGTAGTCGTCCGTGGCGGGGAGCCGCTTCCAGGTGCCGGTGGCCGCCAGGTGTGGGTCGGTCGCGGCTTCGGCGGCCGTGAGCACGGGCCCGGCGGTAACGCCCACGGCCTGCAGCGCGGGGAAGAGCTCATCGCGATCGCGGGAGACGGTCCAGGCGGCGAGACGCTCCTCGATCTGATCTTCCTGCTGCGCTCGGCCGGCCGCGGTGCCCATCCCGGGTGCGGTTGCCCATTCCGGGTTGCCCATGAAGGCGGCCAGCGCGCGCCACTCTTCATCCGAGCGGCAGCTGATGGCAATCCAGCGGTCGCTGCCCGCCGTAGGGAATACGCCGTTTGGCACGAACCCCTCGATGCTCCGATTTCCGACGGACTGGTGGCCTCGCCCGTTCCATGCCCCATCCATGGCCGCCTGGGGGAACATGTGGGCGGTCGATTCGACCTGGGCCATTTCGATGACCTGGCCCTCACCGGTTAAGCGCCGGTGGCGCAGGGCCGCCATCACGGCGAAGGCGCCGTGCATGCCGCCCCAGTAGTCGCCGGCGAAGATGCCCGCGTTGTCGGAGGGCGAGCTATCGCGGTACCCGCGCAGGATGGTCGAACCGGAGACGCCGTCGATGTGGGCGCCGTAACCGCGCCCCTCGATGTAGTCGCCGCTCCGGCCGAAAGCGGGCATGTGGAGGATAATGATGTCGGGCCGCTCGGCCCGGATCACCTCGTCGGTCAGGCCGAGTTTCTCGAGCGTCCCCAGTGCGAGGTTTTCGGCCACCACGTCGCAGTTGCGGATCAGCTGTTGGACGATCTCCAGGCCCTCGGGCCGGCGGCTATCGACCGTGAACGACTTCTTGTTGCGCATCACCTGGATGAAGGCAGGGCTGTTGTTCCACGGGCGCGGACCGGGCTCGGGCGGGTGTCCGGCGATCCACGGGGGCAGGATGGACGCGATCATCGCGTTCATGCGTGGCGAAGCCGAGCGCGTCATCGGGTTCCAGATGAAGGGATTTTCAACCTTGATGCACTCGGCGCCCATGTCGGCCAGGTACATCGTGGCGGTCTGGCCGGCCCAGACGACGGTGAAGTCGCAAATCCGGATGCCATCGAGCGGTAATGTCGCGGTCATGCCACCACCCCTTCACGCCTGAGCCGCGCAATCGCGGCGGCTTCGAATCCGGCCCCCGCGAGGACCGCATCCGTGTGTTGCCCCAGCGACGGCGCCGCGGATCGGATCCGCCAGGGGGTCTTTTCGAAGACGTACGGGCGGCCGAGCATCGGCTGCCTGCCGATCGCGGGATGTTCGATTTCGGCCCAGAGTCCGCGCGCGCGGAAGGTGGTGTCGGCGAAAAGGTCCGTGCCGTCGTAGATGGGGGCGATGAGCGCGTGGGCGCGGCGCGCCTCTTCCCAGACCTCGGCCCGGGTCCGCGAGAGCATCCACGGGAAGAC
>CAZRUZ010000186.1:691-4492 GCA_964603275.1 uncultured Anaerolineaceae bacterium | reverse complement strand
ACCGGACCTGCTACGGTCCCCTTACCCTCGGGGTTAACGAAGAATGGGTGAACTCGGGAGCCTGCTGACCCGCGCGCGCGAAGCCCGCGGCCTCACGCTCGAAGACGCCGAACGCGATACGCGTATCTCTCGCCGGTACCTCCAGGCTCTCGAAAGCGAGCAGTTCGAGGTCATCCCGGCGCCTGTCTATGCCCGCGGCTTCCTCCGCTCCTATTCCCAGTACCTCGGCCTCGACCCCCAGGAAACCCTCGCCATGTTCCCGCGCGAGGATGAACCCGGTTACCAGCGCGCCATCGATGCCACTGCCCCGGCGCCCCGTCCCAGCCCGGACCGCCCGGTGAGCCCGGTCTCGGCCTCGCGGCCGACGTGGCGGACATCCCCCGGCGCCCCGGCCGGCCAGGCTGCCCCCCGGCCGTTCCCCGGCCCCCGCCAGCCGCAGCAGCGCCGGCCCGAACCCGCGCGCCGTCCCGAGCCTGTCGAGTCGTACGAACCCGTGATCGGCGTCGATATCGGTGTCCCCTCACCCAACCGCCGCATTAAGACTGACCCGGCCGCCCAAACCCGCTCCATGGTCATCGCCGTCGTTGCCATCGCCGCCGTCCTGGGCGTCGTCCTGCTCGCCTACATCATCTCCAGTCTCGGCGGCGACGATGCCGCGCCCGGCGGGACCGACGACAACGCCGCCGCCGCCCGCACCTCCACGGCCGCAGCCGGCTCCACCACCACATCGAACGGGAACAAACCGAGCGGCCTCAACGTCACCCCGGGCATCGTGCCCGACCTCGATGGCGTCCAGGAAGATGTCGCCCGCCGCGCCATCACCGAGGCCGGTTACGTCCCGCGTGAGCTCCGCGAGAAGTCCAGCGCCCCGAAGGGTACCGTCATCAACCAGTCCCCCGTCGCCGGCGCCGAGCTGGCCGCCGGCTCCACCGTCCAGATCGTCATCAGCGAGGGGCCCTGATGCCGGTCCCCCGCACCTACCACCTCGTTACCCTGGGCTGCCCCAAGAACGACGTGGATAGCGAACACCTCGAACGGCTCCTCACCGGCGGCGAACTCATCCCCGTCCTCCAGCCCGGCCAGGCCGATGCGATCATCGTCAACACCTGCGGCTTCATCGAGCAGAGCCAGGAAGAGTCGATGGAGGCCGTCCGCCAGCTCGCCGCTGCCAAGCACGAGGGGCAGACGCTCATCGTTGCCGGCTGCATGACCCAGCTCTACGGCCGCCAGGTCAAAGAAGAATCCCCCGCCATCGACCACGTCTTCGGCGTCGGCCAGTGGCAGGAAGTCGCCCGCCTCCTCAGCGTCGACGTCGATGCCATCTTCG
Organism: uncultured Anaerolineaceae bacterium; assembly: GCA_964603275.1. Classification (GTDB taxonomy): domain Bacteria; phylum Chloroflexota; class Dehalococcoidia; order Tepidiformales; family Tepidiformaceae; genus Amarobacter. The sequence continues at coordinate 3,165 of CAZRUZ010000186.1, read as the reverse complement.
ATATCCCCGAAAGCAACGTCCGCGTCGCCGGCCCCAGTGCCTACCTCAAGATCTCCGATGGCTGCGATGCCCCCTGCGCCTTCTGCGTCATCCCCCGGATAAAGGGCGGCCTCCGTTCCGCCCCGGCCGGTCTCCTGGTCCGGGAGGCCCAGCGCCTCGTTGCTGCCGGCGCGAAGGAGCTCGTGCTCGTCGGCCAGGACACCACCGCCTGGGGTGAAGACCAGGGGCGCCCGGTCGGCTCCGGGCTCCCCGAACTCCTCGGCGTGCTGTCCGAAGCCGTCGGCCCCGATGTCTGGCTCCGCCTGATGTACGCCTACCCCAGCCGCCTTTCCCCCGCGCTCATCGAGGCGATGGCCACCATCCCCAACGTCATCCCCTACCTCGATGTCCCGCTCCAGCACGGCAGCGAGGCCGTCCTCCGCCGCATGAAGCGCCCCCACAACGTCGACCGCGTCCTCCGCTCGATCGAAGACCTTCGCCGCGCGGTCCCGCGGATCGTCCTCCGGACCTCCTTCATCGCCGGTTTCCCCGGCGAGACCGAGGCCGAGTTCAAGGAGCTCCTTGATTTCGCCCGCACGATCGAATTCGACCACGCTGGCTGCTTCACCTATTCGCGCCAGACCTGGACCGGCGCCGATGAGATGGACGGCCACATCGCCGATGACGTCAAAGCCCGCCGCCGCGACCGCTTCATGCGCCAGCAGCAGGGAATCGCCGCCCGCCTCGCCCGCCGTTTCGTCGGCCAGACGCTTGACCTGCTCGTCGAGGGCGTTGGCGAAGATGAGGACGGCGCCCCCGTCGTCGCCGGCCGCACCTATCGCGAAGCGCCCGAGGTTGATGGCATGGTCTTCGCCCGCGGCGCCGCCGAACCCGGCGCGCGCGTCCGCGTCCGCATCGAGGAAGCCTCCGAATACGACCTCTTCGGCCGAGTGCTCGCCCACGCTGGCGCCAAAGCACCTCACCCTGGCCCGGTGAACCCGGCAACGTCCGCGTAACACGGGCACGCTACACTTGACTTCGACCACCATGGCCGACCCGTCTGGAGCCTCGCGATGACTGAATCTGCCTCCTACGTCATCTCCGCCTGCAAGGAAAACGACGTCAAGTTCATCCGCCTCTGGTTCACCGATATCGTCGGTGCGCTCAAGAGCTTCGCCATCACCGTCGAAGAACTCGAAAAGGCGCTCGAAGAGGGCATGGGCTTCGATGGCTCCAGCATCGAGGGCTTCGCCCGCATCGATGAAAGCGACATGATCGCCCGCCCCGACCCCGCGACCTTCCAGCTTGTCCCCTGGCGCCCGCGCGAGGCCGGCGTGGCCCGCATGTTCTGCGATATCTACCACCCCGATGGCGAACCCTTCGCCGGCGACCCCCGCTACGTGCTCAAGCGCCAGCTCAAGCGCGCCGCCGACCTCGGCTACACCTTCTACGTCAGCCCCGAACTCGAGTACTTCTACTTCAAGAGCGCCGAGAACCCGGTGCCGCTCGACCGCGGCGGCTACTTCGACCAGACCTCCGATGCCGCCAGCGACCTCCGCCGCGAGACCGTCCTCGCCCTCGAGGCCATGGGCATCGAAGTCGAGTACAGCCATCACGAAGTGGCCCCCAGCCAGCACGAGATCGCGCTCCGCTACACCGATGCCCTCACCATGGCCGATTCCGCCATGACCTACCGGCTCGTCGTCAAGGAGATCGCCCAGGCCAACGGCGTCTACGCCACCTTCATGCCCAAGCCCGTCGCCGATCAGAACGGCAGCGGCATGCACGTCCACCAGTCGCTCTTCAAGGGCGAACGCAATGCCTTCTTCGACCCCGCTGACCCCTACCACCTCAGCGCCATCGCTCGTGCCTATATCGGCGGCCTGCTCCACCACGCGCCCGCGCTCACGCTCGTCACCAACCAGTGGGTCAACAGCTATAAGCGCCTGCTGCCCGGGTTCGAAGCCCCGGTCTACATCACCTGGGCCCGCCGCAACCGCAGTGACCTCATCCGCATCCCGGAATACAAGCCCGGGCGCGAAGTCCACACCCGCATCGAGTACCGCTCCCCCGATTCGGCCTGCAACCCTTACCTCGCCTTCGCGGTGATGCTCGCCGCCGGGCTCGATGGCATCGAGAACGAACGCCCGGCGCCCGCCCCGGTCGAGGAAAACGTCTTCGAACTCTCCGCCGCAGACCGCGCCGCACGGTCGATCACGACCCTCCCCGGCAGCCTGATTGAGGCCATCGAGAGCGCTGAGCAATCACGCTTCCTGCGCGAGGCCCTCGGTGACCATACCTTCGAGAGCCTCATCCAGAACAAGCGCATCGAATGGGAGCGCTACCGCCGCCACATCACCGATTTCGAGCTCGCCGAGTACCTCCCGATCCTCTAGCTCCCGGCGGCCACCGCCGCTGCGGACGCCTCGCCCGCCGTCCGCTCCAGGTTGCCCTCGGCGCCATCCAGCCCGGCCAGGTAGTGCTCCGCCGAAATC
>CAZRUZ010000186.1:0-681 GCA_964603275.1 uncultured Anaerolineaceae bacterium | reverse complement strand
GGAGCGCTACCGGCGGCACATCACGGACTTCGAACTCGCCGAGTACCTGCCGATCCTCTAGCTCCCGGTTGCCGCCGCCGGTACTCCCGGCGCCTCGCCCGCGCTTCGTTCGAGGTTGCCCCCGGCGCCATCCAGCCCGGCCAGGTAGTGTTCCGCCGAGATTGCCGCCGTCGCCCCGTCGCCGCAGGCGCTCACCAGCTGCCGCGCCGCCTGTGTCCGCAGGTCGCCCGCGACAAACAGCCCCGGCACCCGTGTCCGCATGCCCAGGTCCACCATCGCGTGCCCGCCGGCATCAAGCTCCACCAGCCCCCGCAGCAGGTGGCTGTTCGGCGTCTGCCCGATGAACACGAAGACCGCGCTCGTCGGCGTCACCGTAACCTCGCCCGTCTTGACGTTCCGGAGTACTGCCCGCTCCACCTGCCCGCCCCCTTCGATCCGCTCGATAACCGTGTCCCAGGTGAACCGCATCTTCGGGTTGGCAAACGCTCGCTCCTGCAGGATGGCGCTCGCCCGCAGCGAATCGCGCCGGTGGACCACGTTCACTGACCGGGCGTGGCGGCTCACAAACAACCCCTCGTCCAGGGCCGAATCGCCGCCGCCGACAACGATCACGTCCATCCCGTTGAAGAATGCCGCGTCGCAGGTGCCGCAGTAGCTCACCCCGCGCCCGGTCAGCTCCGC
>CAZRUZ010000185.1:0-4510 GCA_964603275.1 uncultured Anaerolineaceae bacterium | reverse complement strand
TGGCGAGCTGCTCATCGGAGGGCTCTTCGCCAAACACGGCGCGGAGAGCGGCAGCGTCGGACGCGGTCGCGGGCCTGAAGCTGATTTCCATCGGCGAATCCGTCCGGGCTGGCCGCCCGGGATTGAGGATGGCACATGATAGCGGGAGTCCCCGGCGCAGCGGGGGAATTTGCGGAAGATGGGGGTTTCGGCGAGTATCACGGCTCAACTCACCCGGGAGACTCCAGATGACCGAAGTACTCTTTGAAAAGCGGGCGGACGGCGTTGCGCTGATCACCCTCAATCGCCCCGACAGCCTGAACGCGATGAGCGACGACCTCGTCCTGCAGCTGGGGGAATACCTGGAGGAGTGCGAGCGCGACCGGGCCGTCCGTTGCGTGGCACTGACGGGGGCCGGCCGGGGCTTCTGCGCCGGGGGCGATGTGCGCGGGATGCAATCACGCAACGAACATTCGGGGGAAGGCGGCGGCGAGGGCCGCAACCCGATCACCGTGCTGGACCGGCTGACCGCGGGCCTGCGGCGATCGCACGAGGCGACGACGCTGCGGCTGCATACGATGGCCAAGCCGACCGTGGCGCTGGTCAATGGCGTGGCCGTTGGCGCCGGCCTGAGCCTGTGTCTCGGGGCGGACATCCGGATCGCCTCGGACCGGGCACGGTTCGGTACCGCGTTCCGGAACGTTGGGCTGAGCGGGGATTTCGGCGGGACGTACCTGTTGCCACGGCTGGTGGGCATGGGACGGGCGCGCGAGATGTACCTCACGGCGGAGATCATCGATGCCGCGAAGGCTCTGGAGACCGGGCTGGTCAACCGGGTCGTACCCCACGAGGAGCTGATTGCGCGCGGGCTGGAGTTCTGCGCGAAACTCGCCTCGGGGCCTACGGCAGCGTTTGGCCGGATGAAGGAGAACCTGAACCTGGGGGAGACGGAGACGCTGGATGCGCTACTGCACCAGGAAGCGTTGCTGATGCGGATCAGCGGCCTTTCGGAGGACAGCCGGGAGGCGGTGCGGGCGTTCCTGGAGAAACGGGAACCGCAGTTCAAGGGAGTGTGAGCGGGGCGAAGACAACGGCAGGGCCCCGCCAGGAAGGACGGGGCCCCGAGGAGGGAGCGGCCGGGTGTTCAGCGGGACTCGCCAGCCGCCTGGGGAACCACCGGTGCGACATCGACTACCGGCTTCGCGCCACCGTCCGACAGCTTCGATTCATCGAAGGTGGGGTCCATGCTGCGGGCCACGGCGATGAGGTCCGCGCGCGCGACCTCGGCGGAGACACCACGCGAGTAGGCATTCACCGAGAAGTGCGTCCCTGCGGTATCAGTCCACCAGATGGCGTTGGGGCCGATGAACCCCTGGGCGGGCTCGGCGGAGCCGCCGTAGCGGCTGGCGCTTACCTCGATGGTGTCGGGGCCGCGCTCGAGGGTCCAGGAGAGGTTGTAGCTGGGCTCCCAGCCCTGGGGCTTCGGGCAGCCATCACCAATTTCCTGGGCGACAGTGGAGGAGCGGATGATGGCGTACCCGTCCGGGCCGACCGGGGTGCGGAAGCCAAGGCGGGCCAGGTCGGCCGCGGAGAGCTGGCGTTCCTGGATGAGGCAGGCCTCGTTGAACGAGGGGTCCAGGGCGCGGGCGATGGCGCGGATGGTCTCGACGCTGAGGCCTCCCTCGACCTTCGCGTAGACACCGAACTGGAACTTCCCGTTGCTCCAGTTCGCGCCGTACTGGGTGAGTGAGCCCGGCCACGGGTCGTTGTAGCCTTCGGGCATGGCCGAGACCGAGACTCCCAGGTAGCCGAACTCGGCGGGCGTGCTGTTGCGGGTCCAACCGGCATAGAAGCCGGTGCCCTCGGTGGGGACGATGCTGGCGTCGCAGTCGGCCGGCGGGCGGACGTACCTGGTGATGTTGAACTCAGAGACGTTGTAGCCCGCGGGGATGGCCGGGCTCGGGTCGCCAATGCCCAGGGCGGCAAGGTCCGCGGCACTACCCTGGCCAAGCGTCCAGAAGCAACGGGTGGCATCGGCCGACCCCATGAGTTCAGAAACAACAGACTGCAGGATCCCGGCAACCCGGGGGTCCGCAACCGGTCCGCTGGGAAGGTCCTGGGCCGGGGCCCCACGCTCGATTGCTGCCGGGATTGCATAGCTGTTGACGTTCACGTCGTAGCGGTAGCCATCGGCCCAGAAGGTGGCGCTGCCGTCACGAAGGACGTTGGCAACGGGGGTAGCGGACTTGCGCTGTGAGACGTAGACCTCGAGGCCGCTGGCTTCGTGCTGCCAGGCGGTGTCGAGGGTCAGCTCGCCGTTGGGGAGCGGCTGCCCGTTGTCATCGCAGCCGGCATAGACGGCCACGGAGGCGGAGAGCGGAGCAAGGCCGGCGGATGGCAGCCTGGGAACGAAGCCAGCCTTTGCCAGGTCGATGCCGTTACCAGCCATGACGCCGGCGGGGAGGGGGGCGCGGCAGCTATCGAAGCGCGGGACGCTGGCACTGCCGAACCCGCCATCGTTCGCGCCGGTCTCCTTGGCGCCGATGGGCGCGGCGGAGGGCATGGTCACCGGCCGGTCGGCCGCGTCGAAGCCAGGGGCGGTAACGGCCCCCACGGCGGCGGGTTCGGGCTGGCTTTCGCCGGGATCGGCCATGGCGTGGCCGGCCAGGGTTCCCGCGGCAAACACCGCGGCGGCGGCAGCGGCCGTGACGCCGGCCCAGAAGAGCGGTTTCCGCCTGCCCGGCTTGCGTTCTTGAGACATACAGACCTCCAGAGTTGTTGGACCCCTCGGGGAAGCAAACGACCGGAGGCCGGGATTTGTTCCGGCGGGCGTGTGACCCGGTTCACGCAGGTTTACCGGCCGCCCGCTCGGACGTCACATGCGGAAGACGCCCCAGCGGGTGGGCTCGAACGGGGCATTCATGGCGGAGGAGATGCCGAGGGCGAGCACGCGCCGGGTATCAAGCGGATCGATCACGCCATCGTCCCAGAGGCGGGCAGTGCTGAAGTAGGGGGAGCCTTCGTGCTCATAGCGTTCGATAGTCGGCGCCTTGAACTTTTCCTGTTCATCGGGGGAAAGCTGCTCGCCGCGGTCGAGGCGGACCTGGAGGAGGACAGAGGCCGCCTGTTCGCCGCCCATGACGCTGATGCGGGCGTTCGGCCACATCCAGAGCTGACGAGGTTCGTAGGCGCGGCCGCACATGGCGTAGTTGCCGGCGCCAAAGCTGCCACCAATGACGACGGTAAACTTCGGGACGTTTGCACAGGCGACGGCGGTGACCATCTTGGCGCCGTCCTTGGCGATGCCGGCGTTTTCGTACTGGCGGCCGACCATGAAGCCGGTGATGTTCTGGAGGAAAACGAGGGGGACCTGGCGCTGGGCGCAGAGCTCGACAAAGTGGGCGCCTTTGAGCGCGGATTCGCTGAACAGGACGCCGTTGTTCGCGACGATGCCGACCGGGTAGCCCATGATCCGCGCGAAGCCGCAGACCAGGGTAGGGCCGTAGCGGGCCTTGAATTCGTGGAAGCGCGAGCCATCGACGAGGCGGGCGATGACCTCGTGGACATCGTAGGCCTGGCGGAGGTCGGCGGGGATGATGCCGTAGAGGTCCCCGGGGTCGTGGAGGGGCGCCTCGGCGGGGGTGAGGTCCCAGGGGAACTCGCGGCGGTGCGGGATGCTGGCGATGATGTCGCGGACGATGCGGAGCGCGTCGGCATCGTCTTCGGCGAGATGGTCGGCGACGCCGCTGAGGCGGGTGTGGACATCGGCGCCACCGAGCTCGTCGGCGGTCGAGATTTCACCGGTGGCGGCTTTCACGAGCGGGGGGCCGCCGAGGAAGATGGTGCCGGTGCCGCGGACGATGACGGTCTCATCGCTCATGGCCGGGACATAGGCGCCGCCGGCGGTGCACGAACCCATGACTGCGGCGACCTGGTAGATGCCGTTCGCGCTGAGCCGGGCCTGGTTGTAGAAGATGCGGCCGAAGTGGCCCTTATCGGGGAAGACATCGTGCTGGAGGGGGAGGAAGGCGCCGCCGGAGTCCACGAGGTAGATGCAGGGGAGGCGGTTCTCGGCGGCGATCTCCTGTGCGCGAAGGTGCTTCTTCACGGTCAGGGGGTAGTAGGCGCCGCCTTTCACGGTCGCATCGTTGGCGATGACAACGCATTCGCGGCCGGCGACAACGCCGATCCCGGTGACGATGCCCGCGCCGGGCACGTCGTCGTCGTAGACGCCGTCGGCGGCGAGAGCACTCAGTTCGAGGAAGGCGGTATCGGGGTCGATCAGGCGCTGGATACGTTCGCGGGCGAGGAGCTTGCCGCGTTCGCGGTGGCGGGCGATGTAGTCGTCTCCCCCACCGCGAGCGGCGCGGTCGAGACGCTCGTGCAGGCCGGTAACGAGGCCGAGGTTGTGGGCGCGGTTGGCCTTGAAGACGGGATCGCGCAGGTCAACGCGGGTGGGGAGCTCGGGCGGATCGTGCCATTCCATGGGGCGGTAGGGTACAGGAAGGGAGGAGGGAGGAGGGAGGAGGGA
>CAZRUZ010000184.1:0-4511 GCA_964603275.1 uncultured Anaerolineaceae bacterium | reverse complement strand
GCGCCGGTATCGATGTCCTGGAAACCGACATCGGCGAGTACATCGTCGATATCGAGGGCCGCGGCCCCAGCCACATCACCGCCCCCGCCCTTCACCTCAACCGCGCCCGCATCCGCGAAATGCTCGACCGCACCGGCGCCAACCTGCCCGATGACGACCCAACCCGCCTCTCCCGCTACGTGCGCGATGTCGTCGGCACGTTCTTCGCCGATTGCGATGCCGCGATCACCGGCGCCAACGCGGTCGTCGCGGGCAGCGGCCGCATCGTCATCGTCGAAAACGAGGGCAACGTCTCCCTCGGTGTCAGCCACCCGGCGCTCCATATCGTGATCACCGGCATCGAAAAGGTCGTCGCCGATGAGGCGGCTGCGCTCTCAATCCTGCAGGTGCTGGCCGCCAATGCCACCGCCCAGCCGCTGACCGCGTTCTCCCACTTCCTCGCCGAACCCGCGCCCGGGCAGCAGCGCCACGTCGTCTTCCTCGATAACGGCCGTTCCCGCATCCTCGCCGACCCGCGCTACCGCGATGTCCTCCGCTGCATCCGCTGCAGCGCCTGCATGAACAGCTGCCCGGTCTACCGCACAGCCGGCGGGCTTTCCTACGGCTCCTCCTACATGGGGCCGATTGGCGCGGTCCTTTCCCCGCTGCTCTGGCGCGATGGCCGCTACGCCGACCTGCCGTTCGCCTCCACCCTCTGCGCCCGCTGCACGGAGGTCTGCCCGGTCGGCATCCCCCTCCACCGCATGCTCCTCGACCTGCGCGCCGATGCCGTCTCCGGTGGCTTCGGCGCCGGCCGTGGCGAACGCCTCGCATGGAAGGCCTGGGCTGCCACCATGGCCGGGGCCACCCGAAGCCGCGCGGCTTCGGCCATGGCACGGGTTGGCCTGCAGAGTCTCGGCCGCGTGGTACGGCCACCCGCCAAGCACCGCGACGATCCCCGCCTCCTTCCCGAGCCTGCCGCCGTCCACGATATCGACCTCCTCCTCCAGGCGGCGCCCAACCGCGCCGAACCGCCGCTCATCACGCCCCTGGAGCCCCCCCCGCCGACGCTCGCCGCCCGCTTTGCCCAGCGCGCCGCGGCCCTCGGGATCAGCGTGGTCGAACAGGCCGAACCCCTCCCCGGCGACCACCGCCTCCAGGCCACGGCCGCCATCGCCAGCACGGGCAGCGTCCTCGTAACCGGTGAGGCCGCCGCGCGCAGGCCGCTCCTTGGCGCGTCGCGGATTGTGGTCGAAGTCGACCCCGTGACCATCGTCGAGTACCCCGCCGGCCTCGCCTCCTACCTTGGCGATGGCGAGGCGCTCATCCTCACCGGAGCGAGCCGCACCGCCGATGTCGAAAAGATCATCGTGCGCGGGGTCCACGGCGCCGAAGAGATGGTTATCGTGCTCGCCCTGCCCCGGGCCTGAACCGCTACTTCCGCACCCGGATCTGCATCCCGAACGGTGTGCCAGCCGCCAGCGGCGCCTCCGCCGGAGTGCTGTGGCGGTGCGGCCACGGGTGCTTCATGACCTGCAGAAGCGCCCGCAACAGCGCCCCGAACCCGAGCTTCGGCCCGCCGAACGAACGCTGCGCCCGCAGCCTTGCCGGTTGGCGCCGCTCCTTCGTTTCGCCCGCCAGCTTGCGATACGCCTCCCGGACCGCCTGCCGGTGGAGCGCGCCTTCGCGGCGCTCAGTCCCCTCGCTGCCTGCATCCAGCCGCGCGTCGTCGAGCGCCCGCCCATCGAAGCGCAGCAGCCAGCGCTCGCGCGTTGTCTCCGGCATCACCAGGCCTGTCGTGTCGATTTCGTGGAACGTGCGGCTCTCCGCCCTGATCCGCTCGAATCCTTCGGCGTGGATCTTCATCATCCGTGCCCCTTTGAGGTGCACCGTATGCAGCCGGATCGCCTTCGGGATCACCGGGATCGAATACGACTCGCAGTCCGAGATCAGCAGCAGCTCCGTCGGTGGAGTCTCGCCCAGCCGCTCCACCCGGTTGAACCCGTCGAGCGCGCGGATATCGAAGATCGCCGTGTCCATTGCATGCTTGATGTCCGTCGAACCCTCTGGCGTCACCGAGAGGATCCGCCGCGCGAGCTCCCCGAACGCCTCGCCATCCGCGCAGTCCGTCCGCGTGTGCACGGTGTTCCCGAACGTCCGGAAGTAAATCTCCGCCCCTTCGCGCCGGGCCGTCACCAGGTACGCCAGCAGCAGCGCCTTTGCGAACAGGATCCGGTTGTCGTCGCGCATCGAGTTCGAGACATCGAGTAGCGCGTACACCTTCTGCCGCTTCTTGCGGCCCGGCCCCGGCGTGGGGATGCGCTCCTCCACGATCTCGTCGTACTCCTCGATCGCCGGGCTTAGCCCCGTCGTGTAGATGCCGTGGATGCCGCCGCTCAACAGCTGGTAGTCGAACAGCCCGGGCGCGATGTCCCGCAGCATCATGTCTGGCATTCCCACGTTCGCCAGGTCGGTCAGCGCCCGCAACGGCTGCACGCGCGTATCACCCCCGAGCGGGTTCACCATTCGCTGCTTCCGCTCGGTGTGGGTGACCACCGTCGCCTGCTCTTCCGGCGTGGTGACCAGCCGGGCGAGGTCCCCCGGGACGTCCACCCCGGGCAGTGCCCGGCCGTCGAGCAGGTTCCGCGCCAGGTTCAGCACCGCCAGCCAGGCCGGCGGCATCGAGTCCACCGTCTCCCCGATCAGGTCGAGCACCGCCCACGAGCGATACAGGTCCTCCAGGTCTTCTTCCGGCCGCAGGAGCCGGTCCATGGGGCTGCGCGGCGCTTCAGTTGCCATTACCGGCGTGCTCCATGATGTCTTCGAGGATCTCCTCCCGCAGGGCGTTCACCCTGGGGTTGGTGATCTGTTTGCCCTGCAGCGCCTCGATGAAGGTCTCGTAGCCCACCTCGTGCCAGCTCGACTTGCCGATCAGCGAGAGGAACAGCCGCGCGACCCGCCCGTGCTGCGGCTGGGTCTCCAGCGGGATCCCGTGCGCGAACAACGAGTACATCTGGGCGATTGCCGTCAGGTCGTGCACGGTCTGCAGGTCCGCCTCGCTGTACGCCTGTAAGGTCGAGTGGATCGCCTCGGCGAAGATGTCCTGGGCTGCTCCCGAGACCGCCCGGTCGTTCCCGGGAATGGTCGTCAGCACGAATCGCAGCACGTGCAGGTCTTCCTTCTCCACGTGGTTGCGGTGATGCAGCAGCGCTGAGGCGTTGAGCGCATCGCGGCTCGCCGCCTTCGTCCGCGGGCTGATGTACGTCGCCGGGTCGGTGTGGAGCCCGTCGCTCGCCGGCGCAGCGTGGATCCGGGTTGCCAGCAGGCGGCTATACGTCTCGATCAGCTCATTCTTCAGGAACAGGATCTCCGTCGGCGCGTCGATCGTCCGCTCCGCGTGGTCCCCCTGCACGATCTCGCTCAGCTCCTGCAACACGGCCAGCGGGAGGCGGTGTTCCGGCTGGCTCGCCTTGCCGTGGTGCCGCGCATAGGCCAGGTCGATCAGGATGTCGTTCAGCGCGTCGCCCTGCGGGTCGATCGATGCCTTGAACATGAAGCGGTCCAGGATCGGCTCCGAGATCGCCGAGAACTTCAAGTGGTTGGTCATCGCCAGGGCGGTGTGCAGGCGCGCATCTTCCTGCTGCTCTCCCTGTGTGAACCGCCGCTCGTTCAGGATCCCCAGCAGCGCCTCGAGCACCAGGTCGTTCGCGTTCATGAATTCATCGAGGTAGGCGAAGTCCGCCGTCACCAGGCTGTGGCTCGTGTCGTGCCAGAGCTTCCCTTCGTGGAACAGCTTCAGGTCGATCCCGCCCAGGATCGTCTCCAGCCGCGTGCCCTGGCTGAACTGCGCCTTGAACGTCGACCCTTCGAACTGGCTGAACACGCTATCGCCGTACAGCGACTTCCCCGTGCCCGCCCGCGAGATCAGCAGCTGGTGCCGCCGGCTCAGCAGCGCCAGCGCGGTCTGCTGCAGCAACTGCGTCCGCCCTGGCACCGAATCCGCGACGTGGAGCAGCGCCGCCTTGAACGCCTCGACCGCGTGGGGCACATCGAGCTCGCCGCCGGCGTACACAAACGGCCGCCCATCGGCGGGCGTCAGCAGGTGCAGCGCATCCTTCACCGGAGCGCCGCCAGCCTGCCCGCCGGGCAATGGAACAGGGCGATTCCTGCCATGTGTTGATTCTATTGTTCGCCGCCAGTGGTGGCGAGCGCTCTCCGGGTTTGCCCCCGGTTCGCGGCGTTTATCGGCTCCGAATGTCGCTCGGCACCCTCATGAACCCCGGCATTCCACCCACGACCGGCGAACCCCGCCACTGGCGAGCCCCGACCATGAGGGAGGGGACACGAACCCAACCCCCGCAAATCCGAGGCGCGCCAGGGATGGCGCGCCTCGGATCGCGTGGGCCGGTGCCGAATCGTGAATCGGAATGCCCGGCCCGGCGCACTTCGCACTTCGTCCTTCGAACATCCCGGGGCTGCCGCGCAGCCGCGGTGGTGTGCCGGAGTGCCGCTCCCTGCCGGTCGCGGTTCGG
>CAZRUZ010000183.1:0-4669 GCA_964603275.1 uncultured Anaerolineaceae bacterium | reverse complement strand
GGCAACGTTGCGGACGAGGCCGCGGGGAAGAGCACCTTGAAGGTCGTGCCACGCCCGGGCTCGGAGTAGACCTTGATAGCGGCGTGATGACCACGGACGATGCCGAGGACGGCAGCAAGCCCGAGGCCGCGGCCGGTGAACTTGGTGGTGAAGAAGGGGTCGAAGATGCGGGCGCGGGTCTCTTCGTCCATACCCTCTCCACTGTCGGCAACCTCGATGTAGACGTAGTCGCCCTCCGGCAGGTCGGAATCAAGGTAGGACTCGGCAAGATAGGCACGGTCGGCGTACTGCATGCCCGTCGAGATGGAGATGACGCCGCTCCGGCTTCCGATGGCATCGGAGGCGTTGGTGATGAGGTTCATGATGACCTGGCGGACCTGGGTAGCATCGCCCTCGATGGCGGGGATGTCCGGCGCGAAGTGGTACTTGAGGACGGCCCGCTTGGAGACTGAGACCTCGAGGAGGTGGGCCATCTCCTCGACGATGCGGGAGAGGTTCAGGGGCTCGATGACGAACTTCCCTTTGCCGGAGTAGGCAAGCATCTGGCGGGTGAGGTCGGCGGCGCGCTGGGCGGCGGTCTCGATGGCCTGGACGGTCTGGCGGGCGGGCGACTCGGGCGGGAGCTCCATCAGGGCAAGGCCGGCATTGCCGAGGATGGCGACGAGCAGGTTGTTGAAATCGTGGGCGATCCCGCCAGCGAGGATGCCGAGGCTTTCGAGCTTCTGCGTTTGCTGGATCTGCTGGTCGATGCGGAGACGCTCGGCTTCGGCGGCCCGGCGCTCGGTTAGGTCGATGACCGAGTTAAACCAGACGCGCTTGCCGTCGACCTCGACGATGGCCGACCAGAGTTCAAACGTCAGGGTCTTGCCATCGGCGTTGACGATGCGGATTTCGACATGGGGCGGATCGACGGGTTCGCCGGCCATGCGGCGGCGGCCGCGTTCGCGGATGAGGGCGCGGTCATCCGGATGCATGTGGGTGCCGAGGAAGTCGCGGGTGGTGATCTGTTCGCGGGAGTAGCCGAGCAGGCGCTCGAGGGCAGCGTTGACCATCGTCACGTCGGTGCCATCCCAGACCCAGATGCCGACCGGGACGGTCTCGACGAGGTTGCGGAAGCGCTCTTCGCTGGCGCGGAGCTCCTGTTCGGCGATGAGGCGATCCGTGATATCGATGGCGGAGAGGAGCGAACAGGCCACGCCCCCGAAGACGAACTGGGTGGCAGAAACGGCGAGATGGCGGACTTCACCATCGGAGCGGATGATGCGGATGGTGTAGCGGCTGACGGTTTCTTCGCCGGCTATGCGCCGGTTGTAGTGGTCATTCATGATGACGACGTCATCGGGGTGGACCACGGAGTCGAGGGCGTCCCCGCCGAGGAGGTCGGCGGCTGAATAGCCGGTGAGGCGCTCAAGCTCGGTGTTGACCATCAGGGCACTCCAGCCGGAAGCGATCCAGACGGCACTGGGGAGGGTATCGATGATTGCCCGGACGCGGCGTTCACCTTCGATCGCTTCTTCTTCAGCGACTTTGCGGTCGTGAATGTCCTGGGAGATGCCGGTGACGGTGTTGGGGTCGCCGGGCATGGGGAGGGCGCTTGAGACGATCCAGCGGTAGGCCCCATCGGGCAGGCGGATGCGGGTCTCGATGGGGTTGCCGGAGGCGACTTCGGCAGGGGGACGCAGCCTGGCCAGGTCGCGGTCTTCGGGGTGAAACAGGCCGATGACGCCGCCGATCGTGTCGGGCAGGCCGGCGATCGGGCGGCCGAAGATGGCGGCGGCCTGTTCCGTCCACTCGAAGGCGCCGGTATCGATGCGCCAGTTCCAGATGCCAATTCCCGCGGCGTCCACGGCCAGCTGGAGGCGCTGCTCGCTGAGGCGGAGGGCGGCACTTGCGGAATGTTCCGTACTGACGTCGCGGATCACGGCACCGAGACCAGCGACCTCGCCAGCGGCATTGCGGATCGGGAAGCATGAGGTGGAGATGGCGAGGGTGGTACCGTCCGGGCGTGTCCAGAGGTACTCAATCCCGTTGGCCGGTTCGCCGCGGCCGATCACCTGGTCACGGATCTGCTGGCGGAGCGCCATTTCGGGCGTAGCGAGGACGTCCGCCATGCTGCCACCCAGCATCTGGCTGGCGGGCAGGCCGAGGATCTTCTCGGCGCCACGGTTCCAGGTGGTGATGCGGCCATCGAGGCCGCTGACGAGCATCGCATCATCGGAGAACTCGACGATGGCAGCCAGGCGGGCCATCTCTTCGGCGGCGGCCTTGCGCTCGCGGATATCGGTCATGCTGCCGCGGATGAGCGTGTGCGTGGCGGAGGGGAGGCGCACGAGGCGGACTTCGCAGAGGATGTGCTCTCCGGAGGCGTTGCGGTGGACCCACTCAAAGACGGGGGCTTCGCCGCGCAAGGCACGCCCAATGATCGAAGGCGCCGCGACCGCGGAAAGCTGACCGTCCGGCTGCGACTCGGGGCTGACATCGAGGACGCCAACCGAGAGTAGTTCTTCCCTGGTGCGGCCGAAGAGGCGGCAGGCGTTTTCGTTTGCTTCGACAAAGACGCCGGCATCGGCATCGAGCACAACGATGGCCTCCGCGGCGTATTCGATGAGGGCGCGGTAGCGGGCTTCGGCATCGATGCGGGCGGCCTCGTAATCACCGAAGGGGGTGACGTCGCGGACCACGATCAACCGGGCATAGCTCCCCTGGAATTCAATACCCTGGGCCGTAAGCTCGACGGAGAGCTGGCGGCCATCGCGCGTCCGATGCGTCCAGGCTGAGGCGGTGACGGCGCCCGGATCAACCCGGGCCAGATGCTCCTGGAGCCCGGCAACGCCATCGGGGCCGTGGAGGTCACGGGCGGTGAGCTGGAGGAACTCCTCCCGCGTGTAGCCGTAGAGCGTGGTTGCCGCGCGGTTTACTTCGAGGAAACGCAGGGTCACGGGATCGTAGACCCACATAGGCGATGGGTTATCGGCAAACAGAAGACCGGCGTCGTTGAGGTGGGGCAACTCGCCAGCTTGCTCAGGCTCCACGGGTACCCTCCTGCCGGGCTTCCGGGGTGTGATGGCGGGAATACTAGCGCGTGGACAGGCACTCGCACCATCGGGGTCACCCCGGTAGGCAGGCCTTCAACACGTCCAAACGTTTACATATGTAAGGCCAAATGACCGTGGACAAACCTGCCGATACGTCTATCCTATAGATCCATCCGGGGGATGGGCGCGGGAGGACGCCATGAACATCGAAGTGATCGAGTTCGAGTTGACGTGTGCCGAACACGGCGTGCACCGCCTGCTCGTCCCTGTCGAGTTGCCCCGTCCCCGGGTCTGCGCGCACTGCTTCCTGCCTGCCGAGCGGCGGGAGATCCGGCGCTTCGTGATGGCGCGCACGGGCCGCGAGAAGATCGGCGGCGAGGCGTTCATCGGTTAGCCGAGTTACCGGGCGAGCGAGCCATCCTTCGCGTAGTTGAAATGCATGCGGCCGTGGTCGGCATTGGCCGCCATGATCCCGCCGACGGTGCCATCAGCCCAGGGTGCTCCGGGGATCTTTGAAGCGAGCTGTTCGTCGGTCAGTTCGGAGAGAAGCTGGAGCGTCTCAGCGCGGACCGCGAGGCCGATGCGCACGAGTTCGGCCAGCGGCTTGCCGCGGTGCTCATCCGCCCACCTTTCAGTCCAGCGGTGAATACCGGCCATCACCTGGTCCGTTGACCGCGTGGAACCATCGGCGTTGGCGCGGCGGGGCATACCGGGTTCGCCAGAGAGGTGGCGGCGGAACATGTCGTTCCAGTTCTTTTCGATGAGGGTGGTATGGATGAAGTGGTCCGCGTACGACCAGGTCTTGCTGGCGTCGTGCTCGCTGGGCGTCCGCGGCGCTCGGAGTTCGTCCTCGGTCATGGCGGAGAGGGTTTCGAGCAGCCAGGCCCGATCGCGGTTGAGCCGGACTTCGATTTCGATGCGGTCCATTGGGCCTTTCGGCGCCGGGGCGTGGCGGGACCCGGCGGTGGTGAGATGCCCTTATTGTACGGACGGGGGCGGCGGAGTGCGAGCACGCCGGCCGTCCACGCCGCCGGCACTAACCGGGACCCGACCGATCAGACCAGGTCTTTCACCATGAGGATGTGGCCCTTCACCCCGGTGAGCGCTTCGAAGTCAGGGTCGGTACGTTCTTCCGTGACCCTGAAGCCGGAGCGTTCGTAGAGGTGGCGGGCGGGGTTGCTGGTGGTGGTGGTCAGTGAGATGAGCGGGGCGGCGGCAGCGCGGGCCTGGCGTTCGGCTTCTGCCATGAGGGCCGCGCCGATGCCCTGATTGCGGCGGGAGCCGAGGACATGGACTTCGGCGATGTGGAACGCGCCAGGTGGGGGCGGGATGTGGACGCGGCCACGGAGGCGGTCGCGGCGAAGGAAGCGGATGATCCCGGGGAAGCCGAACGTCCGCAGCAAGCCCCAGACGAGGGCGGGTGAGACGCGGTCCCCGGCCTCTGCGCCGGCCTGGAGCAGCCCGGCAACTTCGCCATCGGCGACGGCGACGGTGGTCCGGCTGACCCCGGTTGGGCCGGCGATGGTGCCGGCCATCAGGCGGCGGAAACTGCGGGCGCGGGCGGGATCACCTCCTGCCATGGCGAGCTGCTCATCGGAGGGCTCTTCGCCAAACACGGCGCGGAGAGCGGCAGC
>CAZRUZ010000182.1:0-4677 GCA_964603275.1 uncultured Anaerolineaceae bacterium | reverse complement strand
GCGAGGAGGAGGTCGCCGAGGTGCCCGACGATGGTGGTGCGGGCCATGGCCCGCGCGCGGGCCATCTCATCGATGTCCCGGACACCGTCCTTGTACAGCGAGAGTGTCTCGCGCAGGGTGGGTGAAAGGCCGCCGGCTTTGCGCGCCTCGGCGCGGGCGTAGAGCGAGGGGCCCGATGGCGCCGGGCCGGGACCTGCCGCGACCTTCGTCACCGCAAGGAAGGGCTCGCCGTACTTCTCGAATTTGACGTGGCCCACGCCGCTGACGCGGAGCATTTCGGCCTGGTTCCGCGGGGACTTGCGGGCCATGTCGCGCAGGGTGGCATCACCGAAGACGACGAACGGCGGGACGCCATCGCGGGCGGCGAGGTCTTTCCGCACAGCCCGGAGCTGCTGGAAGAGGTCCTCCTCGGCGGCGGAATGCTCCTCGGCCGGGGAGAGGGCGCCGGCGGCGCAGGGGCCGCAGTTGCCGCAGGCCGGCTCGTGCTCCGTCTCGCCGAAGTAGGCGAGGATGCGCGCGCGGAGGCAGGTGCGGGAGCGGGCGTAGTCCTCCATCGCGTCGAGCTTGGCGAAGGAGTGCTCGCGGTGGGCGTCGAGCCCGGCGGTGTCGATATCGGCCTCTCCGTCGAGGCGGATGGCGTTGACCTGCCAGCCCCGGCGCGCGGCCAGCCCGGATTCGACGAGGGCCTGGATGGCGGCGTTGATGCCGGGTTCGTCGTCTTCGCGCATGAGGTCGCGGGCGTGGACACGCTCGCCGCCGGCGGCCACCAGGGCGCGGTAGACCTCGACCACGCGCTGGGCCTCGGGGTGGGCCATTTCGATGAAGAACTCACGGAGCGAGCGGTCGCGCGGCGAGTAATAGAGGATGCAGCGCGCCGGTTCGCCATCGCGGCCCGCGCGGCCGGCCTCCTGGTAGTAGGACTCGAGCGAATCGGGCATGTCGTGGTGGACCACGAGCCGGACATCGGGCTTGTCGATGCCCATGCCGAAGGCATTGGTGGCGACGATGACGCGGAGGGTATCGCGGGCGAAGGCATCCTGGATGCGCTTGCGGTCGTGGTCTTCCATGCCGGCGTGGTAGCGGGCGCACTTCACGCCGGCGCGCTGGAGGTAGTCGGTCACCTCCTCGACCCGCTTTCGCGTGCCGCAGTAGACGATGGCCGATTCCTGTTTGAGGGTGCGCAGCTCCTCGGCGATGGCCTCGGACTTCTGTTTGAGCGAGCTGGCGCGGTGGACTTCGAAGCGCAGGTTCGGGCGGTCAAAGCCGGCGACGTGGACGATGGGATCGCGAAGGTGGAGGCGGAGGAGGATGTCCTCGCGGACGCGGGGGTCGGCGGTAGCGGTGAGGGCGACGATCGGCGGGCCACCCAGCAGCTGGCGGACGCCGCCGAGCTCCCGGTAGCTGGGGCGGAAGTCATGGCCCCACTGCGAGATGCAGTGCGCTTCGTCGATGGCGAGGAGGGAGACGCGGATGCCGCGCAGGGCGGCGACGAAGCTCCCGTTGCCGAAGCGTTCGGGCGCAACGTAGAGGAGCTGGAGGCGGCCCTCGGCGGCTTCGGCGAGGGCGCGGCGCTGTTCTTCGATGGGGATGGACGAGTTGATCGCGGCGGCCGCCACGCCCATCGCGTGGAGGGCGTCGACCTGGTCCTTCATCAGTGCGAGCAGGGGCGAGACGACCAGGGTGATGCCCTCGTTTTCGAGGAGGGCGGGCACCTGGTAGCAGATGCTCTTGCCTCCGCCCGTGGGCATCACGGCGAGGGTGTCGCGCCGCTCGAGGACGGCGGAGATGACCTCGCCCTGGCCCGGCCGGAACTCGCTGTAGCCGAAGACATCGCGCAGGACGTGCCGGGCTGCGGCGAGATGGGGCGGTTCGGCGACAGGGGTTGTCCGCTCGCGGGCCATGGGCCGGAGTGTAGAACATGTGTGCGAGCGTGGGCAAGGTGCAGTGGCGAGGCCTCAGGTGGTAGGCTGCCCCGCGGGCGCCGGTCTCGGGATGATGATCCAGGTGGCTTCACTCACGACGCAGGGGGTCTTGGCGGCATCGAAGATCGCGGCCATGCCGAAGACCTTGCGGCCCTCCCGGCCGAGCGCGGCGCCAAGGACCCGCAGCGGCTCCGACCAGGACGGCAATGGCCGGAGGAAGTGGTAATCCAGGCTGCCGGTCGTTGCCATCGAGTCCGTGCCCAGCGCCCGGTCGAACTCCGGGTCGGCACTCTGGACGATGCCGGTCTGGCAATCGGCTGCTGCTGCGGCGATCGCGGCGGGGAGCGTCCCGGCGGGATCGGTAAGCGTGGGATCGGGGGCGAGCTCGGACCAGACGGTGGCGGTGTCCATGATGTAGCCCGGGAGGTTAAGACCACCGCGCTCGCGCGGGCGCAGGCAGCCGAAGCAGGTCTGGACGGTCGGCCCCCAAGCCTCCATGAGTCCTTCGCCGACCGTGCGAGTCCCGGCGGCGGGCCGGGAGCCGGCGAGCGCCTGCAGGCGGGCCAGTGGCTCGGCCAGGTATCCGGGCACGGGCGCCCAGGTCGCGGCGGCGGAGGGACCCACAACCACCGACCCGGTGACGACGCTGTCTTCGCCATTCAGGAGTGCGGTGGCCCAGGCTCCCTCGTCATAGGTGGCGCTGAGCTGGAGGTCGCGGGCGAGCGGGACCGGCCGCCGGAGCCTGCCGGTCAGGCGGTAGATCGCGTCATCGCCGGCGGGCGCGCGGTGGAGGGCGGCGCACCCCATCGCGGCGATGGCGATGCCGCCGTTGACCATGCCCTCGGGACCTTCGAAGCGGCCGTGGTAGTTGGCGATGGAACCGCCGGTGGTGTGGGTGACCACCCGGTCGGGGTTCTCACCCGAGCAAAGGAAACAGGTGTGGGGCACAGCTAACTCCGTGTTCATTGGTGCCCGCAGCAGCGGGAATCATAGGGAGTGCGCGAAAGGGCTGCCAGCTGTCCGGGGCCGGGGAGGTCAGCCGCCCTGGATGCTGACCATGAACTCAAGCCGGTCGCCATCGTGCAGGGGAGTGGTCAGCCCGGCCTGGGCGTCGTTGATGATGACCAGCACGGCCTCGGCGTCGGCCTCGCTGAAGCCCTCGGCGAGGAAGACTTCGCGCGGGGTAAGGCCGGCGCGCCAGTCAACGGTGGTGTGGGGCTGCTTCGAACGGGTGCGTTTGACGAGGGTGGGGAACCAGGCGACGGAGACGGGCATGGATCAAGGGTAGCGGAGGCGCGAGGGGAGGGTGACGAGCCCCGGGACATGCTATTCTGAGTTGGTGGCAACACAGGGGGCTTCGCAATGACCCAGCTCGTCCGCAGGCAAGAACCGTTAGACGCGACCGTGGCGAGGCTTCACACATTCCTCGCAAGAATGGAGCGGCGTTACGAATGCTCGACCGAAGAAGCTCGCCAGGCCGTGGATCGCGGCCAGATGAAAGCAACGGCCGAGGTCGGTAGGTGGCTGACCTCCTACCGGACCCTCCTGCACCTGCAGGAAACCGCTGGCCTCGAGGAGAGGTCGACTACCAGGAATTCCTGAGCGTCCTCGAGAACCGCCTTGGCCGGCTGGAAGCGGAAGGGCTCATCGTGGAATCACGGCTCAGTTTTCGCGAGACCATGCACCACGGGCGGTTGTTGGATGTGAACCTTCTGGGCTGGGTGCGCACGGCGAGCGGTGGACGTCTCCACGTGAACGAGCTGCTGTCCGTGCTGCATCGCGCTGGAGCAGGCCCGGCGGTGGTCACCCGGGAGTATGCGTACCATGGCCGGGTCGTGCTCGGGCATGGCGCCGGGCAACAGCTCTTCCGTTACGACAATTGCCACGGGGGCCTGGATACACTCCACGTCCACCGGTTCGACATGGATGGCTTTGAGGTGCTGATCGAGCCGGTTGAGCCTGACCGGGTGCCGGGCCTGGCCGACGTCATCCGGCAGACGGAGTACCTCGCGGCTTACGTCCTCGCATCTCAGTTGTAGCCCCCGCGCGCTCACCCGCCGATGCGCTGGTGCTGCTTCTTCTCGTCGCGTTCCTGGGTGCTGCCGGATTGGGTCTCGCTGGTGGCGGTGCGGAGGGCGCGCTCTTCTTCGGCGAGGCGCTCGCGCTCGCGGCGCCAGTCATCGAGCGAGGTGTCGCGCCAGGCGGCGGCGTGCTCACGGTCCTGTTCTTCCCGGCGGCGTGAGGCGAGGAATGCGGCGGTGCCGCCGATGCCGAGGAGGAACGGGATGAGGATGACAGAGAGGACCTGGAAGGTGGCCATTTACCAAGTTTGGCCCTTCAGGGCGGCTTGCGATAGGGTAGGCAACCCCGCCGTTGTTGCGGGATGGAAAGAACCCGGCTGCGATGACGCCGCGCGATTAACCTTTTGGCTGGCCCACCGTTATCTCTAGTACGAAAGGCAGATGGCTGCCTATGCTCGAAAGGAGGACGTCGGCCTTACAGGTTTCCGGCGCGGCCCAGGGGGCTGAATTGGCGAACCAAACGGTAGGCGAGCTGGCGCCCGATTTCGACGAACAACAGGTCGTCGAGGCGGCGCAGGGAGGTGATCAGGTAGCCCTGGCTACCCTGTACGATCACTACTTCCCCCGCGTCTACCGGTATGTGTCCGCCCGCCTCGTCTCGAACGAAGACGCGGAAGATGTGACCACGGAGATCTTCCTCCGGATCATCGAAAACCTCCGCTCCTTCTCCTGGC
>CAZRUZ010000181.1:0-4684 GCA_964603275.1 uncultured Anaerolineaceae bacterium | reverse complement strand
TGAGGCCGGCCTCGCTGGACTTCGAATCCTTGCCCCAGCCGGCGAGGATGTACTGGGGGATCGACGAGAGTTCGAGGGCGACGAAGATGGCGATCAGGTCGCGGGAGGCTGAGAGGAACATGAGACCGCTGCAGACGGTCAGGACCAGGGCGTAGTACTCACCCTGGGCGCGGCCCTCGCGGTTCACCCAATCGATGGAGGCGAGGACGACTGTCGCCGTAATGCCGGCGAAGACGTAGTAGAAGAAGACGGAGAACCGGTCGAGGGCGAGGGTACCGGCGAAGGCGGTAGTGTAGTCACCGCGCACGACCCAAGAGGTAGTCCAGAGCGCCGAGACGGCAAGCCCAGCGAGTGCCACAACGGGGAGCAGACGCCGCTGCTGGGGCGCGAGCGAATCGACGAGGACAACGGCCGCGGCGGCGAGAAGGACAGCGAGCTGAGGACCGACGATGTCGAGACTGTTCACGATTCAATCCTCAGCACGATGGAGTCGATGGCGGGGTTGATCATGTCCGTCATGATGGCCGGGTAGACCCCAAGCAGGACGACAAGGGCGGCGAGGCCGATGACGACGGCGTGCTCCCACCAGTGCCGCTGGTCGGTCACGCCGTCCCACTCGTGCTTGACGGGGCCGAAGACCACGCGCTGGAGCATCCAGAGGACGTACCCGGCGGAGAGGACCGCGCCGAAGATGGAGGCGAGGACCGCCCATTCGAACTGCTGGAAGGCGCCGAGGAAGACCATGGCTTCGGCAATGAAGCCGGCGAGAGCCGGGAGCCCGAGGCTGCCGAACCCGGCGAAGACCATCCCGGTGGCGATGAGTGGCATTTGCCGGGCCAGGCCGCCAAGGCGGGCGATCTCGCGGGTGTGGGTGCGTTCGTACATGAGCCCGACCATCACGAACATGAGGCCGGTGACGAGGCCGTGGGCGAGCATCTGGTAGCTGGCGCCGGCCAGGCCCGTATCACCGAGCGCGGCGATGCCAAGCAGGACCAGGCCCATGTGACTCACGGATGAGTAGGCGATGAGCCGCTTCAGGTCGGTCTGGCGCAGGGTGATGAACGCGCCGTAGAGGACGCTGAAGGCGCCGAGCCCGGCGAGCCACATGTCCCAGTCTTCGGCAACGCCGGGCATCATCGTGACGCACATACGGATGAGGCCGTAGCCGCCCATCTTGAGGAGCACGCCGGCCAGCATCACCGAGACGGCCGTCGGGGCATCGCCATGGGCATCGGGGAGCCAGGTGTGGAGCGGGACGATCGGGAGCTTCACGGCGAAACCGATGAAGAGGAAGAGGAAGACCCAGCCGAGCGGGATGAGCGTGTCCTGGAAGTCCGTCTGGCCGAGCACTTCGATATCGAAGGTGTTGGCGTTGAAGGCGAGGACGAGGATGCCAATGAGCATGAAGGCTGAGCCGGCGATCGTGTAGAGCACGAACTTCATCGCCGAGTATTCCTTGCGGCCGGAGCCCCAGATGGAGATGAGGAGGTACATCGGGAAGAGCTCGAGTTCCCAGAAGAGGAAGAAGAGCAGGAAATCCAGTGCGGCGAAGACGCCGATGACCGAACTGGCCAGCACCAGCAGGCAAGCAAAGTAGGCGCGGGGCCGGAGCGTGATGCTGAACGAGACGAGGACCGAGGCGAGAGTCAGGCAGGTGGTCAGCAGCACCAGCGGCATGCTGAGTCCATCGACGCCGAGGAAGTACTGGAGGTTGAACGCCCCCAGGTCGACCCATTCGCGGCGCTCGACGAACTGGTAGCCGGTGGCGTTGAGGTCGAACGAGAAGAACATCTGGAGCGAGAGTGCGAGGCTCGCGACCGAAGCTGCGAGGGCAACCCAGCGCGCGTGCTGCTCCATGCTCCGGGGGAGGAGGAGGATGGCGGCCGCGGCCACCACCGGGAGGAAGACGAGGAGAGAGAGTTCCACGGCCGCCTCCTACAGCGGGTTCGCCGTGAAGACGGCGAGGGCAAGGATGATGGCGCCGGCGACGATCCCGAGCCCGTAGCTCTGGACCTGTCCGGTCTGGATGACCTTCAGGCGGGTACTGGCGCCGCGCGCGACGCGGCCGGTCCCGTTGACGAGGCCATCGACGATGTACGTGTCGCTGGCCTGCATGAGGCGGTTCCAGCCACCCTGGAAGATCTTGCGGACGAAGAGGTCCTCGTAGATGGAATCCAGGAAGTACTTTCGCTCGAAGATGATGGCGAAGGGGAGGAAGGTCGCCCGGATAGACTCCGAGGTGACCCACTTCTTGATGTAAATCGCCCAGGCCGCGCCGATGCCAGCGACCGCAACCACGCTGGAGCTGATGGCGATACCGATCTCGAACGTGCTGCCATGCGAGTGCGCGTGGGGCAGTGCGCCTTCGATGAAGTCCTTGAACAGGTGGTCGTAGGCGAGCCAGCCGGCCGCGATGGCCGGGACCGAGAGGATGATGAGGGGCGCCTTCATCGGCCACGGCGACTCGTGCGGGTGGGCCGGGTCGCCATGGAAGTGGGAGTCCTCATCGTGGTGGTCGACGGGCTGGCCGCCTTTGTATTCGCCGTGGAAGGTGAGGAAGATGGCGCGGAACATGTAAAAGGCGGTCATGAAGGCAACGGTGACGCCGACGGCCCAGAGCCCCCGGTCGTGACGCCATGCGTCAAGCAGGATCTCGTCTTTGGACCAGAAGCCCGCGAGGGGGAAGATGCCGGCCAGGCTGAGCGAACCAATGAGGAACGTCCAGTAGGTGACCGGCATGTGCTTTTTCAGGCCGCCCATCTGGCGCATGTCGAAGGTGTTGGTGGCGTGGTTGACCGAGCCGCTGCCGAGGAAGAGCAGGGCCTTGAAGAAGGCATGGGTGAAGAGGTGGAAGATGGCCGCGACGTACCCGAATGCGCCGAGGGCGAGCATCATGTAGCCGAGCTGGCTCACCGTTGAGTAGGCCAGCACGCGCTTGAAGTCGGTCTGGACCAGGGCGATGGTCGCGGCGACGAGGGCGGTGACTGCGCCGATCCAGGCGACCACGGTTGCCGCATCGTCCGAGGCTTCGAAGACAGGGAAGAAGCGGGCGACCAGGTAGACGCCAGCGGCGACCATGGTTGCCGCGTGGATGAGCGCGGAGACCGGGGTCGGACCCTCCATGGCGTCGGGAAGCCAGACGTGGAGTGGGAACTGGGCGGACTTGCCGGCAGCCCCGGCGAAGATACCGAGGGCGAAGAGGGTCACGATGTAGGCTTCGGGCTCACCGCTGGTGGCCCATTCCTGGATGGCGGCAACATCGAACGTGCCAGCGCGCGTCCAGACAAGGAGCAGCGCGGCGAGCAGGCCGAGGTCACCGATGCGGGTGACGATGAACGCCTTCTTGGCGGCGGCGGCGGCGCTCGGCTTGTGGAACCAGAAGCCGATAAGGAGGTAGGAACAGAGGCCGACCAGCTCCCAGAAGATGAACATCTGGAAGAGGTTGTCGGCGAGAACGAGCCCGAGCATGGAGGTGGTGAAGAGGCACATGTGGGCGAAGTAGCGCCCGTAGCCGTGGTCCCCCTCCATGTACCCGGTCGAATAGACCTGGACGAGGAAGGCCACGGAGGTCACGACAACGAGCATGACGGCGGTGAGCCCATCGACGCGGACGCCGAGGTTGACGGTCAGGCTGCCGGCGGTGAACCACTCGTGGGTATGGACCGCGATTCCGCCATCGGCGTCCATGACGTTGAAGAGGGTGACGAAGCTGAGGACGCAGGCGGCGCCGATCCCGAGGATGGCAAGATAGCCTGCGGCGACCGGAATCTTGCGGACGTAGAGCGCGATGAGCCCCCAGGCCGCGAGCGGGCAAAGGATGATCGCCCAGAGAAGCTCCTCGGCGATGGTCGGTATGGACGCGGCGGGGGCGGCTTCGAGGAACAACATCGGCTAGATCTTCCTCAGGATTTCCCGGGCGACGTGGGCCTTCCCGGAGGGGACGTAGAGGGTGCGCTCATCGCGCAGGGAGGCGGTTTCGCCGTGGCCAATGGGCGGGATGACGCGGACGGAGAGGCCCTCCGCGGCAAAGAGCTCCTGCCATGTCTGGGCCACATAGGCGTTGCGTACGGTCATGAACTCAACCCACATTGGCAATCACGACCTGAGGAGATTCAGCTGGTCGACGTCGACGGTTTCGCGGTTGCGGTACACGGCGACGGCGAGGGCGAGGGCGACCGCAGCCTCAGCGGCGGCGACCGTGATGATGAACACGGCGAACGTCTGGCCGGTGACCGGCCGCGGGCTCACGGCGAACCGCGAGAACGTGATCAGGGTGAGGTTGACGGCGTTGAGCATGAGCTCGACGCCCATGAGCACGCCGATGGCGTTGCGTTTGCCAAGGGCGACGATGAGACCGATGCAGAAGAGCAGTGCCCCGACGGTCAGGAAGTGTTCGATGCCGGGAGTCATAGGAGCGCGTCCTCCGCTTCTTCTTCGGCCGAGCGGGTGAGCATGATCGCGCCGATGAGAGCGGCGGTCAGCAGCACGCTGGCGAGCAGGAATGGCAGCACCCACACATCGAGGAGGGCGTAGCCGAGGTCACTCGTGGAGATCACCGGTGGTTCGGCAACCTGCTTCCAGCCCGTGTCGTGGATGACGAACACGAAGACGGCGGCCAGACAGATTGCGAGGAGCGCGCCGGGCAGGGCGAGGCGGGTCTCCGCGTTGTCGCGGCTGGCGCGCG
>CAZRUZ010000180.1:1201-4691 GCA_964603275.1 uncultured Anaerolineaceae bacterium | reverse complement strand
TGTTCCGGGCGGATTCCGAGCGTGACCGGCCCGGGTCCACCAGCCAGCGCGGCAGCCGCCGGTGGGATGGGCAGTGTCACCTCCCGGTTGTGGAAGCACAATGACTCGCCCACGCGCACGACCTCACCCTCGAGCAGGTTCATCGCGGGGCTGCCGATGAAGGTCGCGACAAAGGTGTTCGCGGGGGCGTCATAGAGCCGCTGGGGCGTGTCCACCTGCTGGAGGATGCC
Organism: uncultured Anaerolineaceae bacterium; assembly: GCA_964603275.1. GTDB lineage: Bacteria > Chloroflexota > Dehalococcoidia > Tepidiformales > Tepidiformaceae > Amarobacter. Next base: position 4,461 of record CAZRUZ010000180.1, on the reverse strand, counting down.
ATCGCGCATGACGGCAATCCGCGTCCCCATCGTCATCGCCTCGACCTGGTCGTGGGTCACGTAGATGAAGGTCGTCTCGAGCCGGCGGTGGAGTGCGCTGATCTCGGCGCGCGTGCGCAGGCGCAGTTGCGCATCGAGGTTGCTCAGCGGCTCATCCATCAGGAACACGCGCGGCCGGCGGACGATCGCCCGGCCAAGGGCGACGCGCTGGCGCTGCCCACCCGAGAGTTCTCGGGGGCGGCGGTTGAGCAACCCTTCGATGCCGAGCATCCGCGCCGCTTCATCGACCCGGTCCCGGATCTCCTCGCGGGCGGTCCGGCGCTGGCGCATGCCGAAGGCCAGGTTGTCGAAGACGCTCATGTGCGGGTAGAGGGCGTAGCTCTGGAAGACCATCGCGATATCCCTGTCACGCGGCTCGACACCGAGGACGGACCGCCCGCCGATGGCGATATCGCCGGAGGTTGGATCATCGAGCCCGGCGGCCATGCGGAGCGCCGTCGTCTTCCCACAGCCCGAGGGGCCAACCAGCACCAGGAACTCGCCTTCCTCGGCGGCGAGGTTGAGGTCGCGCACCGCATGGACATTCCCGAACTGCTTCGAGACCGAGGCATAGACAACACTCATGGTGGTGGCTCCCGTCTGGGCGGGGCCGGGTGTGCCCGGCCCCGCGGCTGGTGGACCGGTCTTAGAGCTTGAGCTTCGGGCGGATGTCGGAATCCACCACTTTCTCGAGCTCCTTCTTCACGGAGGGCCACACGTCCTTCGCGTCCTCGTTGTTGATGATCATCCGCTCGAGGCCCTTGCCCAGGATGGCATCGCCACCGGGCACGTAGACGCGGGCGGAATCCTGCGGCTGGGTCTTCGCGAGCTGGTCGACGGCGGTCTTGAACTGCGGGTACTTCGTGAAGAACTCGGCCATGAGCGGCCCGTTCACGGCACTCTTGCGGACGGGCATGTAGCCCACGTTCTGAGAGTAGTACGCCGTGTTCTCCGGGTTGGTGATGAAGGCGACGAAGGTCATCGCCGCAAGCTTCTTCTCATCTGAAATGGACGATGGGATGCAGAGCCCGGCGCCACCGGTGGGACAGCCGAACTGCTTCTTTTCCGGATAGAAGGCGGTGCCGACGGGGAACTTCGCATCCTTGAGCACCCCGGCGAGGCCGCCGGTGGACGAGAGCATGGAGTAGGAGGTGCCCGCCAGGAAGTCGGCCTTCTCCTCCTTGGCGGTCACGTTGGCGTACTTCCGGGTGAACACCTGGCTGCGGAGATAGTTCCCGGCATCGATGGCGGCCTGGGAGTCGAGGAGCATCTTGAACTTCTCGTCCGAGTAGCGCCCGCCAAACTGCCAGATGATGCCCTGGAACGTCCAGGCGATGTAGCTATCGCCCTTCACGTGGGTGAAGGCGTATTCGCCCGAACCGGCCGAGGCCTGGAGCTTCGTGCCCCATTCGTCCATTTCGTCCCAGGTCTTGGGCCCGCGGTCGGGCAGGCCGGCGGCCGCCCACTTGTCCTTGTTGTAGTAGAAGAGCGGCGTGCTGCGGGCGAACGGGATGCCCCACTGCTTGCCATCGAACTGGTAGTCCTTGAGGAGCGTGTCCTGGTAGTCGCTCGTCTCGACCTTGAGCTCCTTGATGAGCGCATCCATCGGCTCGATGGTCCCGGCGAGGAAGTACTTGAACCACCACACGTCGGAAAGCATCACGACATCGGGGATCTGCTTCGAGGCGAGGCCAGCGTTGAACTTCTGGGAGACCTCGGCGTAGTTCGCGCCGGCAGTCTCGAGCTTGACCTTGATCTGGGGATTGGCGGCCTGGAAGCGCTTGATCAGCTCTTCTTCCACCGCCTTGGAGTTCGCCGGGTGGACGCTCCAGTAGGTGATCTCCGCGGCTGGCTTCACGGATGGCTTCGTGGTCGCGGTTGCGGTGGAAGCGGCTGCGCTGGCCGCGGGGCTTGAACCGGCCGGAGTCGTGCCTTCCGGTGCTGGAGTCTCGTCGTCGTCGTCGCCGCCGCAGCCTACGAGGCCGAGAGCGGCCGCGCCGCCGGCCATGCCGAGCAGACGCCTTCGTGTGATTTTCGCCATTGCTGTGGTTCCCCTTGTTCCCATGGAGTGATTCCGAACTGTTGTGTGCACCCGCCCGGTGAGCGGGATTCACCCTTTGATAGACCCCGCTGTCAGGCCCTCGACGATGTGGCGCTGCGCCCACAGGAAGATGGCGAGCACAGGGGCAATGACCAGCACGGCGCCCGCCATCACCACGCCCCACTCGCTCGAACCTTCAGAGTCCTGCAGCTGCGTCAGCCCGACAGGGAGCGTCATCCGGTCGGCCGTGTTCGTGACGAGCAGCGGCCAGAGATACTCGTTCCACTTGGCCACGATGGAGATGAGGGCGAAGGTCGCCAGTGCCGGGCGCGACATGGGCAGGACGATCTGCCAGAGCATGCGCAGGTGCCCCGCCCCGTCGATGCGGGCAGCTTCGATCACCTCCCGCGGGAGGGCGAGGAATTGCTGGCGCATGAGGAACGTGCCGAATGCGACGGCCGCGCCCGGGATGATGATCCCCTGGTAGGTGTTCACCCAGCCGAGATCGGCCACCAGGACGTAGTTCGGGATGATGGTGATCTGGACCGGCACCATGAGCGCGGCGAGCACGGTCAGGAAGACAAGGTTCTTGCGGGGGAAGCGGAGGAAGACCAGCGCGTACGCCGTGAGCACCCCATTGATCAATTCGAGCCCGCTCCCGCCCACCGTGGTGATGACGCTGTTGATGAAGAAGCGCTCGAACGGGACGGCCGTCCAGGCATCGCGGTAGTTCTCCCAGCGGAAGGTCTCCGGGAGCCACGAAACCGGGAGCGTGTAGATCTCCTGGCGTGTCTTGAGCGAGGCGCCAGCCATCCAGAGCAGCGGCAACCCAATGAGCGCGACCGCCGCGGCCATCCCAAGGTATCCCAGCGCCCGGACAGCAATCCGGGTGACCGGGGTCCGGCGGATGGTGAGGCGGGCGACCTCCGCGGGTGGTGGCAGCGCTTCCTGGGCCATCGCGCTATCCGTAGTTCACCCGCCGCTCCAGGAACTTGACCTGGAGCAGGGTGACGGCAAGGAGGATGACGAACAGGACCGTGGCAATGGCCGAGGCGTTGCCCACCCGGAAGCGCACGAATCCCTCATCGTAGACGTGGTAGACCATGGTCTTGGTGGCATCGAGCGGCCCGCCATCGGTCATCACGTTGATGATGTCGAACGCCTGCATCGAGCTGAGGAT
>CAZRUZ010000180.1:0-1101 GCA_964603275.1 uncultured Anaerolineaceae bacterium | reverse complement strand
TCGCGCCAATGAACTCGCGTGCTTTCTCGCGGCGCCGGTCCTGTTATTGCCACCGGGCGAGATTCTCAGGATTGGATTAACGCCGACTGAACGCCAGGTTAGCGTTGGATGAATGGCGCCCCGTGCGTGGAGCGCGGACCTACAGGAGCGGGCGGATATCCTCCACTCCGCCGCCAATCAGGGGGATGGCCTCGACGCCGTGCCGGCGGAGGAACGTCGCCGCCGAGGCCGAACGCTGGCCGCTTGCGCAGACGAGCAGCACCGGGCCGGCCGCATCGATCTCCTGCGCCCACACCTGGATGTCGTCGAACGGCAGCTGGCGGGCGCCCGGCAGCGGGGAGCTGCGGTGCTCCTGGCTGTAGCGGACATCGATCACGGGCATGGCGTCACCGCGGAGGATGGCGGCAGCCTCCTCGACGCCAGCGGTGCGGAGCACGGCTGGCGGCTCGATGGCATCGGCGGCGATGAACGCGCGGATGTCCTCCCAGCCGATGCGGAACAGCTCATTCGAGACTCGTTCGGCCTGCTCACGGTCATAGGTCACCAGGGCAATGGGCGCCTTGAACGGGAGGAGCCAGCTCAGATAGGCGAGCATGCTGCCCGACTCCTCAACCGAGAGGGACCCGGGCAAGTGGCCGGCCGCGTAATCCTGGCGGGCACGCGCGTCGATGCGGAAGACATCGCCGGGGAGGCTCGCGAAGGCCCCGGGCGCAAGCAGCGGCGGACGCGGGAATGCCCCATACACGCGCGGACCGCGGATGTTGATCGGCGCCATGTGGCGGTAATACGCCGGGATGGGCGCGGGATTCTCGAGCTGGAGTGCCCGGAAGGCTTCGTAGGTCGCCGAGGCCAGCGCCGGGTTCCGCTGGAGCTCCAGCGACATCGGCCCAGAACGCCCGAGATCCTCGCCGGTCATGCTGCAGAACGAGCCGGCGCCGTGGGTGGGCAGGACATCGGCCGCCGCCGGGACCAGGTCGCGGAGCCGCCGGGCCGTGTCCCACTGGAAGCGCGTGAGCTCCTCTGCGTGGTCCGGGCCGAGGAGGTCGGTCCGGCCGGCGGCGCCCATCAGCAGCGATCCCCCGGTGAAGGCGCCCTGCACCA
>CAZRUZ010000179.1:0-4872 GCA_964603275.1 uncultured Anaerolineaceae bacterium | reverse complement strand
TCCCGCCTAACTTGCGAAGTACCGGCGCGCCTCCGCCAGGCTTTCCGGCGTGCCGGTGTCAAACCACGGGCCTTCGATCGGTACGGCCAGCACCGGGTGTCCCGCCGCGACCAACGCCGCTACCGCCTGCGGAAGTTCGTATTCCCCTCGCGCCGATGGTTCGAGCCGCTCTACCTCGTCCCAGATCGACGCGGACAGCACGGCCAGCCCGGCATTGTTCCAGTGCGTGGTCGAAGTCCCCGGCGCCGGCTTCTCGACCATCCGCAGCACCCGCATGGCGGCATCGGTATAGACTGCGCCACCCGCCCACGGGTCTTCGACCTCGTTCACGGCGATGCACGCACCCGTCCCGGCCCCCGCGCTCACCACTCGCTCGTAGTTTGCCGTTTCCACCACGATGTCGCCCCAGCCCACAAAGAAGGAGCTGCCCCCGAGAAATGGCCGTGCGAGCGCCGCTGCCCGTGCCGTCCCGTCGAGCCGCTCCTGCCGTACGCAGCGCAGGGCCACGCCCCAGCGGCTGCCGTCGCCAAGCGCTGTCTCCAGCGCCTCAGCGAGGTGCCCGGTGACAACCGTGATGTCGCGAATCCCCGCGCCGGCAAGCCCCCGGATGATGCGGAAGATGATCGGTTCACCGCCAACCTCGAGTAGCGGCTTGGGGGTCCTTCGTGTCAGCTCCCCGAGGCGCGTGCCGCGGCCGGCCGCCAGCAGCACCGCCTGCTCCGCCCGGCCGCTCACAGCAGGCGCAGGCCGTCCGAAGGCGTGACAGCGAACGCCGGACCGCCGTTCGCCGTGACCGCCGCGGCGATCACCGCCTCTTCTTTTCCTGCCGGTACCGCGGCCAGCGCGTAGCCGCCGAACCCCGCGCCGGTGAGCCGTGCTCCGAGCGCGCCGCCCTTCCTCATGGCAGCGCAGACCTTGTCCAGTGCCGCGGTGCTGCAGCGCATGTCGTCGCGCAGGCTCCCGTGCGATTCGTTGAGGAGCGTCCCGAAGGCCTTCAGGTCTCCTGCCGCAAGCGCTCGTTCGGCGGCATCCACCCGCGCCGCCTCGCTCAGCACGTGCCGCGTTACCCGCCGGATCGAAAGCTTGAGTGCCGGGTCGAACTCCGCGTTGGTCAGCGCCGTCAGGCGTGCCACATCCACGCCGGCGGTCCGGGCGGCGTCACGGGCCGGCGCCTTCTCCGGCAGCTCATCGACCAGGACATCCACCACATCCACGTCGGCGACATGCGCCAGCAGCGGCGGGTCGCTCTCGATCTCGAAGCCCATCTGGTGCGCGAGCAGCACCGCTGCGGCCCGCGTGGCTACCACCCGTTCGTTGTAGGCATCCCGTGCGGCCGTGCCCTTGGGTGCTTCCTCTCCAGAGGCTGCCACCACGAACCCCAGGCCTTCGGGGATGGCCACCTGCCGCGTCGCGAGGGGCAAGAAGTCGATCCGCAGCGCGTGGCCAGCGGTCGCCAGCGCGATAATCTGCTGGTCCATCCCCCCGGTCTCGACGCCCACGTGGCGCTCAGCGGTGGTGGCCCGCCGGGCGACCTCTTCGGCCTCCAGCGTCTCGCCCCAGGCGGTGGCGAGCGCCGCGATGATCCCCACCGTCAGCGCGCTCGATGAGCTCAGCCCGCCGGCGGCCGGCAGGTCACTCACCACCAGCACGTTCGCGCCCTTCCCGGGCGCGATGGCGGCGAGTTCCTGAAGTGCGCCCGCCAGGTACCCGTGCCACGGTGCGGTGGCCCCGGCGTCGGGGCTGGTCCGCGAAAGCCGCGCCACTGGCTCGAACTGCTCGGAGCGCACCTCGACCACGCCGTTCTCGTTCGCGCTGGCCGCCACCCACGTTGCCCGGTCGATGGCGATGGGCAGCACCGGCAGCCCCGAGTAATCCGTATGTTCGCCGATCAGGTTCACGCGGCCCGGCGCCCGGGCAACCACTGCCGGTGGACCGCCGAATGCTTCGGCGAAGTTGGCTCTCACGGAATCCGGATCTGGCACGTCCGCAGCGTAGCATCGCGGGCCGCTTGCGGCTCCGGAGCGGCTATTCCTGTCCGGCCATCTCGGGGGGGATCCAGCGGTACCGGCGGAGGTCGACCGTCCCGCCGCGTTCAAACGTCACACCGTCGCCTTTGAGCTGGCGCCGCTGGACCTCGGCCGCCTCACCCCGGCCCTTCAGGCTGATCCCGCCGCTCGCATTGATCACCCGCCACCACGGGACGTCCGTGTCGCCCGGCAGGTAGTGCAGTGCGTAGCCCACCGCCCGCGCCGCTGCCGGAGCGCCCAGCTCGAGCGCTACCTGCCCATAGGTCACGACGTACCCGCGCGGCACCCTCCGGACGAACTCATACACCCGGTCGTAAAAGGTCGCATCACGCGCTGCGCGCGGGGTGTCCACACCCGCTAGTATCCACACCACCATGGACGACCGCACCCCTCCTGCCGCGCTTTCCGGGATCCGCGTTATCGATGCGGGCCAGATCCTGGCCGCCCCCTTCTGCTCCACCCTCCTCGCTGAATTCGGCGCCGAGGTCATCAAGGTCGAACCGCCGGGTACGGGAGAAGCAAACCGCGGCAGCGTCTCCTTCGCCCAGGACAACCGTGGCCAGAAGGCCGTGACGCTCGATGTCACCCGGCCCGAAGGCGCCGCGCTCTTCCGCCGCCTCTGCGATGTCTCCGATGTCCTCATCGAGAACAACCGGCCCGGCACCCTCGAGAAGTGGGGCCTCGCGCCCAACCAGCTCCGCGAGACCAACCCCGGCCTCGTTGTCGTAAGGATCAGCGGCTACGGTCAGACCGGCCCCTACCGCGACCGCGCGGGCTTCGACCGGGTCGCCCTGGCCTTTGCCGGACTCACCGCGCTCACCGGTTACCCGGAGCTCCCGCCGGTCCGCCCTGGCTACTTCGTCGCTGATTACGGCGCCGGCGTGTTTGCCGCGTTCGGCGCGCTCGCCGCCCTCCGCGCCCGCGACCTCAGCGGCCGCGGCCAGGATGTCGATATGGCCCTCTACGAGGCGGTCTGGCGCATGAGCGGCACCCACGCGGCGAACTACGGCCTCACCGGGGCCGACCGTGAACGCTCGGGCAACTACTTCCCCGGCGTCATCCCCGCCGAGCAGTTCGCAACCGCCGATGGTCACTTCCTGGTCATCAACGCCACCACCCAGCGCTCGTTCGAAAAGCTCTGCGCCGCCATCGGCCAGCCCGGGCTCGCCGCCGACCCGCGCTTCACGCCCCGCGCCAACCTCTTTCGCAACCACGCCGAGATCCACGCCATCATCGCGGAGTGGGTGGCCCAGCGCCCGCTCGATGAGTGCCAGGAGACCCTCGACCGGTTCGGCGTCCCCGCGACCAAGGTCTACCAGACAAGCGATATCGTCGGTGACCCCCACTTCGCGGCAAGGCGCCAGGTCATCAGCGTCGAAAGCGCCGACCACGGCCCCCTCCTGCAGCCCGGCGTCGTCCCCATCCTCACGGAAACACCCGGTGCCGTCCGCTCGCCCGCTCCCGCCCTCGGCCAGCACAACCATGAGGTCTTCGGGGACCTGCTGGGCGTCAGCCCCGCCGAACTCGCCCGCCTCGAGGCTGCCGGGGTGATCTGAACTCGCGCGCCGCACACCAAAACAGCCGTCACCTGGGGGAGTGACGGCTGTCCTGGTGGGGCCCGGCCGCGGGAGAGGTCGCGGTTCCGGGAAGGGAAAAGGCAGGATTACGCGGCGCTCGCCACGCGGTGCTCTTCGTTCGTGATGAAGTCGCCGTCCTGGAGCCAGTTCTTGAACTGCTTTTCGGCGCCGCATTCCTTGCAGACGCCGTAGCTGAACGGCCCGTTCGGCTCTTCGATCCGCCACCGGTGGAAGTGGTCCGCGGTGGTCGCCTTCGACGTTTCGACTGTGGCCTGTGCCATGGTGGACCAATCCTTTCGTTTGACTCGCCTCGCGGCGGTCGGCTACGCTTGTTTTCGGTGACCGCTGGCACTACTGATTCAGTAGCACCGGTCATGCCGCTATGATAGCACCCGGCGCTATCGTGTCAATAGTGCTGGAGCTACTGGTGAAACCTCTCTTTACGCCATCACTCGGAGACGCGCCCATGGCCCAACGACCCGAGAGCGACCAGTCCCGCAAGACGTACAACCACCCCTGTGTCATCGCGCAGACGCTCGATGTCCTGGGCGACCGCTGGACCCTCTTGATCCTCCGCGACCTCATGTCCGGCCTGCACCGCTACAACGACATCCTCGAAAGCTGCGCCGGCATGTCGCCCAACGTCCTCTCCGATCGGCTTAAGCGCCTCGAAGCGGAAGGCCTCGTCAACCGCGACTACTTCCGCGAACTCCCTCCCCGCGTCGAATACACCCTCACGGAGAAGGGCTGGGCCGTCCGCCCCATCCTCCTCGCGCTCCTCGACTGGGGCCGTACCTACACCGAGACCATCACCACCGAGAAAGTCGGCAACGGCGTCAGCCACGATTTCGCGGTGCGCGTGATCCCCACGTTCGCCTTCCAGCCCGCCCGCGCCGAGGCCCTCAGCGCGCGCATGACCGTCGAGATCTCCGATTGCGAAAGCTGCAATACCTGGACATTCGACATCCACGACGGCAACCTGCACCCCCGCCGTCACGGCGGAGACAACCCCGATGTCTACCTCCGGACGAACACCGAAGGGTTCTTCCGCTTCATCCGCGGCGAGGCCCGGGCCAGCGAGATCGGGGAGATCAGCGGCTGTGTCGAGACCGCTGCCTCGATTCAGGAGTGTTTCCAGCCGCGCTGAGTACCGCGCAACCCCCCGGGGCCGTATCCTGAGCGCCGATGCCCACGTCACTTGCTCCCGTCTCCGTCGACGAGCTGCGCGATATCGCGAAGCGCGTCCGCAAGCACATCGTCACCATGGT
>CAZRUZ010000178.1:0-4926 GCA_964603275.1 uncultured Anaerolineaceae bacterium | reverse complement strand
CGCGGCTAACCCATCGATATGGGTCAACGGCAATATGGTAATATGGGCCCATGAAGACCACCGTCGAAATCCCGGATGACCTCCTCAAAGCCGCCAAGAAGGCCGCCATCGATGAGGGCATCTCCCTCCGCGAGCTTATCGAGGACGGGCTGCGCCACCGCCTGGCCTTGCACCGGGCGGGTGAGCGGCTTCGCGACTGGGGGACCCCGGAGAACGCGTCCCGGGAGGCCCTCTACGCATCTGATGCCTGGAAGGCGCTCGACGACCTTGAGCTCGCCATCGGCAGTGCCGGCCGAAGGCGGGCGGCGCCCTGAAGCGCATCGCCCTCGACACGAACGTCCTGGTCGGGTTGCTCGGCCCGGCCGGTGATCTGCGCCCGGCGCTCACCGACCGCATTCAACACGCAGGCGAGGAGAGCAGCACGCTCCACGTCCCGTTTGTCTGCCTGGGTGAATTCTGGCGGACCATGACTGAGCCCCGCGGGTACGCGGTGTCGCCAGAAGACACCTACCTCCTGCTCAGGCGGGCCCTGCAGCTGATGCCGCCGTTGATGCCGCCACCGAGCTTCAACGATGCGTGGCTCGCGCTCGCCCAGCGTCTGCGGCCGACAGGCGCTGCAGTGTTCGATGTGCAGATCGCGGCGCTCTGTGTGCACCACCGCGTCGATGAGATCTGGACCTTTGACGCGGGCTTCCCATCGGTCGAAGGCCTTCAGGCGGTCAACCCACTCAGTGGTTGATGCGGCGTAGTACGCCCCACCACCCGCCGGCCCAGCAGCCGCTGCAACCAGCTGATATCCGCCTGCAGATGCGCAATCCGCCGCTCGCGGGCCGCCTGGCTCCACGGGTCCACCTGTTCCTCGCGCAGCACACGCTCTTCATCGGTCAGCCGCCGCGCGGCCGCAGCCATGCGCGTCCGGAGTACACCCAGCGCATCCGGCAGCCCGGAAATCCCCGCGGCAGCCACGGCCAGCGCGAAGAGTGGCGACTCCAGCGGTTCGTCGCGAAGCACGTCCGCCGCCTGCCGCCCGGCCTCCTCCTTTCCGCCCGGAGTCAGCCGCAACAGCCTCCGGAAATGGCCGTTCGCGCCACGCCCGTCCTCCGATTCCAGGAGCCCGGCCGCCACCAGCAGGTCAACCCGCCGGTACAGCGTGCTCCGTGTGGCCCGGACGCCCAGCGCGCGCAGATGTTCGAGCAGCTCGTAGGGGTGCGTCGGCTCCGTCGCCAGCGCCGCGAGGATCGGGAAGTCATCGTTCATGCCATCAAGCCTGCCCCCCGCGCCCTTCCTCATCCATCGGGGATTTTCCCGATCGGGAGCTTCCACAACGCCGAGATGGGAACCGCCCCGGGGTTATTCCCACCGGCATCACTCCGTATTCCCCTTTGGGAACCAGGGAGCATTCCCATCCGGGAACTGCCGCCCCGGGCCCGGTCTGAACGGGACCGGCGAGCGACGACCCGCTGCGCCCGGGACTGTTCCCGCCTGCCGCGCCTTGGCCTCCCCCGGGCAGCCGCCACGGGAACGATCGTGGCACGAACGTTCCTGGCCGCGACCGGGCGTGGCGAACGGGTGACAGTCTGGTGAAAAGGCCCGATTTTGCCCGGTTTCGCGTAACGCGGCTGATACATTGGACTCCGGATGGAAACCCTGCCGACCGCCGTCATCTGCGCCTGGTGCCAGGCCATCGTCTCCGGGACGCTCCCCGCGCGGCAGCTCTCCCATGGCATCTGCGTGCCCTGCGCGAACGACTTCGTCCAGCGCCTTCCGGCCGACTACCTGCGCTCCATCGCCAGCGCCGATGGCTCGGTGACGCTCTTCAGCGGTGAATCCCTGCCCGTCCGGGGCAACAGCGCCCCCGCGGCCTGACCCGGCCCATTAGGGCAACCACTTCGCCCACTCCCCCGTCACCGTGACGGTCTCCCGATCGCCGCTCTCAAGGTCCAGGATCACCACCTCGGTCTCGCCGCCAGTCATCACCGAATACACCACCCGCTTGCCCGCCGCATCGAGGTCCCAGCGCAACACCAGTCCGGCCCCCGCCGTGAGCTGGATCGCCCGCAGCCGCGAACCGTCGCGCACGGATTCGAAGACCAGGTCTGTCCCGGTCCGGCCTGTCCCGGTGGCCCGGCGCAGGCTGACCAGCGTGTCGGCATCGAGGAAGCGCGGCGCCGACCGGACTTCCCCCGGTTCGCCGAACGTGCGGTCGAACACGCCGTCGAGGCTTACCGCGCGGACCGGCTGGAGCGGACTCGTGCCCTCACTCCGTGGCGCCGATTCGAACGCGACCAGCCGCGAATCCGGCGACCATGCCGGCCACCCGCCGCGGGGTTGCCCCACTTCCCGTGTCTCCCCGGTGCCCAGGTTCGTGACCACAACCCGCGCATCGGAAGGAGAGACATAGGCGAGCTGCTGGCCATCGGGCGACCACGCCGGGTTCAGCGAAGGGCTCCCGCCCGTGTCGATCTCGCCGGCGAACTCCCCCCCGATCCGCAGGAGCCACGTCCGCGGTACGCCCAGCTCGCCCGATGGCAACCGGTCGCGCCGTACCACCACCAGGGCACTGCCATCTGGCGACCACGCCACTCCGCCAATGGTCATCTCCGGGGATTGCACCAGCGACCTCGCCGATCCCCCATCCGCTGGCGCCAGGACGAGCCCCCCCCAGCCTTCCGCATCCGCAACCACGGCCGCTACCCGTGTCCCGTCCGGAGAGACCGCGTAATCGATAATCCGCGGCGCAGCCACCAGCACACGTGGCTCCAGTCCCGGGCGGACCTCGACCAGCTCCTGCTGGTTCCCATCCGAGACGACGAGCGCCAGCCCCGGCTCCCGCACGGTGAAGGTCAGCTCGAACGGCTCCCTCAACTGCTCGCCGCCACGCCCCAGGGTCTGGGCCGGGATCGAGACGCGATACGCGCCGGGGTCCAGCGTCCCGCTGAATGCATAGATGAGCGTACTTCCCCGCCAGCGAAAAGCGCCCGGCGCGGCCGGCTCGATGATGAAGGCCTCTTCCACGCGAGACCGGTCCGGTTCGCCGTCAAACGTCAGCGCCACCTCCCGGACCGTCGCCGGGACCTCCTCGCCCGCTCCGGGGCGGGCAAGCGTGACCCGCCACTCGCGCTGGTCGCCGAGCATAAGCACGGCCACCAGGACCAGCAGTGCCAGCGCGGTCACGCCAAGGAAAGCGGTCAGCGCCGCGCGTTCGTCACGGATAAATGTACGGATTGGAGGGAGCCTCAATTAGTTCTATTTGGGTGGCCTGCACGATCGGTGTTCCTTCGGGCGTGATCCCGATGCGGCCCTCGATTCGCACCCACTGGTCGTTCGCCAGGTTGCCCGCATCCTTCCACTGCACCGGCAGGGTGAAGCCCTGTGCATCGGCCACGCAACAGGCGACCACGAAGCGAGCCACCATGAACCGCCCCGCCGCTGCCTCCGGCTGATAGACGAACCCAACGACCTCGATATCTGCGCCCGTCAGGCTCGCCGGGTCTTCTGTCTCGAACGCGTAGGCCCACTGGTAGAGGTTCCGCTCGCCAGCGTTCGCCAGCGCTGCCGATGCGCTGAACTGGCGCGCGCTATCACCGATCGAGAGGTTCCCGGCGCCGAGCGGCTCAGGCTTCATCACCAGCCCGGCGAGGATCGGCGCGGCCACCAGGACGCCCGTCAGCAGACCGCCCGGAGTTACCCGCGTCGCGGCCCAGGCTCCACTGCGGAGTACCGGTGCCCCGCTGATGGCCGCCAGGACCACCAGGACCAGGGCCGAGGCCATGAGGATCGGTTCATACCAGCTCTGCACCAGGTACCCGGCCGTGCCGTCCCCAAGGCGCAGCGCGATGAGCCCCCCGAGCGCGAGCCCTCCGGCGCCCAGCAATGCCTGCCTCACCATCCGCGCAACTCCACCGTCACGGCGGCGACAAACGCGATCTGGCCGCAGAGCAGCCCCAGGGCAAGGACCGCCGGCGTGCTGAAGAGCCGCAGGTACATCGGCAGTGATTTCAGGTTGACCAGCGGCCCAAACGTCAGGAACGCCAGGGTCGGTCCCATGCCGAGCCCCGCGCCCAGGCCGGCCACCACGAAGGCGTCCACGCTCGAACAGATGCTCAGCAGGAACGCCAGGAACATCATCGCCGCGACCGACAGCGCCAGCCCACGAGCGGAAAGCAGTTGCCCCTGGTCGAGGAAGACCTGGATGAACGCCGCCAGTGCGGCGCCAACCACCAGGAACTGGAACAGCTCGAAGAACTCCTCCAGCGCGCGCGGCGCCCAGCCACGCCCGCTGCCGGCGTGCTCGTGCCTTCCCGCGTCCTCCTCAATCGGGATCGCGACATCGGCCCTGGCCCGAGCCAGCACGAAGGCAACCGCCAGGGCCATCAGCGCGGTCACCCCCATCCGCAACGCCACCAGCTCGGCATCGCGAAACGCCAGCCACGTAGTCACCAGCACGATCGGGTTGATCACCGGCGCCCCGACGAGGAACGCGATCCCGAACTCCGGCCGCCCGGCGAGCGTTAGCCGGTGGGCCAGCGGCCGCGACCCACAGTCGCACATCGGCAGCAGCATCCCCGCCGATGTGCCCGCCACCATGCCGGCCACCGGGTTCCGCAGCGCAGCCGTGGCCAGCACCCGTTCGACAACCGGCCCCGCGGTGACCGAGATGAGCACACCGACCAGGAGAAACGGCGTCGCTTCGAAGATTAGAGCCAGGAAGATCGTCACAAACTCCCGCATGCGCCGCCATCGTACCGGTTGCGCGCCCCACGGCACGCCCCGGCCTCGGGGAAAACCCGCGATCCTGGCGCGTCTTGCCCGGCTCTTGCCCGGCGCTTACCGCCTCCAAACGCCTGCCGTGGTAGCGTGACCGCAGGGGTAGGCGCCGGCGCCATGAGCGGAGGTCTGATGATCCCTCCCCCGAAGTCCGTTAAT
>CAZRUZ010000177.1:0-4981 GCA_964603275.1 uncultured Anaerolineaceae bacterium | reverse complement strand
CGGGGCACGGCGGCCGGCGGGGGACGGTCGTCCTGGCCGGGCTGCGCGAGCGGCGGGACCTGGCGAACGCGCTCGAAGCGGGCGCGAGCTGCTGGATGACCCTGCCCTCGACCCCGCAGCAACTGACAGCGGGAATCGTCGCCGCACTGCGGGGGCGGGGCGGCATGGTCTGGGAGCGCGCCACCTGCCTGCCGTTCGCGGACGCGGGCACGATCGACCGGCCGGTAATCGCCTTCACCCCGGCGGCGAAGGCTGACCCGTTCGAAGTGGCATGGCTGTTGCGCCGCTTCGCGCGCGGCTACGACTCGGTGGAGTGGCTGGCCGGGAAGATCCTGGTGGGGCCGCGGACGGAGCGGGAGCAGGCGGCGCAGGTTGCCGCGCGGCTGCAGCTGCTGCTTCGCGGGCGGGCAACAGCTGCCGTGCTGGAGGCGAGGGAGTTGCCGGGGCGGGTGCGGTTCGAGGCAGCCGGGTAGGCTGGCCGCCTCGCGGTTACGCCGTGAATCGGGAAAACCCCGGAGTGCGGGGCGGCAGCCGGTGGTAGACACTGGAGGCGATATGTACGCCATCCGCGTGGCCCCACGAAACCTGTTGCTGGTCACCTTGAACGGGACGATGAGTACCGAGGAGGCACTGCGGGCCGTCTCGCAGGGGGCCGCCCTGGCCGGTGCGGGGAGCATCGGGCTGGTCCTGTGCGACCTGCGGGGGCTGGAGCGGCGGCCCGGCGGACTGGGGCTGATCGCGGCGGCGATCGCCGGCGCGGGCCCGGCCGGCTGGCGGATGGCACTGGTCGCGCGGCCGGATCAGGCTCCCGTGGCGGCACGATTCGCGCGGATGTCGGCGCGTGGTGGCGAAACGGCGGTCTTCCCGGGTTCGGATTCAGCAATCCGGTGGCTGGCGGAAGTGGAGCGGCGGCGCATCCCGGAAACGGAGGCGCGCCACTACCGGGAGTTGACCCGGCGGTGGCAGGAAGGCGCCGCGGAGAGAGCGCCAGCGGCGGCACGAAAGACCGGGGCTGCCTGAGCGCAGTCAGGCCTGGGGCGGAATGACCGTGGCTTCGCCATCAACGACGAGTTTGCCATCCTGGTTGGTGATGGTGGTCTTGAACTTCACCCACTTGCGCTGATCGAGCTTTTCGGCGGCTTCGACGCGGGCGGTGATGGTATCGCCGATGAGGACGGGCGCCCGGAACTGGAGGTTCTGCCCCACATAGATGGTGCCGGGACCGGGAAGCTGCATGGCGAGGACGGTGGAGATGAATGAACCGGTGAGCATGCCGTGGGCGATGCGCTGCTTGAACATGCCATTGGCGGCGGACACCGCATCGACGTGGGCGGGGTTGAGGTCACCGGTGATGCCGGCGAACAGGTAGACGTCGGATTCGCTGATCGTCTTGGTGAACGAAGCGGAATCGCCGATGTTGATCTGATCGAAAGTTGCCATGCGGGAAGGATGGCGCTTGGGGGGCGTGCAGAAAAGGAGGGCGGAAGGATGCGGTTGCGAAACGAGTGCCGGAGTGGTTGCCGGCCCATTCCGTCAATTCTTTCGAGAATACCGGGATGGGTGAGGCGTCTTGGAGTCGGGGCGTTAGGCTCTGATTATGGCTGACCGTCCACTCCATCCCTTGCTGGACCCGGTAAGGGAAGGAGTGCTGAAAGCCGTCAAGTTCCTGGGTGCGGCGTCGTCGGAAGAGGTAGCCAAGGTCTGCCATCTTTCGCACGGGGCGGCCCGGATGCACCTGGTTACGCTGCGGAACCTGGGGCTGGTGGAATACGGAAAGGACAGACCTTTGCGGCCTGGCCGTCCGCGCCATCTCTTCTGGCTGACTCCCGGCGGAGACGCGCTCTTTCCCTGCGCGGACCAGGAGACGGCCGACGCGCTCCTTTCCAGTCTCGAGGTCATCATGCCTGACCAGGCCGCCGCGGTGATCGCCCACTCGGCGGACGTCCGGTTCGAACACGTGATGTCCGAACTGCCGGATAGCCGCTGGCAGCCGGCGGGCGAGCGGCTGGACACCGTGCTCAAACATTGCGGGTACTTCCCGGTAACGCACGACCTCGGCGATGGGACGCGAGAAGTGGTGTTCCGGCACTGCCCGCTGCTTTCACTCGCGCGGGAACACCCGAAGCTCTGCGCCGCGGAGGCCCGCTTCCTGGAGCTGGTACTCGGCGAAGGCAACCCCGCGCCGAAACGGCTGCAATACCGGCTGGCCGGTGACGACGTGTGCAGCTCCCTGATCCGCGAGGGAGACGGGGCCGCGCCGGAAAGGTCGCCGGGGGCCGGGAGATCACGCGAGGTCAAGGGGTAGGCAGGAAGAGCTGGTACTTCCCGGCGACGGGGGTCCCGGCTGAGTGCGGACCTTCGACCACCAGGGTGACCGGGCCGGTGGTCTCGCCCACGGTGTTCTTGATGGCGACGGCGATGGTGACGCTGCGCCCCTGACCGGAGGAGACGACGACCTCTGAGCGCCCCCCAAGCGTAGCGAGCGGCGAGAACACCTGGCCCGCGGCGGCGATCGTTGCCGAGCGGAGGTTCACCTGGCCGAAGTGGCGGGATGAATTCGCGATCCAGAGGTCGATGAGGACAATGGTGGTCATGTCCTGCTGTTCGGCGCGGGCGACAGAGGAGGCGAGCGTGAGCGCCTCGTTGCCGCCAGTGGCGACGAGGATGCAGCGGAAATAGTCGATGGGGTAGATGGCCGCCCGCGTCGCCTTGATCGAGACACCGGAGATGGCCTGTTCGACGCTGAGCGCGACTGACGCTTCCTGCAGGGAGCCGCACTGCGTGGGCTGCTGGAGCGCCGGGTCGGGGGTCGGTGAGGCGGCGGGGGTGGAGCGCGCGCCGGCGACTTCGGAGCCTGGCGTGGCGCTGAAACCGTCGACTGGAGCGGTTGCTGAGGCCACGGGCGAAGGGCGAGGGGTGGGCGTTGATGGAGCCGGCGTGGCGGTGTGCGTGGGCTCGGGATCCTCAATGGTGGTAGCGGGAAGTTGTTCGCGGGCTCCGGTCGCGGTGGAGCCTGGCTGGACGCCAAAGGCGACGCCGAGCATGAGCACGACGATGGCAGCGGGGAGTGCGAACTGCGGCCTCTTGAGTTTCTGCCAGAGGAGGCCGGTCTCGGTGGTGGGGCCGGGCGAGCGCATGGAGCGGGCCACGAGGAAACCCTATCGTGCCCGGCCCGGGAGGACGATGCGGAGATCCCTGATTCGCCCCCGTTCGTAGACTGATTCGGAGGGAGCGTTGCCTCCCAGGGGGCGGTGTTGCCCGGCGGTGGCGCCTCTGTCCGCCGGGACCGCCGCGAGCGAGAAGGGCGCCGGGTATTTCACCGGCGCCCTTCTGGTTTCCGTTGCGCGGGGGCGATGCGGCAGGCTCAGGCGGCCGGCTCGGGGGTCACCGGGGGAGTGGGCCGATGGCGGTTCGCGCGGCGCACCACGAAGACGAGGATGCCGATCGGGACGATGAGCCAGGCGAGGGCGACCACCCCAATCATGGCCCCGGCGGCGACGTAGCGGGCGACTTCGACGGACTGCTCCCAGCTCTCGGCCCAGACTTCGCTGAGCTTAAGGCCGCCGGACGGCTCCTGGACCTTTGCGGCGACGGGGTAGATGCGGACTTCGATGGTAGCGAACTCGGTGAGGCTATCGAGGACCTTGAGGCGACCCTGGATCTGCTCGATCTGCGAGCGGACGCCGGAGAGACGGTCCTGGACGGTGAGGATTTCCTGGATGGTCTTCGCTTCCTTGAGGAGGAGGAGGTACTGGGACTCGGTGCTCTGAAGGTTGCGCAGGCGGCTCTGGAGGTCGGTGTACTGTTCCGTGACCTCGGTCGATTCGGAGCCTTCATCGAGTACGCGGCCGCCTTCGAGCGTGCGGAGGCTGGCAAGGAGGCTTTCGTAGTTCTGGACGGGGACGCGGATGGTGAGGGAGGCGGTGCGGTCCTCTTCATCGGCGGCGTTCGAGAAGGAGGAGCGCTGCAGGTAGCCGCCGTTTGAGCGGACGAGCGAGGCGGCCCTGTCGAACGCCCCGGCGACTTCGCCCGCCTCAAGGGAGAGCTTCGCGGTGAAGACAATCTTGCGGTCATATTCGCTGGATGAGGGCAGGGCGTCATCGCCGCCGTCACCGCCGGTGGGGGCGGCCGAGCTGGCGGACTTGCCGGACTCGCTGGTGAGGCCGGTGTTGTCGAGGAGGGACTGCCCCGGGGAGGCGGAATCGCGGGATGCCGAGTTGGCGCCGGCCGACTCGTCGTTATCGCCGGAGTAGTCATCGCCGCTGCAGGCGGCGAGCAGGAGGGTGGCGCCGAGCGCCGGGATGAGGAGGAGTGGGCGGATCTTCATGGCGGTTTCTCCGATGGGCGCCGTCGGGGCGTCTCTGTTCACAGAACGCCGCGGGAGCGCGCGCGGTTCCCGGGAAAAGTAAAGAAATCCGTTAGAAGGATGCGCGGCGGGAGACACCGTGGAGACCGACGCGCGCGAGAAGCTCGCCGACGGGTACGCCGAGGACGGGGAGCGGTCCGCGAATGACGTCGCTCAGCGGGGCGAGGACAAACGGGCGCTCGCCCAGCCGGGGATGGGGAACCGTGAGGGCCGGGCTTTCGACCCGGGTATCACCGTGGAAGAGGATGTCGAGGTCCAGCGGACGGGGAGACCAGCGCGGCGCGGGTCTCCGGCCGAACTGCCTTTCGATGGCCTTGAGCTGGCTGAGGAGATCCCCGGGTGAAAGGTCCGTTTCGATGGCAACGGCCGCGTTGAGGTAGGACGGCTGGCCGGGAGGCACGGATGCTGATTCCCAGATCGACGACCTTGCCGTGACGGCGATGCCGCGCTCTTCCATGGCGGCGAGGGCGGCGCGGAGGTTCGCCATGCGGTCGCCGAGGTTGGAGCCGAGGGCGATGTAACAGGTGGTCATGGGGAGGTGGGGGGCGACCAGTTGGCGCGGACAATGGCATCGGCCACGCGGACGACCCGGGCCATCGCCGCGACATCGTGGAC
>CAZRUZ010000176.1:0-5011 GCA_964603275.1 uncultured Anaerolineaceae bacterium | reverse complement strand
CAGGAACGGGCCGATCGCTTCGCTGAGCTGGTCCCATTCCATCAGGAAGGCATCGTGGCCGTGGACCGAGGTGATCTCGCGATAGGCGACGTGGTTGCCGTTCTCGCGCAGGGTTTCGACGATCTCCAGCTGGTCGGCGACGGGGTAGAGGATATCGGAGTCGATGCCGATGACGAGGGCCGGGCCGTGGAAAGCGGCGAGGGCGCGCACAGCGCCACCGCGGTGTTCGCCGACATCGAAGGCGTCCATCGCGGTGGTGATGCGCATGTAGGTGTTGGCGTCGAAGCGGTTAACGAGCTTTTCGCCCTGGCCGTAGAGGTAGGCGGCGACGTCGAAATCGCCGCCCGTGCGCTCGCGTTCACGGCCGAAGCGGTCGCGGAAGGAACCGGCTGAGCGGTAGCTGATCATGGCGATCATGCGGGCGAGGGCGAGGCCCTGTTCTGGCTGAGCGGTGTAGTTGCCGCCGGCCCAGGCGGGGTCGGTGCGAATGGCCTGGCGGGCGACCTCGTTGAAGGCGATCTGCCAGGGCTGATGGGCAACGCCGCAGCCGATGGGGATGATCGAGCCGACAAGGCCGGGAGCGCGGGCCGCCCATTCGAGCACCTGCAGCCCGCCAAGAGAACCCCCGGCCACGCTGACGAGGCGGCGGATGCCGAGTTCGCGGGTGAGGGCGATCTGCGCCTCCACCATGTCGCCGACGGTGATCTCGGGGAAGGCCGCGCCGTATTTCTCGCCGGTTGCGGGGTTGGTGGAGGTTGGGCCGGTGGTGCCGTAGCAGCTGCCGAGGATGTTCGAGCACAGGACGGCATAGCGGCCCGTATCGATGGCGCGCCCAGGGCCGATGAGTGGTTCCCACCAGCCTCCAGCGCCACCGGCGCCGGCGCTCCCGGTGAGCGCGTGGCAAACCATCACGACGTTATCCGCCGACGGGGAGAGGTGGCCATACAACTCGTAGGCCACCTCGACCCCGGGGAGGGTCGCGCCACTGGCGAGGGTCAGGTCGCCAATCCGGGCGATTTGCCGCACGGTCTTTCCCACGAGGCGGCTAGCTCCCGGCCAGCGCCTGGTCGAAGTCCTCGATGATGTCATCGATGTGCTCGATCCCGACGGAGACGCGGACGAGGTCGGGCGTGACGCCGCTGGCGATCTGCTCTTCATCGAGGAGCTGCTGGTGGGTGGTCGAGGCGGGGTGGATGACGAGCGTCTTGGCATCGCCGACGTTGGCGAGGAGGCTGGCCAGCTTCACGTTCGAGCAGAAGCGCTTGCCGGCTTCCAGGCCGCCGGCGACACCAAAGGTGAGGATCGAGCCGAACATGCCGGGGCGGACGTAGCGCTTCGCGGCCTCGTGGCCGGGATGGTCCGGGAGGCCCGGGTAGTTCACCCAGCTGACCTTCGGGTGCTTCTGGAGCCACTGGGCGAGCTTCAGGGTGTTGCTATCGTGCCGTTCGACGCGGAGCGAGAGGGTTTCGAGGCCGATGAGGTTGAGGAACGAGTTGAACGGCGACTGCGAGGGGCCGAGGTCGCGAAGGCCTTCGACCCGGGCTTTGATGGCGAAGCAGATGTTGCCGACGCCGGGGAGGTCGCCGAAGACGTCCCAGAACTTGAGGCCGTGGTAGGCGGGCGAGGGCTCGGTGAAGACGGGGTGCTTGCCGTTGCCCCAGTTGAACTTGCCGCTATCGACGATGATGCCGCCGATGGAGAGGCCGTGGCCGCCGATCCACTTGGTGGTGGAGGCGACGACGATATCGGCGCCGTGGTCGATGGGGCGGATGCGGTAGCCGGCGGCGCCGAAGGTGTTATCGACGACAAGGGGGATGCCGGCCTCGTGGGCGACATCGGCGAGGGCGCGGAAATCGGGGACGTTGAGGCGCGGGTTGCCGAACGCCTCGACGTAGAGCGCCTTGGTGTTCTCGTCGATGAGGGCCTTGAATTGGGCGGGGTCATCATCCTCGGTGAACTTCACCTGGATGCCCATGCGCGGGAACGAAACCTTGAACTGGTTGTAGGTGCCGCCATAAAGGAGCGGCGTAGAGACGATGTTATCGCCGGCCTGGCAGAGAGTGGTGAAGGCGAGCATCTGGGCGGCCTGGCCGGAGGCGGTGGCCACGGCGGCGATGCCGCCTTCGAGCGCGGCGATGCGCTGCTCGGCGACATCGTTGGTGGGGTTCATGATCCGGGTGTAGATGTTGCCAAACTGCTGGAGGGCAAAGAGGGCGGCGCCGTGTTCGGCGTTTTCGAACACGTAGGAGGTGGTCTGGTAGATGGGGACGGCCCGGGAGCCGGTGGTGGGGTCCGGGACCTGGCCGGCGTGGACCTGGAGCGTCTCGTAGCGGTGCGTCATGGTTACTCCTTGCAAGGTTCGCGCCCGGGCCGGGCGGACAGTGACCCGCCAGACATAAGGGGCTGGAAGCAGCGATGTTCGATTAAGTTGACTGATTTAGTCAAGTTGACTGCCGGCATGGCAGACCCCGGGCGCGGCCCGGGCAGCGTCTCACTATGCTACGCGGTGTCTTGCGTGACGGCACGCCGCGCGGCGGCGAGGGCTATTCGCGGGCGGCCGGGGCATCAGGCGCCTGGAGTTTGACCACGAGGACGCGGTCGACGCGGCGGCCATCCATGGCCATGACGCGGAACTGGTAGCCGGGGACATCGACGCGGTCGCCGACGCGGGGGATGCGGCCGAGCCTGGTCATGATGAAGCCGCCGATGGTGTCGTAGTCCTCATCGGCGAGTTCGGCGCCGGTCGCGTCCTCGACATCGGCGACGAGGGCGAGGCCGCTGACGAGCAGGTTGCCGGCAGGGAGGGCGCGCACGCTTTCGCCGGTGCCCTGGCGGCCGCCGCCCAACCAGCGGCCGAGGAGACGGTAGAGGACCTCATCGGCGGTGAGGATGCCGCTAGTGCCGCCGTGCTCATCGACCAGGACAACGGTCTGGACCTGTTTGGCGCGCATGGCCTGGACCGCGACTTCGACACTGACGGATTCGGGGATGGCGACCGCGGGCTGCACGAGGGAACGCCAGTCGGTTTCGCCCGAGCGGACGAGGCGGAGGAGTGACTTGGCATCGAGCATGCCGAGGATGTGGTCGAGGTCTTCTTCGTAGACGGGGTAGCGGGTGTGCTGGCGCTGTTCAACGATGTTGAGCACTTCATCGAGGGTATCGGAGGCATCGATGGCGACGACCTCGGTGCGGGGGACCATGATCTGGTCGGCCTGGATGGCGCTGAACTCGAGCGCGCGGCGGGCGAGCATGAGTTCGGACGTGGAGAGGAAGCCGGCGCGGGCGCTGGCCTCGATCACGAGCTCGAGCTCTTCCGGGTCGAGGGACTCACCTTCGCCACCTCGCGGGCGGATGCCGAGTGGGCGGACGACGAGGCCCCCACTGCGGTGGAGGAACCAGACGAAGGGCCGGAAGACGCTGGCGAACACGGCGACCGGGGGTGCGACGAAGAAGGCGACCTGCTCCGTGCGGGCGAGGGCGATGGACTTGGGTGCGAGCTCGGCAAAGATGATGACGAGCGAGGTAACGATCAGGAAGGCGATGGCGGTGGAGGCGATCCCGGCGACCCGGGGTCCGGCAAACCAGAGGGCGGCATCGACCGGGGGTTCGAGGAGGCGGGCAAGGACAGGTTCACCGATCCAGCCGAGGGCGAGACCGGCCATGGTGATGCCCAGCTGGGTGGCCGCGATGGTGCCTTCGAGGTTGCTGAGGGTGGTGAGCAGGAGGCGCGCTCGCGCGCGGCCGGCGCCCGCGAGCTGCTCGATCCGGGTGCGGCGGACGCCGACAAAAGCGAACTCGGCGGCGACGAACAGCGCGTTGAAGGCGATGAGGAGGACGAGCGCAAGGAGACCCAGGACGAGCGACCAGGTTTCTGACATGCCGCACATGATGGACTAGACCGCGGGTGCGTGACACCTCCGCGGGCAGCATGATGGCGCGGCGGCGGATCAGGGCTCAGCGGGTGCCGCGGAGGCGCGGGTCGAGGACATCGCGCAGGGCATCACCGAGCATGTTGAAGCCGAAGACTGCCAGGAAGATGGCGATACCGGGCACGAGGGCCAGGTGGAGGTTGGTGGCAGCCAGGTCGCGGGTGCGGCCGGAGAGCATCTGGCCCCAGGTGGGGAAGTTGGTAATGCCCACACCGAGGAAGCTGATGGTGGCCTCCGTGAGGACCGCGGTGCCGAGCTGGAGGGTGGCGAGGACGATCACGGTGGGCATGATGTTCGGCAGGACGTGGCGGACGATGATGCGCGGGTGAGATGCGCCGAGGACGACGGCCGCTTCGACATAGGGGTTGGCGCTCGTGGCGAGGACGGCGCTGCGGACAACACGGGAGGCGCCCCCCGCGAGGACGACGCCGAGGGTGAGGATGACGATCGTGGTGCGGGGGAAGGTGTACCAGAACCAGTCGCCGTTGACCGGGTTGGGGCCCACATCCGGGCCGCGGCCGAGGCCGAAGAATCCGCTCGATGCACCGCCCTGGAGCACGGCCACCAGGGTGAGGATGAGGAAGATGGCGGGAAAACTGAGCCAGACATCGACGAGCCGCTGGACGCCGAAATCGAGTTTGCCGCCGAAGTAGCCGCTGGTCACCCCGACGATGAGCGACAGAATTGCGACAAGGATGACGGTACCGATGCCGACCATGGCGGTCACCTGGGCGCCGTAAACGATCCGGGAAAAGAGGTCGCGGCCGTTGAAATCGGTGCCGAACCAGTGGCTGGCGCTAGGCCCTTCGAGGATGGCCGCGAGGTCAGCCTCCTGGGGGTCGTGGGTGGCGATGAGGGGAGAGAAGGCGCCGACCACGAGGATCAGGATGAGGACAGCGCCGCCGAATGCGCCGAGGGGCTTCTGGCGGATGAAGCGCCCGGTGGTCCGGAGCACGCGGACCGGGAACGCGGGCGGGGCCGGGCGGATGTACTCGCCGGTGATGGTGGTTTCAAGCGTGGTCACAGGGTACCTCCGTCATGACAGCCGGACCCGCGGGTCGAGGTAGGCGTAGGTGACATCG
>CAZRUZ010000175.1:4623-5032 GCA_964603275.1 uncultured Anaerolineaceae bacterium | reverse complement strand
GGGCTGGGGATAGTCGATGCGGCAGTGTTTGCAGGAGAACTTCTCACTGAAGGAGAGCTGCCGCGGAGGGAAACTTCCCGCCTCCTCGAATACCACTTCGCCGCCTTCGCGATAGCAGATCTCGGTTGTATCCACGATGCGCTGGCGCTGGTCTTCGCGGATGGCGAAGCGGTCCGCGAGCACGAACAGGGGCTGGGAGAAATCGATCTCGAGCAACGACTCGGGCGTCGAGAACTCGAAGACCTTGCCGAACTGATAGAGCCGGGTAAACCCTTTTTTCCGCAGTTCGAAGAGATGGTCGCGGCGGTGGGTATTGTCAGTGAAGGAGGGTACGGGAAAGAGCGCATACCAGCGGGAGCCCGCGGCCTCGGAGAGCATTCGGCGGGCTACCTGGTCCACGGTATCGCGC
>CAZRUZ010000175.1:0-4613 GCA_964603275.1 uncultured Anaerolineaceae bacterium | reverse complement strand
CCTGCCGGCCGCACTGGCGGCAATAGGTGCGCCCCACCCGTGCCCACAGCAGACGAAGATAGTCGTACAGTTCGGTGGCCGTGGCCACGGTGGAGCGCGGATTGCGGGTGGTGTTTTTCTGGCGGATGGCGATGGGCGGCGCGATGCCGTCGATCTCATCGACCTCGGGCTTCTCCATGCGTTCGAGGAACTGCCTGGCGTAGGCGGACAGCGACTCGACATAGCGCCGCTGCCCTTCGGCGTAGATGGTATCGAAGGCGAGGGAGGATTTGCCGGAGCCAGAGAGCCCGGTGATCACGACGAGCCGGTCGCGGGGAATGCGGACATCGATGTTCTTGAGGTTATGCTCGCGGGCGCCGCGGACGAGGATGTGGTCGAGGGGCATGCGTTCGCCAGTCCAGAATGAGGATGCCGGTGAATCGGAACTTCGAGTGTAGCGGGGCCGGGGCACCGCGCGTGTGAGGATAGCAGAAGTAGAACACTCGTTCTAGTGCTCTGAGAGCACTCGCCCGTAACGATGGCGCGCGAAGAATGCGGATGTGCAGAACGCCGCCCTGGCCATCGTCTTCGCCGGGACGATCGCCGGGCTCTACCTGCGGCCGTTCGGGGCGCGGGACTGGCAGGTGGCACTGGCCGGAGCGCTGACGGCGTGGGTGCTCGGCCCGCTCGGTATCGAACGGGGGCTGGAGACGCTGGGCGACTCGGCGAACATCGTGATGTTCTTCCTCGGACTGATGATTCTCGCCGCGGGGGCCGAAAGCGCGGGGCTTTACGCACGGGCGGCGTTGCTGCTCCGGCGGCCGGGCACCGTCCGGGGGCGCGTGGCGACGGTACTGATCCTCGGCACGCTGATCACGGCCATCCTTTCGAATGACGCGACGCCGCTGGTGCTGACGCCGGCGGTCTTTGCGGCAGGGACGGC
Source organism: uncultured Anaerolineaceae bacterium (assembly GCA_964603275.1). Taxonomy (GTDB): domain Bacteria; phylum Chloroflexota; class Dehalococcoidia; order Tepidiformales; family Tepidiformaceae; genus Amarobacter. Next base: position 3,691 of record CAZRUZ010000175.1, on the reverse strand, counting down.
ACGATCGGGGACGACGCGCCGTTCGGCGCTGGCGGCAACGTTCACGGCGGATGGGGCGAGCCTGCTGTTCCCGGTAAGCAACCCGGTGAACCTGCTGTTCTTCGAGCGCTTTGACATGGGATTCGGCGAGTACCTTTCGACCATCACCCCGGCGGCTGCGGCAGGGCTTGCCGCCATGGCGGCGGTCACCTGGCTCCGGACGCCGGGCGGGAGGGCGGATACCGGGGAGGAACCCCGGGTGGCGCTCGCGCAGCGCACCCGGGTCTGGCCGGCGGTGACGGTGGTGGTGCTGCTGGCGGTGGCCTACACCGGTGCGGGAATCGCGGGGTTCCCGCTGGGGTCCGTGACCTTGGCCGGGGGTGGCGCGCTCTTCATCGCGGCACGGATGGCGGGTCCGATCGATGGCGCGACCTACCGCAAACACGTCTCCCCGGGGATCCTCATATTCGTGGCGAGCCTCCTGCTCCTCGTCGAGAACATGGTGTCGGCGGGACTCCTGGATGGAGTGGCCGACGGGCTGGGGTGGATCGAGGACCGGCCAGCGCTGATCGCGGTCCTCGGTGCGGCGGCGGTCGCAGCGCTGCTTTCGAACCTGATGAACAACTGGCCGGCGGCGCTGCTGCTGGCGGCAACGATCGGGGCGACGCCGGGGGGCCACGAGCCACTGGTCGCGGGGGCGCTAATCGGCTCGGCGATCGGGGCGAACTTCACGATGGTCGGTTCGCTGAGCACGGTGTTCTGGCTGAACCTCGCGCGGCAGAGCGGCGGGGATTTCCCGGCGGGGAGCTACGCGCGGGAGGCGTTCCTGCCAACGCTCGCCGCGGTGGTGGCCGCATGCCTGGTCGCGGCACCGCTCATCTGAGCGCCTACCGGCGGCGGACGCGGTAACGGCAGTAGACCTCGCCCGTCTCCAAGGAGGGAACGGCCGAGATCAGGTCCAGAGCCGGGAGGGTGGTGCGGGTGAAGGGGCGGGCGCCGGCGACGGGCGTGAGGGTCTCTCGGCCCCCGACGATGACCGGGCCGACCGTGACGAAGTACTCGTCGACGGCGCCGGCGCGAAAGAGCGCGGCGTTGAGCGTTGGCCCACCCTCGCAGAGGAGGACCTGGCAACCGAGCTGTTCGCGCAGGTGGCGCAACATGGCCGGGACCGTCTCGTCACCTTCCGGCAGGACAACCACCCGCCTGCCTGCCTGTTCGACAGCCTGGCGGGTTCGTCCCGTTGGAGAGGAGAGGTAGACCACGGCCTCGAAGTCCGGGGCCGTGAAGAAGGCCCTATCGAGCGGGAGATTGCCAGATGCGGAGAGGGTGGCAGCGAGGGGGACCGGGGGCTTCCCGCGGCGCCGGCGGGACGCTTCCAGCGCGGGATCCCCGAGACGGGGTGACGTACCCGTGGCGCGGAGCGTCCCCGCGCCCGCGAGGACGACATCGGCGTTCGCCCGGAGGTGCCGCATGAGCCGGCGGTCGGCATCCGAGCCGATGCCCAGCTCGTTGCCTTCGACCACCACCTTGCCATCGGCCGACATGACCATGTTGACGAGGACGTAGGGGCGGCCTGGTGGAGGCAGCGGGAGGAAGAGGTCTGTGTAGTCGGGCAAGGGCACGGAACACTCACCGGCGGCGATGGAGGAGCCGCCTGGCGATTGTGGCAAGCGGTCCCGGCGGCTGTCGAACGGGGCCGGGTGGCGAGTCAGCGAGAGGAGAAGAACTGCTCGACCCAGGCGCGCTGTTCGAGGGTATCGGGGACGTTCACGCCGCGAGCCTCCTGGATGCGGGACCAGGCCTCGGCGACCGGGACACCGGCGAACACGAGAGTGGCGGCCACGAGGGTGGGCGACCTCCCGACGCTCGCCCAGCAGTGGACGGCCATACCCCGGCCGGCAGAGAGGCGAGCATGCCACGACTCGAGGTGGGGCAGGAGATGTTCCGGGCGGGGGACCTGGAGGTTACCGACGGGGAAGTTCAGGAATTCGACGCCGTAGTGGGCACAGACGGCCGGGACACCGTCGAGCTCGAGGTTGCGGGTCTCCTCAGGGGTGAGGGCCGAGACGAGCAGGTCGTGGCCCGAGGCGCTCAGCGCGCGGATATCGTCTTCGAGCCAGGTGCCGCTGCGGGGGCGCGAACAGACCGCGAGGCGGCCGGGCCAGGGACCATCTACCGGAAACAGATCCACCGTTACTCAGGCCTCCGGGAGATGCTGAGCGGGGTCGAGCTCGCGGTAGTAGCAGGAGGCGTTGCCGGTATGGCAGGCCGGGCCGTGGGGATGGGCAAGGACGAGCAGCGAGTTGGCTTCGCAATTGAAGCGGATGGAGACGAGGGACAGGGTGTTGCCGCTTGTGGCGCCCTTTTCCCAGAGCTCGCGGCGACTCCGGCTCCAGAAGGTGACGCGGCCGGTGGCAAGGGTGCGGTCAAGCGCCTCGCGGTTCATCCAGGCGAGGACGAGGACCTCGCGGGTCTCGGCGTCCTGGACAGTGGCGGGGATGAGGCCATCGGAGTCGAAGGTGATGGTTGAGGCTTCGGTCATGGAGTCCACAAGGATCGCTGGGGAGATCGACACCGGCTGTCGTGGGGCGCCGGGAGGATTGGCGCATCTGCAATGGTAGGGGATAGATGATGTTCTGTGTGCACTGCGGCACAAAGGCCGTAGCTGATGCGGCATTCTGCGGGGGTTGCGGGCGGGGATTGGCCCAGGGGGGTGGAGAACCACTGGCGGCACCCGAGCGGCGTTCGTGGCCAGACACGGGGGGGACGGGCGCACCGCCGGCGGCACGGCGCTGGAGCGAGAGCTCGTCACGGCGGTTCCAGTGGGCGGGAGACTGGTACACGAGAGATTCGGGCGTGACCTTTCGCTGGAACCCCGCGGCCGAGCGCTGGGAGCCGGAGTTGAGTTCGCGGCTACCGTTCTTCATGCGGCGGCCGCCGTTTGCCTCGCTGCGGACGCCGGCCCGGTGGCTTTACAGCCTGCTCGGGGCGTTCATGGTCGCGACCCTGCTGGCGATGGCGGCCGACGGAAACCTCATGGGGGTAGCAAACCGGGATTCCACCGGCTACGTCGCGTATTCGGACGTGGAGGCCGCCGAGGTGCTCTACGGAGCTGCCAAGTTCCTGCAGATTCTCCTCCTGCTGGCCATCCCGGGGTTCTTCATCTGGTGGACGCGCCGGGCAACCTGCAACGTCCCGGCGTTGGGCGCGGCGCGGCCGGATTTCAGCCCGGGCTGGGCGGTGGGCTGGTGGTTCGTGCCCATTGCGGCGTGGTTCCAGCCGTTTCGCGTCATCCGGCAGGCGTGGCGGGCGGGCGACGCCTCGCTCGGGATGGAGGAATCCGAGGACTGGCGGCACGCCGGGGTGACTGGCTGGCTGGCGGTCTGGTGGGTTGCGTACCTGTTGGTCACATCCTTCTGGAGTGGCTTCGCCGGGATGCCGGACTCCGAGGTCATGGAAGCGGAGGAGCTGGGGGACGTGGCGGCGGTCGTGCTGGTGCTCGATGCCCTGATGGTTGTGGTGACGGCACTGACACTCTGGGTGGTGGCGGCCCTGACGAGCCGGCAGGAGGAGGCAAACCGGAGGCTGGACGCGGCGGCGAGCGGTTAGGCCGGCTGGTCGACGGGGCGGATCGGGAGGCCCCGCCGGGCAAGGTAGTCCTTGACCTCGGCGATGGTATAGGTGCCGAAGTGGAAGATGCTCGCGGCGAGGA
>CAZRUZ010000174.1:0-5045 GCA_964603275.1 uncultured Anaerolineaceae bacterium | reverse complement strand
GCCGCCATCTGCGGCCCGCGCCAGCCCCAGGCCAGCCCGTGGATGAGCGTGAACGCCACCACCATCCACACGTTCGCGGCGTGCGAAAGCATGAGTAACCCCCCGCTGTGCATCGCCATGCAGGTCACCAACAGCGCGCGCTTGTTCACGCGGTCGCCCAGGAAGCCCCCGCTAACGGTGCCCATCAGGAAAAGCAAGGTCATCAGGAACACGATCGTCGATGCCTGCCCCAGTGAGTACCCCTGGCTCTCCCGCAGGTGCGATATAAGATGCACCCCCATCGCTGAGACCACGAACAGGGCCGAAGCGTGACCGAGCGAGACCCACCAGAACGCGGGTTCCCGCACCGCCTCGCCGAGCGTGAAGTCATCCTCGGTTGACCGCGCGACCACCTGCCGGCTCCCGTCGCCAGCCTGGGCCGGGGCGTCTTCGTTGTCGCCGTCGGGCTGCAGGCCGTAGTCGTGCGGGTGGTGCCGAAGGACCTGCGTCAGCGGCAAGCCGATGGCCATGATGAGGACGCCCGAGAGAAAGGCAGTGCCCCGCCAGCCCAGCCACTCGAGCAGGAGGACGGTGATCGGCACGGCCATGCCGCCGAGCGCGAACCCGGTCGATGTCAGGCTGATTGCCGTCGCGCGGCGGCGTTCGAACCAGTGCACAGCGGCGAAGGTGACCGTCATGTAGCCGGCCATGCTCCCGCCGATCGACATCACCAGGAACGCACCATAGAAGGTGAGCGGGGTGTTCACCTGGCTGAACAACATGAATCCAATGCCCATGACCACCACGCCGATACGCGCCACCGCCCGTGGTCCGATGCGGTCGAGCAGCCAGCCCTGGACGGGCCCGAGGATGCCGCTCTCCGCCTCTCGCAACGAAGATGCGGCCGAGAGCATCGTCTTGCTCCAGCCGAACTCATCGCGCAGGAGCACCACGTAGGCGCCATAGCCCTGCCCGAGGAACATCGCCTGCATCACGTTCAGCCCAGCCCCCGCCGCCACGATCCACCACCCGAAAAACACGCGCGCCCGTCCCTGCGCAGGCTCAACTGCCGTCCGCGAGGTGGCTTCGGCCAACGGTCTGTGTCCCTCCCCCGGTCCCGCCCGTCCCCCGGAGTCTAGGCCATGACGCCCTTGCGAGACTTCCTTACCGGCGGTGCTGCACGAACGCGACCACCACGAACGCCACCGCCAGCGCGAACAACGGCAACCCGATCACCCAGTACCAGAACGTCTCCGCCGATTCATCCGGCCCCGACTCGCCGGTTGCCGGCGGCAATGCGGGCTCGCCACTTTCCGGCGGCGGCGCGCCGCGTCCGCAGACCGAGCCCTCGGCCGGGGCCGCCAGCCGCACCAGGTAGGCATCCACCAGGTCATCGATGCACTCGCTTCCCTGGGCGTAGATGGTGTGGCCTTCGCCCCGGTAGGTCACCAGCACCCCGCTCTCGAGTTGCTTGCTCAGCGCCTTGCCCCACTCATAGGGCGTCGCCGGGTCGTTCGTCGTTGCGATGACCACGATCGGCGGCGCGCCCGCTGCGCGCGGCACGGTCACCGGGTCGGGTTTCGCGGGCCAGTAGGCGCAGGCCAGCCCCGAGGTCGCCGCCGAGCGCCCGAAGGTAGGCGCGTCCTTCGCCACCGCATCGCCCAGCTTCCGTGCTGCTTCCGGATCCTTGGAACATTCCCCATCGACCGAGTTCACCGCGATGTTCGCTTCAATCAGGTTCGGGTACGAGCCGTCTGGCTCGCGCTGCAAGTAGGCGTCTGTGAGTTCGACCAGGCCGCTGCCATCGCCCTTGAGCGCCTGTTCGAGCGCGCCGGTCAGCATCCCCCAGGTGAACTTGCTGTAAAGCGCGGAGATGATCCCGAGCTGTACCTCGCCCGGGCCCGCGGGACGGTCGGCGCCCGGCGCGGGGATGGGCGCCTGCTCCGCCTTCGCGATCACCGCCTCCACCACCTTGCGGGGGTCGCCATCCTCCGCGATCGCACAATCGTCCTTCTCGCAGTCGGAGAGGTAGCTGTTCAGTGCCCGTTCGAACCCGATGATCTGCGTCCGGATGGTGTCCTCCACGCTGAGCGAGAGGTCCGTGCCCCCGTCCAGCACCATCGCCCGCACGCGCGTGGGGAACATGTCCGCGTAGACCGCCCCGATCGTGGTCCCGTAGGAATAGCCGAAGTAGGTGATCTGCTCCTCGCCCAGCGCCTCGCGGATGGTATCCATGTCTCGCGCCACGTTCCTGGTGCCCAGGTGCGGCAGGATATCGCCGTACTTCTTTGCGCAATCCTCAACGAAGAGCCGGGTGATGGATTTTGCCGCTTCCCATTCCGCATCCGTGTCGGGGTCGGGGTCGGCCGCAACCAGGTCCTGCAGGCGGTCGTGGCACACCACGGGCGTGCTCCCGCCGATGCCCCGCGGGTCGAAGCCGATGATATCGAAGCGGTTGCGGACCTCGTTGGAAAGCAGCCGGCCCCAGACCCGTACGAAGTCGTTTCCCGATGCGCCCGGGCCGCCCGGGTTGGCCAGCATGACGCCAATCCGCATCGAGGGTTCCCGCGCCGGGATGCGCGTCAGGGCAAGCTCGATCGCCGGTCCCGATGGCCGCGAGTAGTCGAGCGGGACCTCGACCGTGGCGCACTGGATCTGGCCGCACGCTTCCCAGGTGATGGAGGGCTCGGCCGCCCGCGTCTCCGGCGCCTGTCCCCGGCCGGTGAGCGCGAACAGGGCGACGGCCATGGCCGCGAGGGTTACGGGGAATCTGCTCATCCGCCCGAGGGTACCAAGAACACTGGCAAGGCGCCGTCAGGGGCGGTCACTCGCTCCAGTGCAGCTCCCACAGCCGGACCGGGTCTTCAAGCCCGCGCAGCACCTGCTCGCCCCGGTCCGCGAAGGTAAACCCCTTGCCCGCGGCCAGTTCGTGCACCACGTTGGCCACCAGCACCTGGCCGCCATCGGTCAACGAGGCGATCCGCGCGGCCGCGATGACGGCCGTCCCGAACAGGTCATCGTCCTCGGCAATGGGCTCGCCCGCGTTGACCCCGACGCGCACCCGGAGCCCATCGGGCGGCTCGCCCTCGCGCTCGCCTGCCCCCAGCCGCGCTGCGTGGAGGGAGCGCTGGAGCGCCGCCGCGCATTCGAGCGCGCGCTGAGCGGAGGTGAACGAGGCGAGGAACCCGCCGCCCATCGACTTCACCTCCTCGCCGCCGTGGGCCCGCAACGCCTCCCGCGTGATCCGTTCGTGCTCGCGCAGCACCTGGCGGCCGCGCTCATCGCCAAGGCGCCGCATCAGCTCGTTCTGGTCCTCGATGTCGGTGAACAGGATGGTCCGGAAGGCTGTGCCGCTGCGCAGCCCGAAGCGCGCCCGGTTTTCGGCCGCCGCCACTTCGAGCACGAACGACCGGACGGCCCCGATCACCCCGTCATCCCACGGAAATGGTGACTTGCCCGGCAGCACGGAAAGCCGCGCATCGGCGATTGCCGCCACCAGCCCCCGCGCCCGCTCGAGCTGGAAGAACGGCGAGTCCATCCGGTGGAGCACCAGCACGGGGCAGCGCAGCCTGTCCAGGAGCGGCCGCACATCGGCCGCGGCGAGCGAATCGCAGGCCGCCACGAACTCTTCGCGGTCGCTGCTCTCGCGGATGAACCGCGCGATACGTGCCGTCTGGCCCCCATCGTCCAGCCCGTTGATGGCCGTTGCCAGCAGGTCCGTGAACAGCCGCCAGTCGCGATCGCGCACGCCGGAAATGTCGGCCCAGTCGGGCGCTGCCGAGGAGCCGCCGGGGCCCGGGTTCGCCCGGAAGAGGGTGAGCGACGCGACCTTGTCCGGGTGGTGAGCCGCGAAGTGGATGGCCACCTTGCAGCAATCCGTCCCGGCCAGGATGTGCACCCGCGCCAGGTCCAGCCGGGCGAGCACGCCCTCGGCATCGGCGGTGAAGCCCTCGAGCGAGACATCGGCGACGCCCCGTTCGGACAGGCCGTTGTTGCGGTGGTCGAAGCGGATCACGGTGGCCCAGGCGCGGGCCGCATCGTAGGCGCGGGCCGAATCGGGCATCTCCCACTCGTACTCAATGTTGCTGAAGCCCGGCGGGTACATAACCATCAGGGGCACACCATCGCCAACAGCCCAGAACGCGATGGACACGCGGTCAGGCGCCTGGGCGTACTGGATGCGGGGCAACATGGGAAGGCCCGAAAGAAGAGGCTGAGGCGAATCCCGCCTCGCGCCAGAATCGTACTCCATCGCCGCCTCCCGTAGTTGAAGCACCGCCCGCCCGGCGCACGCCCCGAAAACCCGGACGCCCACCCGCACCGAATTGTTCCGATGACAGAGGCGGCGGGGGGGGGGCGACCCCCAGCGTTCCTCGGCCGAGGTTGACTGTGCTGTTGCCTGCATGTGCGTGTTCTCCCTCCAAACAATGAGACGGCGGCACGGCCCCCGGCGGGTGGCCGGGACGACAGGAGCATCCGGGAAGCGGAGATCGCGGCCGTGCCGCCGCCGTTCCAGTGTCCCGCGACCCAGCGACAGGGACGCGCCAACCCGGCGGGAACTTGTTCACACGGGGAACGCATTCCAACGCACGGGAACGCATGGCCGACGCACGTGCGTTGGCGTGCGTTCGCATGTGCAAATGCAGGTGAGTTGGACCCCGAGGGGCGGCTGTGGGCTCTGGTTGCATGGCGAAAGCGTTTCGGGGTGGTGGCGGGAGCTGCAAGGGGCTGGTGGCATGAGTGCGACAACCGATTTCGCGCGTATGCAGTACACATGTTCTGATGGTGGCGCCGGATCCGGGCGATGCCGGAAGGCGGCGTTCGATCATAATGGCGATACGAATGTGATCGTTGCGGGAGGCACTCCATGAGCGACGGTTCGACGATTGAGTGGACCCAGGCGACCTGGAACCCGGTCACGGGGTGCACGAAGGTAAGCCCGGGGTGCGCGCACTGCTATGCGGAGACGTTCGCGGAACGCTTCCGGGGGGTGCCGGGGCACCCGTATGAGAACGGCTTCGACATCCAGCTGCGGCCTGAGCGACTCGAACTGCCGCTGCAGTGGA